>JBBIHI010000148.1:0-6797 GCA_037447095.1 Thiotrichaceae bacterium
TGCCAGAGGTGCAGTATGGTGTCAATGTGGCGGCAGATTGCGGCGGAGGGTTGGCGGCTGGTCAAGGTCGCCTTGGTGGCTATGCTTGGTTTGGTGGTTCTGATAATCGCCAGCCTTTTCTTTGATGATCCTGCCCGGACGTTTTTCCGAATCCTTTCCTTGTTGGGTACGGCGATGGTGCTGTTTTCCATTGGCATGATGCTTGTTACCTTCCGGCGGGCGCGTTCGATTGTCCCCGGCGCACTGATTGTCTCCTTGCTGACTACCCTGGCAGTTGCCGGAGTCCAGTTGCTGTTCAGGTTGCCGCGCCCTGGTTTGCTGATGATTCTTCTGCCCGTGATGGCGGGTGTAATGGTCGGTGCGGGCTGGGCGCGGACGACGAAAATCTTTATTGACGGCGACCTGATCCGCAGCCAGGGTAACGTGTGGTATCTGTTGGTCTGGGGGGCAACCTTCCTGATGAACCAGTTGTTGGGAATGATGGTGGGTGGAAGCCCGTTGGGGGGCATCATGGCCTTGCTGGTCGGAACCGGGATTGCCGTGGGCAACAATGTCAGCCAGCTATGGCGTTACCGGCAAGCCAGTGCATTGCTTGCAACCTTGCCACAGCCCGTGTCGCAAGGAGGTCAAGGTTGAACGAACCTCGTTTTTGTCCGCATTGTGGTGCGCCGGTATTGCCGGAAGATGCTTTTTGCGGTGAGTGCGGTACGGCGTTAAAAACTGTTCAGCAGCCTGTAATAACACCCCAGTCTCAATCCCAGACCCCGCCCGTTAAACAAGCTACCCAGCGCCGTGGTAGCGGGAAGCTGACAGCGTTGATGGTGGTCGGTGGCATCCTGCTGGCGGTCATTGCCCTTGCATTACTGGCTCCCAATAATCCACAGCCGACATCCTCGTCTCCGCTTGCTGGCAATCAGGCTGGGGCAGGGCCGGACGGTTTCCATTACCAACACATACGCAGTGCTGACTATGGTTTCCGGCTGGAAAAGGTACAGGGTGATGCTGGCTTTGTCATGGATATTCCAGAGGGCTGGCAACGTCAGGAAGGTACTGAGCAGCACGAACTGGTCTTCAAATCACCGGACAGTGACCCGGAAATGCAGATGTTCCTTGCGGTAATGGCGGAACCAGCCCAGAAGGGCCGTTCAGCCAGCAATGTATTGGCAACGCATGTTGCCGAACTGAAGGATTTGGCGGCAGATGCCGAAGTGCTGGAAAAGGGCGCTGCTAATATCGCAGGCAGCAAAGGCCAGCGGGCGCTGTTGCGCTATATCGGCCCGGATGATGTGGCAGGCAAGCTGATGACGGAAATGCTGGTCTTCCAGCGTGGCGCAGTCATGTACCGGTTGGAACTCACCGCCCCTGCAAACTTGTGGCACACCGCCCAGCAAGCGATGCAACAGGCGCAGGCCACTCTGGAGTTTGTGCCATGAAACAGGTAATCCTCAGGCAGTCCGTGCAGTTACTGCTGCTACAGTTGCTTATCCTGATTGGACTGGGTAGTGCCATGTTATCCGCTGGTGCAGACGATGGGGCTAGCGTTTCCAATTTGCGTGACCGTCTTAAAACGCATCCAATCGGTGGTGGGGGGCCACCTACACCACAAGGCGTTGCCCCTCCTGACAAGAATTGGCACCCTGATGTCAAGCAGCTTCTGGATGCAATGCAGGTGCCTGGTAATACGGAACCCGATGCACAAACACCCCCTCCAGAGGAATATGTCAGCCCCCCAGGGCAATGGAGTGAAACCGAAGCGGCGGTTGCCACGGGGGTAGGTACGACCTTGGGTGCAGGCGTTGCTGGGCTGGGCGCATGGCTAATGATCGGGCAACTCGGCGTCAGCCGCCGCGATGCACTGGAAAGCATGGGGAGCCTGCTGCGCGGCCAGTTACCGGATGATGGTTTCGATGCCTGGAAAAACAAATACCAGGCGCTTGGTTGGAAGTATGTCGAGGAAAACGGCATTGCCCGTTTCGAGCCACCCGACCAGGCGCAGCCACCGCCACCCGTTGCGCACCCGCATCAGGATGGCGACGTAAACCCGGCAACCGATGAGGTCTGGAGCGCCGAAGACGGCGGTTGGGTCGGGCGTAACCTGTACGAACAGGAGCAGCACCGCGCCCAGGATATTGCCGCCATCGAAGCCCGTTCTGCTGACGCCATGCGCGAATACGACGCCCAGACCCGCGCTATGGGGCAGGCCGTGCTTGACGCCCCGCGCCAGCGCGAAGCCATTGCCATTATCTTTGAGGAACGCCGTAAGCTGGATGACGCCATCGAAGCCATCTGGCGCAAAGACATCCAGGACGGCACGCTGGATGCGACCCGCAAGGCGCTGCTTGACCGCCTGCAACACAAGGCCGAAGAACTTTCCCTGCAATCCGACCATCTCGGTGCTCTTGAGGGGCTTGCCAACCTGGGCGGTATCCTTGACGAACAGGCCAGGGCAGGCTTTACCCCTACCTATACCTACAAGGACGCTGTGTTTGACACCGGCTTGCAGGTCGGCGCAGCGGCACTGGATGCTGTCCTGACCCGAGGCTATGCCACTGCCAGCGTTGGCAGCAGTCTTGCCATGCGTAATGCCGTGCGGGAAGGCAAATCTACTTACGAAATCCTTAAGGCCGGAGCCATTTCCGCCGCCATTGATCTCGGTATCGGCAAGGCGGCGGAATATGTCGGGCAAGCCGCTGGCGCTGTGCGTACTGCATGGCGCGAAGCTGGTGAAGCAGCGGAAGAAGCCGCCAAAGTTGCCGAACGCCTGCGCTCTGCCCGCACGGCAGTTGGTGATCTGGCCGCTGAAAGTGAGCGTAATCTCGCCAAACTGGAAAAGAATCTGATGAAAGATGCTTCTGGCCACCCACGCGCACGCCTGGATGATGTGCTGGAAATGCAACGTAAGCCGCATCAGGTGCGCAACCTCAAGCAAGCCGGTTCAGAAGAATTGCAGGACGGTTTCAACAACACCCTGCGTTCCGAAGTCTACAAACCTCACGACAAGGAACTGATCAAACGGCTCAAGGAAACCCACCCGGAACTGGCCGACAGCAAGGTCGTAGTACACGAATTCCGTACCCCCGGCAAGGCCAGCTCCGGCATCAACACCGACCGCGACTTCCGGGTCATGTTCAAGAACGAAAAAGGTGAATGGCTCGAAGTGCCACGTGAGAGTTGGGAAAAGGATTCCCACGACATCTTTGCCAAGCTCACGGGTTATGACGCCAATAAGTGCCCCAAGGGCCTGAGCGAAGCGCAGCAAAAAGCCTGGTGGGCGGGACAGCACGGGCATACCGCCACCGACCGCACCTTCCGCGAAGCCTGCCCGGACTATTCCGACCAGCTTGTGGATGCCGCCACCGGCCAGCGGGTTCGGGGCACGCCGCGTATTTATCAAACATTTTCATCCAGTTCCGGCAAGACAGGCATACCGGAAACCCCATTGCGCCTGCGCGACCCCAGCGCTATCGGGCAACAGTTCGACGAAAAGATTGCAGGCAACCTGCGGCGCGGTGATCCGTTTGAGGCAGTAGCACAAGCGCAGAAAGGCGTCAGTACGCTGGATGCGGTGCGCAAGGCTTACGACGCACAAGGCTTGCAGGCTGGGGCATTGCCGGATCGCCTGAGCGACGCCATGAGCCTGATCCGCGCTTCCAACCTGCCTGCGAAGCCCAGTGCCCATGAACTGGCTGCTTTGCAGGAAGGTTTGGAAAACCTTGGTTTCAGCAGCCTGGATGAATTCGGCAAATCGCTGGCTGGGCAGTTTGACAGTCTGAAGCTGGCGAAATGAAAGGAGTAGCACGATGAATGAGCAAACAGCCGTAGTCCAGCACCGTCTGGATGCCGCCCAGGCAGCCGCCATGCTGGCCGGGTTTGGCGCAACCGGCAAGCTGGCTCCTGCGGTAATGGAAAATTTGCCGACATCAAGTCCTGCTGCATTACCGGAAGGTGTCAATAAGGCTGGCTTGGCCTTCCTGGCTGGGTTTGGCGCAACCGGCAAGCTGGCTCCTGCGGTAATGGAAAATTTGCCGACATCAAGTCCTGCTGCATTACCGGAAGGTGTCAATAAGGCTGGCTTGGCCTTCCTGGCTGACCCGCGCGTCCGCATCGGGGTAACACTGGTTACACCGAACAATGCCCGCCATCTGGTGGCTTATGGGACTGGGGATAGTGACCGTCTGGCAGGCTTCACGCCGGATGGTGCCGGGGCGTTCAATCTGGCGGAAACGCTTTCCCCCGATCATGTGCTGGCGCTGCTGGCAACTGGTTTGGGGCTGGAACAGGACATTGGTGAACTGCCCCTGTCTGCCCAACTGGAGGGCAATGCCTTGCTGGCGCTTGCCGGATTTGCCGACGCCCTGCGCCAACGTGAACTGGAAGCCTTGCTGGCACGCTTGCCTAAACCGGATAGCCGGGTGACGCTGGATGAAATCTACCTGCGCACGCTGGATGGCATGATGGCTGGCGATATGCGCTGGAGTGCGGGCTTGCTGACGCAGTTGCTGGAAAGCGTGCCAGATGTGAACGAGGATGTACTGGCGCAAGGTATGCATGCATTGCAACAGGCCGGTTGGGCGCAAGCGGGTGCAGCCAACAACTGGTCGCCAACGGACAAGTTTGCCCTGGGTATCGCCTACTGGCAGCTTCCCTTGGCGGGGGCGCGTATCCAGCTTGTCCGCTTGCTGGATGGCAAGGTGGAAACCACGGATATGCTGCTGTTACGGATGCTCGGTTCACTTTGGTTGTGCCGCCGTGAGGGGCCGAAATATGCCGTGACCAGCCCGGCGTCTGCCCGTGTAGTGGTTTTCCTGCATGACCTGTTGTCCGGCTTTGTGCTGTTGCCGAAACCGGCAGCACCAGAACCGGTGCTTCCACCGGAAACCGTTGCGGTAGCCACTGCAACAGAACGTCCCCGCCCCCGTTTCTGTCGGCAATGTGGTGCGCCACTGGAGGAAGATTCACGTTTCTGCGGGGCATGTGGGGCAAAAATCTGATCGGAACAAGGAGTCAGCCATGAAATTGCTCGAACTTCTCGCCAAACTGGGGATATTGCGTTACGGCACCAAAAAGGCAACCTGGACTAGCGGCAAGGACATGCCAGCGGAAATGCTGATGGATGATGTATTCAATGCGCAGCGTGATTTGACGACCAAGGATGACCTGAAGCAACTGTTTGGGTCGAAACCTGCCACTGAAACAAAATTCTGCACCCAATGCGGCAAACCGCTGGAGGCTGGAACGAAATTCTGTACCCACTGCGGGGCGGCAGCCGGATAAGGCGGTTTTCCTGTAACCGTTTTACGGCTGTACCATCAGCATGATCTGGGAGGGGATGCTTTTGTTGTCTGACTCCAGTTTCAATTCAAATTTGTAGGGGGTCTCAACCTGACTCTCGGGGTAGATGGCGGCATACCACTCATCCGCCCCAGAACCGTGCTGGAATTTTGCCCCGGAAACAGGTGCGTTGATGCTGTGGCTGTCGTATAGCCAGAGGCGGTAAAACATTCCGGCAGGTGGGTCGGGAAGGTTGATGAAGCGCATGACACCTTGTTGCCGGGAAGGGTTCCAGACCAGATCACCCTGCACATCCTGCATTTTCGGGTTGAGGGTGCGTAACCAGTTGCCCCGAACGCTTGTCGGGTCGGCTCGCAGGGTTTCGCGCAATTCGGCCAGACCATGGCTGTCAGCGTCAGGTGCCTGGCCAAACAGGCGTGGTGCGAAACTTGCTGCGGCAATCAGCAGCAAAATCAGCGCACCGGCGGCAAACCATAGCCAAGGTTGGTTGTTGGTTGTTTTGGGTGCCTCAATGGCCTGTCCTGTCATGGGGATAAGTGTTCCTTACGCGAGATAAGCTGTCAATTATACCGGATATTCACGCATCCGCTTGTGCACTGCGCTAAAATAGGCACGATTTCCTGACAAACTGCCAGTACACAAGGTTTCCCATGCAAGAACAGACGTTTATTCCGGGCAAAGATGCTGCACTGGAGGCTTCGATTGCCGCCATGCAGGAAAAGTTGCAAAAACTGGGTTTTCACATTGAGGAAGCCTCGTGGCTGAATCCTGTGGCCAATGTCTGGTCGGTGCATATCCATGACCGTGATTGCCCGATGCTGTTTACCAATGGCAAAGGGGCATCGCAAAAGGCAGCTCTGGCCAGTGCCCTTGGCGAATATTTCGAGCGGCTTAGCACCAACTATTTCTGGGCGGATTTTTATCTCGGCGAAACCATCGCCAATGCTGGGTTCGCACATTATCCTCAGGAAAAGTGGTTTGCATTGGGTAAAAATGGTGAGTTACCAGATGGTCTGTTGGATAAAAATACCCTGTCGTTTTATGACCCGGAAAATACGCTGGATGCGCTGCGGCTGGTTGATCTCAATTCCGGTAACGAGGAGCGCGGTATTTGCGCCCTGCCTTACGTTCGCCAGCGTGATGGGGAAACGGTGTGGTTCCCGGTGAATGTGATTGGCAACCTGTACGTCAGTAACGGGATGTCTGCCGGGAACAGCAAAACCGAAGCCCGCACCCAGGCGTTGTCGGAAATTTTCGAGCGCCACATCAAGTTCCGCATCATTGCTGAAGGGATTTGCCTGCCGGATGTGCCGGAAGCGGTTATTGCCCGTTACCCGCATATTCAGGCGGGGATTGCGGAATTACGTGCTGCCGGTTTTGGCATCCTGGTGAAGGATGCTTCGTTGGGTGGGCGTTATCCGGTCATGTGTGTGGCGCTGCTTAACCCGGAGGATCAGGGCTTGTATGCCAGTTTCGGCGCACACCCGCGTTTTGAGGTGGCATTG
>JBBIHI010000149.1:0-6682 GCA_037447095.1 Thiotrichaceae bacterium
CGAACAGAAAGGCTCACTGGTTACACCAGACCGCCTGCGTTTCGACTTCTCCCAGCCAGAACCTGTCACTGCTGAGCAAATTGCCGAAGTAGAAGCCATCGTCAACCGCGAAATCCGCCAGAATGCAGCCACTTCCGCGCAAGTCATGTCGATGGATGACGCCAAGAAAGCAGGCGCAATGGCGCTGTTCGGCGAGAAATACGGCGATGAAGTACGTGTACTGAAAATCGGCTTCTCCACCGAATTGTGCGGTGGTTGCCACGTCAACCGTACCGGCGATATTGGTCTGTTCAAGATCATCAGCGAAGGCGGCGTTGCCGCTGGTATCCGTCGTATCGAAGCAGTCACTGGCGCAAATGCCATGACTTGGCTAAATGATGTCACCAGCCGTCTGGACAGTGTGGCACGAATGCTCAAGTCCAACCCGACCGAAATCGGTGACAAACTCGACGTCATGCTGCAAAAGAACCGCGCGCTGGAAAAGGAACTGGAGCAGATCAAAGGCAAAATGGCTTCCCAGGCAGGTTCCAGCCTCGCTGATCAAGCGGTGGAAGTCGGCGGCCTGCGCGTACTGGCAGCCAATCTGGAAGGAGCAGACCCCAAATCCCTGCGTGATACCGTCGACCAGCTCAAGAATAAACTGGGTAAGGCTGTGGTGATTCTGGCAGCAGTTGCCGATGACAAGGTCAGTCTGGTGGCTGGCGTGACCAAAGATGAAACCGCCAGTGTTAAAGCTGGTGAACTGCTGAACTTCGTCGCCCAGCAAATCGGTGGTAAGGGTGGTGGCCGCCCCGACATGGCGCAAGGCGGCGGAACAGATGTAGCGGCGCTCCCGGCGGCACTGGCTTCAGTGCAGGGCTGGGTAGCTGAGAGGGTTTAGTACCGTTTCTTCCCCCCATCCCCAACCCTTCCCCCGCAAGGGGGGAAGGGGGCAAAGATGCTGTACGGTTATGGTGTCTTGTTCCCTCCCCCCTTGCGGGGGAGGGTTAGGGTGGGGGGTAAGTGCGGAAATTTGAATTGTTTTGAAGGTAAACAATGGCACTGATCGTACAGAAATACGGCGGTACTTCCGTTGGCTCGCCCGAGCGTATCGAGGCGGTGGCTGACCGGGTAATCCGCTGGAAACAACAGGGCAACGATGTCATCGTGGTGGTTTCCGCGATGTCGGGCGAAACCAACAAGCTGGTCGCGCTGATCAACGCAATCAACCCGCAGGGTTCCGAGCGCGAAAAGGACGCGATTCTTTCCACCGGTGAGCAGGTTACGATTGGCCTGCTGGCGCTGGCGCTGGCTCGACGGGCTCAGCCCGCACGTTCCTACACCGGGGCGCAGGTACGCATCCTCACCGACGACGCCCACACCAAGGCGCGTATCCGTGACATCGACGCCGCACCTATCCGCAAGGATTTGTCCGAAGGCAAGGTCGTGGTCGTGGCTGGTTTCCAGGGCGTTGCTGAAGACGGCAGCATTACCACGCTGGGTCGTGGTGGTTCCGATACCACTGGCGTAGCATTGGCGGTCGCGCTCAAAGCCGACGAATGCCAGATTTACACTGACGTGGACGGCGTTTACACCACCGACCCACGTATTGAACCCAAAGCCCGCCACATCCCCAGCCTGACGCTGGAAGAGATGCTGGAAATGGCCAGCCAGGGTTCCAAGGTGCTGCAAATCCGTTCTGTGGAATTTGCCTACAAATATGATATGCCTATCCGCGTGCTTTCCAGTTTCGACGAATTTGGGGAAGGTAAAAGCACGCTGGTCACTCGTGAGGAAGATGTAATGGAAGAAGTATCCGTCCGTGGTATTGCGTTCAACCGCGATGAAGCACAACTGACTGTTATCGGCGTGCCTGACCGCCCTGGCGTTGCGTTCCAGATTCTGGGGCCGATTTCCGACGCCAACATCGAAGTCGACATGATCGTGCAGAATATCGGTTCCGACAGCACCACTGACTTCACTTTCACCATTCATAAGAATGACTATGCCAAGGCGCGTCAGATTCTCTGCAAGACGGCGGAAAGCATGGGCGCGAAGCAATGTACTGGCGACGAAAATATTGCCAAAGTAGCGATTGTAGGTGCGGGTATGCGTTCCCATGCCGGTGTTGCCAGCAAGATGTTCAAGACGCTGGCCGATGAGGGTATCAACATCCGCATGATTTCTACATCCGAGATCAAGGTTGCGGTAGTGGTTGACGAGAAATATCTGGAGCTGGCGGTGCGCGTCCTGCACGACGCCTTTGGTTTATCCAGAGAGTCCTGAGTTATCCCATTACATTGATTACCCGCTGTTGTAAAAAGACGACAACAGCGGGTTTCTTTTTGCCTGAATATTTGATAGAAAGTGAAAACTGGGTTTGAAGTGTTGTTTTTTCTCATCATCATGGTAAAAACGCAACACTTTTCAGGACTAGTTCAGCTTAAGTTCAGTGCTCATGTGGGATTGTTGAGCAAGCCTTTCTTCAGGGTTCTAACCTGAAAACATGATCACGGGGCTATGTGATGTCAATGCAGCGATATGGAGAGTTTGCGGTATGTTGATTCTGACGCGGAGGGTAGGGGAAACCCTCATGATTGGGGATGAAGTAAGCGTTACAGTGCTGGGCGTAAAGGGTAATCAGGTTCGCCTGGGGATCAATGCACCCAAGGATGTTGCTGTGCACCGTGAAGAAATCTATGAGCGTATCCGCCACGAATATTCCGAGCCTTTGGTGGTGGAAGAAAATTCAAATTAACCCTTTACCTTCCGCGATTTGATAGGTATTCTTACCGCCTTCTTCGCCGAGCAAGCCAAGAAACAGGAAAGGTGGCCGAGAGGCCGAAGGCGCTCCCCTGCTAAGGGAGTATGGGCCAAAAGCCCATCGCGGGTTCGAATCCCGCCCTTTCCGCCATTTGGTTTTTCAGGTTAAGTAGGTGTAAAAAGATACTTGACCGATATAAGTGAAATGCGCATAATGCGCCCCTCGCTACGCATCCGTAGCTCAGTTGGATAGAGTACCTGGCTACGAACCAGGTGGTCGGAGGTTCGAATCCTTCCGGATGCGCCATATTCAAAAACCCGCCCAGTGCGGGTTTTTTTGTGCCTGCTGTTCCGGTTAGGGATGTCTGAAACCAAAGTGCAATCCGGGTGTCTTTTTGTGGTATCGGGGTTAGAATATGACGCTTTCATTGCACACAAGGGCAAGGATATGTGTGGGATTATCGGCATTATCGGACATGAACCTGTCAATCAGGCTCTCTATGACGGATTGACGGTGCTACAGCACCGGGGACAGGATGCCGCCGGTATTGTTACCAGCGATGGGCGCAAACTTTACCTGCGCCGGGAGAATGGTCTGGTCAAAGATGTTTTCCACGAACGCCATATGCGCATGTTGCAGGGGAACATGGGGGTGGGGCATGTGCGTTACCCAACGGCAGGTTCCTCGTCAGCGGCAGAAGCGCAACCTTTCTACGTCAACAGTCCGTATGGGATTTCCCTGGCGCATAACGGCAACCTGACCAATGCCCATATCCTGAAACGTGAGCTGTACCGTCAGGATCGCCGCCAGATCAATACCGATTCCGACTCGGAAATCCTGCTGAATGTGTTTGCCCAGGAACTGTATCGCCAGGATGCCTTGCGTGTGACCCCGGAAGACATTTTCGCGGCGGTTGCGGGTGTGCACCGGCGTTGCAAGGGGGCCTATGCGGTGATTGCCATGCTGACCCGCGATGGTCTGGTGGGTTTCCGCGACCCGCACGGGATTCGCCCCTTGGTGTACGGCGTGCGTGAATCAGCGCAGGGTAACGAATACATGCTGGCGTCGGAAAGTGTGGCGCTGGATGCACAGGGCTACCGTCTGGTACGCGACATTGAGCCGGGTGAGGCCATTTTCATTACCCCCGAAGGCCATGTGTTTACCCGCCAATGCAGCGATGCACCACGTTATGCTACCTGCATCTTTGAATATGTCTATTTCGCCCGCCCGGATTCCATTATCGACAATGTATTCGTGCACAAGGCGCGGATGCGGATGGGGCGCAAAATGGCCGAACGGGTCATGCGCGAATGGCCGGATCATGATATTGATGTGGTGATCCCGATTCCTGATACCAGCCGCACGTCCTCACTGGAAATGGCGTATGCGTTAAACGTGCCGTACAGGGAAGGTTTCATCAAGAACCGCTATATTGGGCGTACCTTCATCATGCCAGGGCAGGCCAAGCGCAAGAAATCGGTGCGCCAGAAACTTAACCCCTTGGCACTGGAGTTCAAGGGCAAGAACGTGATGCTGGTGGATGATTCGATTGTGCGCGGTACGACCTCCGGTGAAATTGTGCAGATGGCGCGGGACGCCGGGGCAAAGAAGGTATATTTCGCGTCTGCGTCGCCGCCTATCCGCTTCCCGAACATTTACGGCATTGACATGCCAGCCGCCGGGGAATTGATCGCCCATGGACGGACAGAAGAAGAGGTGGCCGAGGCCATTGGTGTTGACCGGCTGTTTTACCTGTCGCTGGAAGACCTGATTGCAGCGGTCAGCAAGGGCAATCCCCGGCTCAAGGAGTTCGATTGTTCGGTCTTTACCGGGCACTACGCCACCGGGGAAAACAGTGATTACTTTAAGGAATTGGAGGCTTTACGCAATGATGAACAAAAAAACAGGCGTGAAAAGGAAATGGCTGCCATTGATATTTGCGATAGCGCTTGACAGCAGCATCGCCATGGCAGGACAACCACAGGCATTTCCTCAGGATAATGCGATGATGCAAAACCCACAGCAGGCTCAAGGAGGCGTCCCCGAAGGGCGTTTTGCCCCGGTATTGGCTGATTTGCAGCAACGTTTCCCGACCTATTCCACCCACAAGGTCTTGCTGGTTGATACCACCATCGAAAGGATGTACCTGCTGGTGGATGGCCGTGCCGTGGGTGAATGGCCGGTTTCGACGGCTGAAAAAGGGGTTGGCAGCCGCAAGGGCAGTGACCAGACGCCCCTGGGCGTGCACCGAATTGCGGAAAAAATTGGTGCAGGTGCGCCCTTGGGCAGTATTTTCAAATCACGCCAGAATACCGGACAGATTGTTGACATCCTGACCACGCCGGGGGCAGACAGCCCGGCGGATTACGTTACCAGCCGTATCCTCTGGCTGGACGGCCTTGAGCCAGGTTTGAACAAGGGCGGGGATGTGGATTCCAAAGAGCGTTTTATCTACATCCACGGTACAGGGGAAGAAGGCCGCATCGGTACACCGGCTTCGCATGGCTGTATCCGTATGCGCAACCGCGATGTTATCAACCTGTTTGATCAGGTGGATGAAAATACCCTGGTGGTGATCAGCCGCCAGAAGCAGGGGTAGTGATTGGACGATTTCCCATGGGCGTTTGAAACGCTGGCGGTGCGTACCGGTCATGAGCGCACCCACGAAAACGAGCATTCGGAAGCCATTTTTCCGACTTCCAGTTTTGTGTTCAGCAGTGCGGCGGAAGCGGCAGCACGCTTTGGTGGCAGTGAGCCGGGGAATATCTATGCCCGTTTCACCAATCCCACGGTGCGCTATTTCCAGGAGCGGCTGGCGGTGCTGGAAGGTGGGGAAAGTTGCGTGGCGACCTCCTCCGGGATGTCGGCGATTCTGGCAGTGATGCTGGGTTTGCTGAAGGCGGGCGACCACGTGCTGTGTTCCCGCTCGGTGTTTGGGACAACAACCGTCCTGCTGCAAAACTATGTGGCGAAATTCGGGGTCAGTGTCAGTTTTGTAGAACTGACTGACCTTGCGGCATGGGAATGGGAGGCTGCTTTGCAGCCCAATACCCGTCTGTTGTTTGCCGAAACGCCTGCCAATCCGTTGACCGAACTCGTGGACATCCGTGAACTGGCGGGAATTGCCCACCGGAACGGTAGTCTGTTGGTGATTGATAATTGCTTTTGCACGCCTGCCTTGCAGCGACCGCTGGAATTGGGTGCTGATCTTGTGGTGCATTCCGCAACCAAATACCTGGATGGTCAGGGGCGGGTTCTGGGTGGTGCCGTTGTCGGGGATACGGAACGGGTGGGCAAGGATGTGTATGGCGTCCTGCGCACAGGTGGTGTCACTATGAGCCCGTTCAATGCATGGGTTTTCCTCAAGGGGTTGGAAACCTTAAGCCTGCGCATGAAGGCGCATTGCGACAATGCCATGCAGCTTGCCCAGTGGCTGGAAGCGCATCCGGCGGTGGAACAAGTGTTCTATCCGGGGCTGGTGTCGCATCCTCAACATGCCCTGGCAAAACAGCAGCAAAGCGGTTTTGGCGGGATTGTCTCGTTTGTGGTGAAGGGCGGGCAGCCAGCGGCATGGAAGGTCATGGATTCGACCCGGATGCTGTCGATTACCGCCAATCTGGGTGATACCAAGTCCACCATTACCCATCCTGCGACCACCACCCACGGACGTTTGACCCCTGAACAGAAACAGCAGGCAGGGATTGCCGACGGTCTGGTGCGGGTTTCTGTGGGGCTGGAAAATATTGCTGACATTCAGGCCGATCTGGCGCGGGGTCTGGGGGATACTTTAGTCAGTTAAGGCTTTTTTGAAATGAGTAAGCAAGCGTCCACCCTTTACAGGGTGGGCGCTTTTCGTTTTTCAGAGTATTAGTGGGATAGCAGTCTGGATAATGACAGGGACGGCATCTTTTACAGCATCCATAATGTCACTAAACCAAC
>JBBIHI010000150.1:0-6662 GCA_037447095.1 Thiotrichaceae bacterium
TCTGTCTCTTGCTAGGTTGACAACGCGACGGGAGGCCGCGCAAGGCAAAGCATACCAGATTCGGTGGGGGGACTTCCAAACTTACCCCGGAAATTCGGGAGAATAAACTTTCCGGTAGTAAGCTGCGCACCGGGAAGTCACTCGGCAGCTTGTGTGAAATCAACGCCCTCGTAAATGTCGGCCAGGGTAAGAGTTGTTGCAGGACACCTTAAGGTGATGCCCTGGTTCAAATCCTCAAAGGCTGTTACCCACCAGGAACCATCGTCCTCTTCCCGGTAATAGAGTGTAACGTGCGGTTTGTCTTGCGGGACGACCATATACGCTTGCAGGGATTCAAGTGACTGGTAAACCACAGCCTTTTCATGACGGTCTTTCCATTCGGTAGATTTGGAAGTGACTTCCACAATCAGGCAGGGTTTTTCCAGGTAATAAGCCTCCGGTAATGCCTATCGCATTGATCATATTGTCAGGTCTGGGCTGAAGCAAGTTGCGCGGTGTTGTCCGGGCATTGACAAGCCTTCCAGACCTGCATCCAATAGCAGGCTGCCTAACCACATAAGGAACCAACATGGCAAGCTGGTTTATTTCCGACCTGCATCTGGACGCTGCCACCCCGGCGGTCATTGAACAATTGCTGGCTTTTCTGGCTGGATTGGATGGGGATGCGGAAGCCCTGTACATCCTCGGCGACCTGTTTGAATACTGGGTAGGGGATGATGCCCTGCAAGACCCGTCACATGCGGTTTTTCTGCCGGTGGTGGATGGCTTACGCAGCTTGCATGATCGCGGTGTGAAAATGTATTTCCAGCACGGCAACCGCGATTTCCTGATCGGCGCAGGCTTTGCGGCAGCAACGGGATGCGTTCTGTTGCCGGAAACGCAGGTAATCGACCTCTACGGTACACCTACCTTGTTGTTGCACGGTGACAGCCTGTGTACCGATGATGTGGAATACCAGCAGGTGCGCAAGCTGTTCCGCAACCCGCAATGGCAGCAACAGGCTCTGGCACAACCGCTGGTGGTGCGCTTCCAGCAGGCTGCAACCTTGCGTGAACAAAGCCGCATGAGCACCCAGGGCAAGGCCGAAAACATCATGGATGTCAATCAGGAAACTGTGGTCAGGATGATGGAAGAATACGGTGTATCACGCCTGATCCACGGGCACACCCATTGCCCGGCCATCCATGAGCTGTTGTGTTGCACAAAACCGGCCAAGCGTATCGTGCTGGGGGATTGGCATTCCGACAGAATCAGTTACCTGCGTGTGGATGCCGGGGGTATGTCCCTAAAGTTTTAACAGAACTGTCAATTTTTGCTTTTCCTCTCCGGCGTTGCTGGTCATACTACCCGCGTTTTCTGGTTTTGGAAGGTAGTTAGTGTCATGCCTAAAAATCACATTGCCGGACTGTTTGGCAAATCGCCGATCCGTCCCTTGCAGGAGCACATGTACTGTGTTTACAAAGGGATAAAGTACCTGATCGTATTGGTGGAAGGGATGAATACCAGCGATGAGGAAGACATCAAGGCAGCGCATCAGGCGATTGTCGAGGCGGAGCACATCGCGGATACCATGAAGAAGGACTTGCGCCATAACCTGCCGCGCGGCTTTTTCATGCCGGTTGACCGCCGTGACCTGCTGGATGTGTTGTGGATGCAGGACCAGATCATCAATCAGGCCAAGGACATTGCCGGTATGGTGGTCGGGCGTAACATGCGCCTGCCGGAAAGTATGCGGGAAACCTTCCTCGAATACACCAAGCGTTGTGTGGCCGCCGTCAAGCAGGCGCTGGAAGTCATCAACGAACTGGATGAGCTGGTGGAAACGGGCTTCCGGGGCATGGAAGTGGAACATGTCGAGGACATGCTCAAGGAGCTGGGGCGCATCGAACACGAAACCGACGATTATCAGGTCGTGTTACGCAATACCCTGTTCGGTCTGGAAGACAGTATGCGGGCAACTGATGTCATGTTTACCTATCGCCTGATCGAGTGGACAGGCCGGGTAGCCGATGATGCCCAACGGGTGGGCAGCCGCCTGCAACTGATGCTGGCGCGATAGGGGGATTACATGGAATTTTTATCAGATACCACCGGCATTTACTTGCTTCTGGCGGCAGTGTTCGGGATTTTCATGGCCTGGGGCATTGGCGCCAATGACGTGGCCAATGCGATGGCAACCTCGGTGGGTTCCAAGGCCATTACCATCCGGCAGGCATTGGTTCTGGCGGCCATTTTTGAATTTGCCGGTGCATACCTGGCGGGTGGACAGGTCACGGAAACCATCCGTAAAGGGCTGGTCGACATGCAGGCTTTCAGCGCCAACCCGATGCTGCTGGTATGGGGGATGCTGGCCTCGCTGCTGGCTGCCGGTTTGTGGCTGCTGATTGCGACCCAGCGTGGTTGGCCGGTTTCCACGACCCACAGTATTGTTGGGGCAGTGGTCGGCTTTGCGGCAGTGGGTGTGGGTATGGATGCGGTGAACTGGGAAACGGTGGCGACCACCGCCACCAGTTGGGTATTTTCCCCGATCATTTCCGGTTTCGTGGCGTTCATGATTTTCATGAGTATCCAGAAACTGGTGCTGGATACCCGCACGCCGCTGCAAAATGCCATCAAGTATGGGCCTTTCTACCTGTTCATGGTCGGTTTCGTGCTTTCCCTGCTGACCGTAAAAAAAGGTTTGAAGCATGTTGGCCTGCATTTTGACGGCGGGATGGAATTTGTCCTGTCGATTGCGATTGGTGCGGTCATTGCGGTACTGGGGCGGATATTGATCGGACGGGTAAAGCTGGATATGGCTGCGGACAAGCGTTTCCATTACGCCAGTGTGGAAAGGATTTTTGCGGTACTGATGGTCTTTACGGCTTCATCAATGGCGTTTGCCCACGGTTCCAATGACGTGGCAAATGCGGTCGGGCCAATGGCCGCCGTCATTGATGTGGCGAAAAGTGGTGTCATGGCTGCCCAGGCCAATGTGCCTTCATGGGTGCTGCTGGTCGGCGCCATCGGGATTGTCATCGGTCTGGCGACCTTTGGTTACAGGGTCATTGCTACCGTAGGGCATGACATTACCGAGCTGACACCCAGCCGGGGTTTCTCGGCGGAAATTTCCACCGCCATGACCGTCGTGCTGGCGTCTTATACCGGAATTCCGGTATCGACGACCCATACCCTGGTGGGTGCCGTCCTGGGGGTTGGTTTTGCACGCGGGATTGCGGCCATCGACCTGCGCGTGGTAGGCGGTATCTTCATGTCCTGGGTGGTCACCCTGCCTGCCGGGGCATTGCTGTCGGTGCTGTTCTTCTACCTGCTGCGCGGTATTTTCCTGTGACCCCATGATTGGTATTTTTGGCGGAACCTTCGACCCTATCCATCACGGCCATTTGCGTACAGCGCTGGAGGTGGCGGAACATTTCGCCATTCCAGACATGCGCCTGATTCCGGGCAAGGTTCCGCCGCATCGCCCGCAGCCGGTTGCCAGCCCGGAACACCGCTTTGCCATGTTACAGCTTGCCGTTGCTGATGAGCCTTGTTTGCAGGCGGATGGGCGCGAGCTGCAACGTGCAGGTTTTTCCTACAGTGTGGATACCCTGGAAAGTTTCCGTCGGGAACTGGGTGGAATATGCCCGATCCTGTTTGCGCTGGGCTTCGATGCTTTCCTGAACTTTCAGTCCTGGCATCGCTGGCAGGATATTTTACAACTTGCCCATCTGGTGGTTGTGCACCGTCCGGGGTATAGTCTGCCTCCCGCTGGCTGGTATTCCCCCTTCATGGAACATGATCCGCAAGCGTTGCAGCATTCGCCATCGGGCAGGATTTACCCCTTGGCGGTGACGGCACTGGAAATTTCTGCAACAGACTTGCGCAAGCGCCTGAAAACAGGCAAAAATCCCCGCTATTTGTTGCCGGACGCCGTTTTCGGCTATATTCAAACACACCAACTGTATACATAGAACTTAATGGAACTTGAGAAACTTCAACAGTTAGTCCTTGAAAAACTGGACGATATGAAAGGCCAGGACATCAAATGTATTGATGTGCGCGGCAAATCCCCGATTACCGACATGCTGGTGATTGTGACTGGCAACTCCACTCGTCACGTGAAATCCCTGGCACAAGGCGTTGAACTGGCTGCCAAGGAAGCTGGTGTCATGCCGCTGGGTATCGAGGGTGAACGTGATGGAGAATGGGTGCTGCTCGACCTGAACGACATTATCCTGCACGTCATGCTGCAAACTACCCGCGATTTCTACAATCTGGAAAAACTCTGGGAAGCGGGCGAAGCCATTCCCCAGGTACGCGCCGGGACAGCCTGAGTGCGTATCCATCTGCTGGCCATTGGTACGAAAATGCCGGGGTGGGTGAATGAAGGTACGGCGGAATACACCAGCCGTATGCCACCCCAGTGCCAGTTGCTGGTGCGTGAAATTGCTGCCGAGAAGCGTACCAAAAACAGTGACCTGCAACGTATCCGTCAGACCGAAGGTGACAAGTTGCTGGCGGCTGTCCCCGACGGCAGCATGGTCATTACCCTGGATGTGCAGGGCAAGCCTTGGTCAACCGAGCAACTTGCCCAACAACTGGACAAATGGATGATGTCCGGGCGTGATGTCAGTCTGCTGGTTGGTGGCCCGGAAGGTTTGTCGGATGCCTGTCGGCAACGCGCCGAGCAAAGCTGGTCGCTCTCACCGCTGACGTTTCCGCATCCGCTGGTACGGATTGTGGTGGCCGAACAATTGTTCCGCGCCTGGAGCATCCTGACCAACCATCCTTATCACCGTGGCGACTGATATGCAGGAACCACAGCTTGTTCTGGCCTCTGCTTCACCGCGCCGCCGTGAGTTGCTGGAACAGGTAGGTATCCGTTTTGTGGTGCAAACTGCCGACGTGGATGAAACCCCGTTCCCCGGTGAACAGCCGGAAGCCTTGGTCAAGCGCCTTGCCGCGATGAAGGCCGAAGCCGTCTGGAAACAGCAGGTTGCTGCTGTAGGAGCCAGCCAAGCTGGCGATGATCGCTTGCAGGGCAAGCGCCTACCCGTGCTGGGTGCAGATACGCTGGGTATTCTCAACGGTGAACTATTGGTAAAACCTGCCGACTTCGCAGATGCCCAGCGGATGTTGCGAAAAATGTCAGGCAAGACCCATGAAATTCTGACAGCGGTTGCCTTGGTGGCGGAAACAGAGACACAAGTCATAACCAACCGTAACATGGTCAAGTTCCGTTCAGTCACTGACGCAGAAATTCTGGCATACTGGGAAACAGGCGAACCGCAGGACAAAGCAGGCGCGTATGCCATTCAGGGTAGGGGTGCTGTGTTTATTGAACGGTTGGAAGGGTCATATTCCGGGGTTATGGGGTTGCCCCTGTTCGAGACAGCGCAATTGCTGGCAACGGCAGGTATAACAATACTGTAGATAAAAAACTGAACACAAAAATATAACCACCAGGCGGATTCATGAGTGCAGAATTGCTGATAAATGTTACCCCGCAGGAGTCACGGGTAGCTTTGCTGGAAAACGGCAGCTTGCAGGAAGTGCTGATTGAGCGGACTTCCCGTAAAGGTATTGTCGGCAACATCTACAAAGGCAAGGTTTGCCGTGTCCTGCCCGGTATGGAAGCCGCTTTCATCGACATCGGTCTGGAAAAATCCGCCTTCCTGCACGCCTCTGACCTGACCCACCCCTCGCTGGAAGAATTCCACGACAATGCCATTCCGCGCCCCACGGTACAAATCAGCGAACTGCTGTACGAAGGCAAGAAACTGCTGGTGCAGGTCATCAAGGATCCGCTGGGGACCAAGGGTGCACGACTGACGACGCATGTCACCATTCCGTCCCGCTATCTGGTGCTGATGCCTGACAATAATAACGTTGGTGTTTCCGGCAAGATTGATGAACATGCCGAACGTGATCGCCTGCGTGCCCTGATTGACCAGTTGCGTAGCGAGCTGGGCGATGATTACGGTTATATTGTGCGCACCGCAGCGGATGGTATTACCGAGGACGAATTACGCCGTGATATGAAGTTCCTGCGCAAATTGTGGGAAAACATTTCCCGGACATCTGCCGAGTCACCGGCACCGACTCTGGTGTATTCCGACCTGCCGCTGGTGTTGCGGGTATTGCGTGACATGGTGGGGGAAAAGATCAGCCGGGTACAGATTGACTCACGGGAAACCGCCAGCCGGGTGGTCGAATTCAGCCAGAAATACATTCCCGATCTGGCTCAGGTCATTGAGCACTATCCGGGGGAACGCCCCATTTTTGACTTGCATGGGGTTGAGGAAGAAATCCAGAAAGCCCTGCAACGCAAGGTTCCGCTCAAATCCGGTGGTTATGTGATCATTGACCAGACCGAAGCCATGACCACCATCGACGTGAATACCGGTGGTTTTGTCGGTAGCCGTAACCTCGAAGAAACCATTTTCCGCACCAACCTCGAAGCCGCGCAAACCATCGCCCGGCAACTGCGTCTGCGCAATCTGGGCGGGATCATCATCATTGATTTCATCGACATGCTCCAGCACGACCATCGCCAGCAGGTATTGAAACTGCTGGAAAAGTCACTGGAGCGCGATTACGCCAAAACCTACGTGTGTGATGTTTCCCCGCTGGGGCTGGTGGAAATGACCCGCAAGCGTACCCGTGAAAGCCTTGAACAT
>JBBIHI010000151.1:0-6658 GCA_037447095.1 Thiotrichaceae bacterium
GCGCTGGTGATGGTCGGGGGAAACCCACCTTACCGGGGGCTGAAGGTCAGGTACTACGAGGACAAGCGGTTCATGGATAGGGCAAGGCTACCCCGCCCCGATGCTGCTGAATTGCAGGGGAGGGAACTCAAGGGGCTAGGGCTTCCTAGTGCTTGGTTGCAACTGCCAGTTCCGGCGGTAGAACCGGATCAAACTTTGGCAGGTAATGGTAATGGGGTATCAGCCGGAATTGCTGGCGGTGTGCTGCTGGATGGCGAACTGCAACATAACCCAGAATGGGGCATTTCTGTTGATGACCGGCAACCGCCGGAAAAGCAGAAACCCAAGTTGGAGATGGATGATAGCCACCAAGATGCCGAAAAGAAAAAAATGCGTGACCAACTGGAGCAACAACGCACCGAGCGTAACCGGCAACAGGGTAGGCAACGGGCTATTGAACAGTCACGCCAGCCGAGTGGGGGAGGGATGCCGTTATGAGTAAGCCAGTTTTTTACGCCGCCTTGAATATCAGGATACATAACGATACCAAGAAACGTTTGGAGGCATATTCCGCCGCCAAAGGGCAATCACAGGGCAGCATTGTTGATGCGGCTTTGCGTGAGTATTTGGACGATTCCAGCAATGCAACCCTGATCCTCCGTGAGCTGGGCAGGTTGCGGCGAGGGGTAGGGCGGGTAGAGCGCAACTTGGATGTAATAGATGCGGGGATTGCCGGTTTTGTGCAGATGTGGCTGGCTTACAACCCACCTTTACCGGGCGGGCAGAAAGAGGCGGCTAAAGCGATGGCAGCGGAGCGTTTTGAGCAGTTCATTACCTTTATCCAGCACCAAATCAAGCAACACAAAACCTTCATTGCCCAAGTTGCCGAGGATGACTTGCTCAGGAACGAGGACATCCGTGCTTTGCTGGATATGGAAGGGGAGGGCAAGGCATGAGTGAATCTGCCAAGCGCCGTCTGGATATGCTCAAGTCTGCCTTGGGGCCGATTAGCCCATGGCTGGAGAAAGACACCATTACCGAGATCATGCTCAACCCAGACGGTAAGGTGTGGGTGAATGAGATGGGCAAGGGGATGTACAAGACCGGGATTACCCTTAACAGTGAAACAGCCAACCGGATTATCCGGCTGATTGCGACCGAGGCAGGGATGGAAATTACCGCTGACAAGCCAAGCCTTGCTGCGAAACTCCCGAATTGGGGTGCAAGGGTGCAGGCATCTATCCCACCTTACAGTGTGGATGGGCCTACGTTCAATTTTCGCCTGCCAGCAAGGCGTATCTACACGCTGGATGAGTATGTGGTGCAGGGGATCATGACCCGTGAGCAGGCAGATTTGCTCAAACAGGCGGTAAAGGAAAAGAAGAACATTCTGGTGGCGGGAGGTACTGGTTCCGGGAAAACGACGCTGGTGAATGCCCTGTTGCATGAAATTGCCGGTTCTAATGACCGGGTGGTGTTGATTGAAGATAACTTGGAGTTGCAGTGTCCGGTAGAAAACTTGGTGAGGAAGTTGGTTAACCCGCCGGAGCTGACGCTTTCCAAAGCCATCTTTGACTCATTGCGGGAGTATCCGAGCCGGATCATTGTCGGGGAGGTGCGGGACAGAAGTGCTTATGACCTGATTTCGATCTGGAACACGGGGCATCCGGGGAATATCTGCACCATCCACGCATCCAGTGCTGAAGATGCACTGCACCGACTCAATCGGCTGGCACAGCAGGCACAGCCCCAGTTCGACTTTATGCCGGAGATTCAGCGGATGGTAGGGATGGTGGTGCATTTGGTTGAAGATTTACGTCGCCCAGCACGAAGACACGTAACGCAGGTTATTGGCTGGTAATTGAGCGTTTTTTGGGTTTCAAACTTCTTATACAATTCCCAGCGTACATACTACACTCAGGTCTTTGACGATAAAATTATGAGCAGGTAAAGCCATGAATGCCCTAGTTTTCAGCTCTCGCGCCCTAAAATTGTTACTGTTGTTGCTAATCAGCATTTATTCTCTGCCCATAAATGCCGCTACGAAAGCAGCCGTGGTCATCGGTATTGCGGCGTATGACGAGAGTTTGGGGGCAAACCCGCTCCGTTACGCCGATCGTGATGCAGGTCTGGTGGCTGACGCGCTGAAAAAACAAGGTTATGCCGTCTCTACACTGCTCAATGGGCAAGCTACTCAGCATAATATTCTGGATACGGTCCAGCAAGTGACTAAGCAACTACGGGTGTGAACAAAAGTGTGGCTTCAGCTAAAGTATAAGTATCCCCCGTAGCCAAGGAGCGTGCGTATGCCTATCTTATCAGCCGCCGACCATCGCCTGATGGAACAGCTCAACCGCCATCCCGACCTGAAAGCGCGGATGGAATCCTTGATGGCGGTGGTTGAGGATGCGAGTGATGACCTGATCAAAGCGGATGCTGCCGAGCAGCGTGTGATTGAAGAACTGCGGCAAATGGGTAATGAGGTGCTGACAGGCTGGGCAAGTACCCGTGCGGGAAAAATTCCCGTATTGCCAGCGGATGCCCCACCGCTTCGCCGCGCCGGAAAAAAAAGCTCCATTGGCACACCACGTTCGGAAAAATCCACGTAACCGAACGGCTTTTCCGGCAAGGTGGCAAACAGTTACGCCCCTTCAGCGAAACAGCGGGTGTGTCCTGCCGCTGCTGTTCCCATCCGTTGCAACGGGTGATGGTCGATTTCGGTGCAGACCATGCGTTTGGTCAAGTGCCGGATAAGTTGAAAGAACATTACGGCATTGAGTTGTGTGTCAGCACTATCCGCCACCTGACGGAACACCATGCCCAGCAGGTCAGCACCGCCCAAGCCATTGATAAGCCTGTACCTTACCCGACCCATGCGGGCAGTGCGCGGCTGATCCTCGAAACCGACGGCAGCATGATCCCCATTGTGGAGGTTGATGCGGATGCCCCCGACAAGCGCAAACACAAAACCGAAAGCTGGAAAGAAGCCCGCCTTTGCCTCGCCCATGAGCACGGCAAAACCAAGGTACATTTTGGCGGTGCTTTCCAAGAAAGCGTTGATACCGTGGGTAAAATCATGTTCCACACCGCCTGCCAAGCCGGTTTTGGACTGCAAACTTACCTGCACGCCGTCGGTGACGGTGCCGTGTGGCTCGCCGACCAAGTGGAAACCCAGTTTGGCGACCAAGGGCATTACCTGCTGGATTTCTATCACGCCTGCGAATACCTAGGGGATGCAGCAGCGGTCTGTGCGGGTGATACGGGAAAAACCCTGTGGTTGGAGCAGCAAAAAACGGACTTGAAACAAGGCCGTAGTCGGGAAGTGTTGGACAGGCTTACACCCTTCTTGGCACAACCCGCCGCTAACGGTCAAGAATCCCCCGCTTTGGCTTGCCACCGTTACCTATCCAACCGCCTCACACAACTGGACTACCCCCGCGCCCGTGCCTTGGGGTTGCCCATCGGCTCAGGGGAAATTGAAAGCGCCCACCGTTACGTCATCCAGAAACGCCTGAAACTGTCCGGGGCATGGTGGAAGGAAGATAATGCCAAACACATGTTGGCTTTGCGTATCCTCCGCGCCAATCACGGATGGGGCTGCTATTGGGGTAACTTGCGCGAGGCGGCATGAGGGAAGCCGCACTTTTGTTCACACCCAGCAACTACCACCCGATGGGGCACTGATCTTTGCATTTTCCGGGCACGGCTTTGCCAGCGAACAGACCAAAGAAAACTACCTTGTTACCAGTGACACTCAAATCCGCCAAGGCCCTTCTGGCATAATCCAAATTGAAAATGGTCTAAAAGTCAGTGCTCTGGCTGATAATATCCGCAAATCCGGTGTCAAACAGGCAGTCCTGTTCCTTGATGCTTGCCGGAACGCACCAATTGCAGGTGCAAAAGACATTGGCGTACATAGCTTTGTGGATGAAAACACGGGTGAAGGGGTCAGTATCTTATATTCTACCCGGATTGGGGAACGCAGTTGGGAATCCAAAAAACTCAAGCATGGCATTTTTAGTTACTTCTTGAGTGAGGGTATTTCTGGCAAGGCAGCAACAGGGGAGGATGACACCCTGAGTTTTGATGAATTGGCGGGGTTCGTGGAACAAGAGGTCAAACGCTGGAGCAAGGAAAATGAACAGGCTGAACAAATCCCCTTCAGGGGAGGTGAGCGCACGGGTATTTTTGTAATTGGTGGCAAGGTGCACTTCTCCAATGCAGCATCCACAGATTATGAACAGGAATCCTTCGTTGAGGATTTTTACAGCGGCAAATACAGTCTCGATGAAAAGTGGCATATGCTGCCAGCAGCTACCCAGCAAGTGATCGGTAGCAAAGACAATTTCTGGGCATTTTGGACGAAAACCGTCGACCGCAGCAAAATTCCTAGTGTCCAAACACGGTTACAAGCGGATGGCGCAGTTAAAGCCCAAGTCAAATACCAGCGTCTTGATGGGAGCATCTACTGTTCATCTGATACCTTCCGTGTAAAAAAAGAAGGTGCTAACTGGAAAATCACTGAGATGCGCTTTGCTCCCTGCACCGAACGCTAGGAAAACCCCACCGGCAAGCGTCCGGTTACTGCCTACTAACATACCGGGGGGCATTGGCTTTTCGCCGTGATGCAAAACACATAACGGGCTGGATGGTCATCTGGTCAACTGCCGCTGCTGCTGGCGTTTGAGCTGAGGCGAGGCGGAACCCTATGTTGTTGTTCCGGTTATCCGGCGTGTTGTTGTTGCGGTTAGCGGAACGCACGTTCTGTGCATTGTTGTTCCACGAGCCACCACGCAACACGCGGTTAGTGCCGTGATCACCACCCGCCTATTTCTATAGCGGGTGGCGGGTGCAATTGCAAATTTTGTTTACGCCATGCCGCGCTATCGGCATGTAAGGTGATGGCATGTGCCGATGGATAGGCTTGTTGCAGTTCCAATTCACTGATTGCCCCGTCCCGCCATGCCTGTTCCCATTGTTGGCGCAATTGTTGGTAACGCTGGCGTTTACGCGGGGTTAGCAGGATTGTACCGGGCAAGATGCGATAACCGCACCAAGTCACACCGCATACACTGCGGTTGATTTGGGTATTGGGCTTGACGTGCAATTGGCGTTCCTCCAACAAGTAATCGTGCAATGCTGCCAGCAATTGCTGGGCATCCTCCCGGTTGGCGCACCAGAACAGGGTATCATCCATGTAACGTACCTGCGCCTGCACGTTGGCGTGTTCAAGCAAGAAACGGTCTGCACCATCCAAGTAATAATTGGCAAAATGTTGTGAAGTCAGCGAACCAATCGGCAAGCCCTTACCGGGTTGGGCATGGTAGGAGTTAATGATGCGCTGTAACAAGCCAAGAAAATCATTACCCTTGAAGCGCTGTTGCAATAAGTGGAACAGAATAGCGTGGTCGATGTTCGGGAAATAAGCAGAAATGTCGGTCTTGACGTACCACGGGTAACGCCGCAAGTTAGCCTGCACTTGGGAAACAGCCCTGTGTACGCCTTTATCCGGGCGGCAAGCATAGGTGGAGGCAACCAATGTGCGCTCAAAAATGGGTTCTGCCAAGTTCATGATGGCATGGTGCAACACCCGGTCTTCAAAGCAAGCGGCATGGATCAGCCGCTCTTTCGGGTCATGGATATAAAACTCACGATAGCGGGCATACGGCACATTGCCCCGCAAAATATCCGCCGCCAATTGCCGCAGGTGCTTATCCAAAGCGCCGATAAAGCGGATGACATCGGGGCGGTGGCGCTTGCCACGGGCGGCTTTCCAGACTGCCAGCGTCAGGTTGTCGAAGGTGGCTATTTCAGCCAGCGTGATGCAGTGGCGTTTCATCAGTGGAATCAGGCGTAAGAGAGAGTTCGGTAGTGGGCAGGGTGGCTTTCAGCACGGCGATAAAATGCTTGCCGTATTTGTCCAGTTTAGCCGTGCCAACACCATTGATTTCAGCCAAAGCGGTCAACGAGGTGGCTTGGCGCGTGACCATCTCGGCAAGCTGGGCATTGCTGAACACGGCATACATGGGTACACCGTCGGCTTCTGCCAATACCTTGCGCAAGTTACGCAACTTGGCGAAAACCTCAAACTCTTGTTCACCCAACACTTCGCGGTAGTCAACTGACCCACGCTTGTTGATGGCGGTGACAGTCGGTTTGGTGGGGGAGGTGGACACTTCAAGGTAGGTGATGCACACCGACCAATAACAAAATTCACCACGATCGACAAAGCGTTTATCGACCGACACCAGCCGGTGCCTTACACAAAAATCGTCAATAGCGGTTTGGTCGGCTTCCGGCTCTAATGCATTCACGCTGAAAAACTGTAATTTCATACACCCTATCCTTGGGAAAAACAAAATCGGCAGGGGCGCTGCCCCTGCACCCCGGCGCGTTCCGCTCCAACAAACGCCGGCGTAAACCCGTTCACGCTTGCGTTTGCCTACGCTACACGCGCAAGAGCCACCTCCGGTGGCCTGAGGCGGCGACCGCCGCACTGCTTGGCTCAATCTTGACCTGAGGCGAGGCGGAACCCTATGAGGATGTACCGGCTATCCGGCGTGCTGTAGTCGCGGTAAGCGGAACGCACGTTCTGCGCAAGGTTGTCCCACGAGCCACCACGCAACACGCGGTTAGTACCGTTGCTAGCGCCCTTCGGGTCGCTTGCAGGAGAAGACGC
>JBBIHI010000152.1:0-6570 GCA_037447095.1 Thiotrichaceae bacterium
GTTATTTTTCGTGGAAAGGTAAACATCATCGGCATCACCTGCTGCAATACCCGTCGGGCTGAATTTTGTTTCCACAAAATCTTCCTGTTCCAGATCACTGGCATTACGGATCGTGAAACCCGTTTGCGAACCGTTATAAGCAGCGTAGACTTTATCCCCTTTAACTGCGACCCCGGAATAATTGATACCTGTGTCAGGGAAATTCATATCGACCAGCAGTTTTCCGTCATTGCTGTATTTGTACAAATGGTTACGTGCCGCCAGATAAATCAGGCCGCTATCATCAACCGCAATGGCACGCGGCGCAAAAGGTGTCGGAAATACATCCCCTTGCTCCAAGGTTTCCGCATCACGCACACTGATACCGGTTTGTGACCCAGTGTAAGTCACATAAATATTCATACCATGCAAAACCACCCCGGTATATTTGATCGTGGAGTCTTCCCAAGCAAAATGGGCTAATTCTTTGCCATCCGCATCATAATGGTAAATATTATTTTTTGATAAAACGTAAAACGTACCATCCACGCCACTCGCGATTGCACCGGGAACAAAGGACATGGACAAATCACCACCAGCGGAAAATTCTTCATCCGTTATTGCCACCCCGTTCTGTTCGCCGGTATACGGGGCGTAAATGGTTGCCGCCTGCACCTGATTAAACAGCACCAACGCCAACCCAAAACATAACCATTTATTCATAAAATACCTTATTGAATGACTATTTCTCAAAAAATCCCACAACATACAAAGAAAACCCCGCTTCACTTGCGGGGCTTTCTGGTATTACTGCCCTACGACATACACTTCATCGTCACCCGGTTTTATGACATACGTACCGCCATAACACTTGCCCTCAAAATCCTTGGCGATGTAAACAGCCCCGTCATAAGCATCAATTTTTACTTCACCGTTTTCATCGAAAATCTCGGGTTCTTCGACCGGCTCACCATCGGGATTAAGCCAGTACAAAGTGACCGCTGGCGATTCCCCAGGCAACTGGTTATAAAAGGTGATTTTCCGGGTTGACTGGTGGGGAGGGGATTTGACCGAACCCAGTTTTGGGCACCCCTTGCCCAGCCGCAGAGCATCACTGTCCACTTCGTTGCCCCCGGTATCCTTAGGAGTAGGCGAATCCTGTTTGGTTTTGCTTTCCTCAACACACCTTTCAAGTCCTGCTACGGCTTCGCCCACCATATCGCTGCCGACATCCACCGTGCCGGATCGGTCGAAAGCCTCCCACTTGAAATGCCCTTCACTCATCAAATTGCTAATATCATGGATAGCCATATCACCGAAAACAAGGCGTTTGCCGTAAACCGTGGCAGTGACACTCATGTGACTAGAGCCAAAGCTCAACAGCGCATCCGTGTCTTCCCCCGTCAAACCTTTAGGTGTATCAACACTCACGTAACCCTCATCATTGGTACGTACCGCCATAATGAAATGTCCTGAACCTGATGGCGCATCGTAATGGGCACGGCAAGCCGTCAGACCGTCTTGCTCTTTGTCTTGACTCACTTGCCACGCACCAACTTCTGCAAACAACTTGTTGGCTTGACTGGTTCCAGACAGACACAGGGTTGCGGCAAACACCGCGAAAGCTAAACGCTGTTTCATCCAATACTCCCTCACAAGAATTACTCAATCATTAACACACTTACAACGTAAAATATTGGCTTAATCACCAGCCATCAGCGAAGTCATTTGCCAGCGCCCGTCAACTTTTGCAAAAAAAGCACGGTAATCTACCGAACTGCGGGCAAAACTACGGGACACATAGCCTGTTTTTCCACCGGGCAGTTTGATGGCGGCCCATTCCTCACTTTTATTATTCGCCTCATCCACTGGAACAACGTCATAACTCAAAGTTTTCAATACGTCGCTGCTTTGGCTTGGCGCTTTACGGACATTCACTTTATCGCCAACGATGGCAACATTTTCATAGCCATCCACATCAGGCCAATGGGAGGAAACATAAGGCGCGTTAAAACTGCCGTCCTTCTGAAAACCACCACCCAGCGCAAGCACAGCACCCAGTGTTTCCCACAATTTGCTGTTAGGCTTGTCGATTGCCCAATTCTTCTTGAAATTATCAATGCCATTGTCATCACCTTGGCCATTCTGGACATTCTTGCTGACGACAGCCAGCAACGCCGCCTTGTCACGTTTGGCAATCGCTACCTGCAACTGGGCGCGGAAGGTGAAAAAATCCGGCTGTTTGGCGGCTTCATCCACCGGCAGCAAGGTAGCGGACTGCCCCATGACAGGAAAAACCAGCAACAAGCTAATACAACTTGCCGCCAAACTTGAACGAATTGACATACGCAATCTCCCTCTATCGCTTGGATAAAAAAGTCCCACCCATGTTGCGGAGCTTTTGATCATTTTACATTCACACTGAAGCTGTATTTCCCTTTCCACTGGTCAGCCTTCTTACATCCAACCGCTTGGATTTTGTAATCGGCTGCCAGTGTGGGTTTGGCGTTGGCATAATAGGCACTAGTAGACTGAATACCAAACAAGCGCAAATAATAATTTATTGCAGGCAGGAGAAGACCTGTACAGTTGTACAGTATTTTGAGAATCCTCAATGAAAGTCAGCCAGAAACGTCCAGCAAACCCTGTTTGATGGCTTGAGCCGCTGCTTCCACACGGGTGGCAACACCCAGTTTAAGCAAAATCGCACTGACGTGGTAACGGGCAGTAGGCTGGGAGATATGCAATTTGCCTGCAATTTCGGTATTGCTGAAACCTTGCACCAACAAGTTCAGCACTTTGCGTTGCTGTGCACTCAACTTGGCATCCGTATGGCTGGCAGCAGATTTTTCCGCCTCCAAGGCTTTGGCAATGGCGGGGGAAAGCACCGTTTTACCTGCATGAACCGCGTGGATCGCCTGTTCCATGTCTTCGGCAGAGGTATTCTTCAGAAGATAACCGTTGGCTTGGGCGTGCAGTATCTGCCTGACCTGTTCGGTATCCTGAAACGTGCTGATGGCAATCACCCGTGCCTGTGGACAGCATTGGCGGATAGCCTGGGTTGCGGCAATGCCGCCCATGCCGTCCATTTTCACATCCATCAGCACCACGTCCGGCTGGAGTTGTCGGCACAAAGCCACCGCTTCTTCGCCGCTGTCGGCTTCCGCAACCACTACGATACCGGGAAAAAACGCAATGACGTGCCGCAATCCTTTACGCACGACCATGTGGTCATCCACCACAAGTACCCTAATTGCTTTATTCACCTTATCCGGCATCTGCCTTGTTCCAAATCAATGTAATGGTTGTTCCGTGTTCAGGTTGCGCATCGACTTCCAGTGTTGCGCCAATATCAGCGGCTCGCTCCCGCATAATGTCCAGACCTAAATGCCCCGCCAGCACCCGGTTTGTGTGGAAGCCGCAGCCGTCGTCACTAATGGTGAGTATAGCTTGCGTTGGCATCCCTTCAAAATACACACTGACCAGCGTTGCCTTAGCATGTTTACTGATGTTGTTGAGACTTTCTTGCGCAATACGGTAAAACGTGGTTTGTACCTCCGGGGGCAACAGGCAGTCCTGCTCAATCTCCAGCTTGACCGTCAACGGCGCATGTACCCCCACGCGGGTGCTTAACTGCTGCAACAGTTCGCCAAACGGCTTGTCAATCAGGGCAGACGGGCGCAGTTCCAGCAACAAAATACGCATTTCCGCCAAGGCATTCTGGTTAAGCTGGCGCAATTCAGCCAGGACTTGTAACCCCCGTTGCGGGTTTTGTTGCCAGACCAGCGGTAAGGTATCCGCCATCAAGCTCGCGGAAAACAGGGTTTGGCTGACCGCATCGTGCAATTCCCGCGACAGGTGGTTGCGTTCCTCCAACCGCGCATTTTCAGCCGCGTAACTGGCAACTTCAGCGGTACGTTCCGCCACCCGTTCTTCCAGATGCAGTACCAGATCGCGCTGTACCGCCGCCATGTCGTTGAAGGATTGGGTCAGGAAACCGATTTCATCGCGATATGACACCGGGATGGAGGTAGCCAGGTTGCCTGCCTGAATATCCCGCACACCACGGATCATGGCCTGCAAAGGCCGGTTCAGGCTGACCTGGAAGAAGCGCGGAAAAATCAGCAGGATGGCAAGGGTGGCAAACAAAATAAAAACTGCCACCGGCTGATAGACCCGATCCAAATCCGCATCCGGGAACGTTGAAACCATTACCCAGGAAATGCCGGACAGGATCGACAACACAACCGCCAGCGTAATCCCCACCAGCTTGAACTGGAACGATGAATATTCCGGGGTATGGTTGATGTAGAACAGCGTAAAGCCAACGTAGGTGAACAAGGTCAGCCAGCAATTCAGCAACTCGGCAAGATGCCAGTTGATCCAGCCCCAGCCACGCACAACCAAAACGATCCCCATAGCGGCAGGAATCAGCGCCATGTAAAAGAATGCCCGCAACGCAGCAGCCTGTTGCCCAAGTCTGCTGACAGGGATGAGTAACGCCCGTAGCGCAAGCCACACACACGGGTAGCGGCGGCAACCCTGTTCCTGGGCCAGCGCATCCACCAGACGCAGGAACAAAATGACGTGAACGGCAAAAAAAACTACCGGAAAAGGAATACTCAACCAGGCATCGCGGTACGTCACAATGCCCTCACGCAGCAGCAGGATACGTTTGACCGCAACCACCGTTTCAATGCCAATCAGCAGGCAAAGACCGACCACCACACCGATGGCGACCCAGCGTCCGGGGCTTGCCTGACGCTGGAAATAGAACGCAAACAGCAAAAAACCTGACACTGCCAGCGCACCAAACACGGTCACAAATGGCAAGGCAAATTCCGCATCATCCGGGGGAAGTGTCGTGGCGAGGAATTGCAACAGCGTCCCGTAGGTTGCCGATGAAAATATCAGTAAAAGGAAAAACTCTACGTTGACATTGGCCTGCTTGCGCAGCGCATTAAGCAGACGTACTGTGAAATAGCCGCTCAACAAAAACGCCATCAGGCATTCAATGAAGAAATTGATGGCTAAAGGCGTCCAGTACAGTTGCGGCATGGCACATTATACTGTCGGTGCACCACAAGAAAAAGCCCCGACTCGCGGGGCTTCTTGCTCCCCTCTCCCGCTACGCGGGAGAGGGGCTGGGGGTGAGGGCTTCTTACATTGCCACTACCGGAATGTCGCCGACTTTCGCCGCTGCATTCTGATAGCTTTCCATCTTGTCGAAGTTCAGATAGCGGTAGATGTCAGACGACATGCTGTCCAGCTTGTTGGCATACGCCATGTACTCCTCGACCGTTGGCAGTTTGCCCATGACCGCAGCCACAGACGCCAGTTCCGCCGAGGCCAGGAACACGTCAGTGTTGGTTCCCAAACGGTTCGGGAAGTTACGGGTAGAGGTAGACACAGCCGTTGAACCTTCCTGAATCCTCGCCTGATTACCCATGCACAGTGAGCAGCCCGGCATTTCCATGCGTGCGCCCATGCGTCCGTAGATGTTGTAGTAACCTTCATCGCTCAACTGTTGCGCATCCATCTTGGTTGGCGGCGCAATCCACATGCGGGTTGGGATTTGCTTGTTGGCGGCATCCAGCAGCTTGCCCGCCGCGCGGAAGTGGCCGATGTTGGTCATGCAGGAACCGATGAAGACTTCATCAATCTTGCGGCCAGCCACTTCAGACAACAGATGTGCGTCATCCGGGTCATTCGGTGCGCACAGGATCGGCTCCTTGATCTCGTCCATGTTGATTTCGATCACGGCAGCGTATTCCGCATCCGCATCCGCCCGCATCAGGCTTGGGTTTTCCAGCCAGGCTTCCATCTTGCCAATGCGGCGCTGGATAGTGCGTGGATCACCGTAACCTTCGGACAGCATCCATTTCAGCATGACGATGTTGGAACGCAGGTATTCCGCCACGGAATCTTCCGACAGCGCTACTGTACAACCAGCGGCAGAACGTTCCGCAGAAGCATCCGACAGTTCAAACGCTTGCTCGACGGTCAGGTGATCCAGACCTTCGATTTCCAGCACCGTGCCGTTAAAGACGTTCTTTTTGCCTTTCTTTTCCACCGTCAGCAAACCCATTTGGATGGCTTTGTGTGGAATGGAATGAACGAGATCACGCAGGGTGATGCCCGGCTGCATTTTGCCAGTGAAACGCACCAATACGGATTCCGGCATATCCAGTGGCATCACGCCGGTAGCCGCCGCAAACGCCACCAGACCGGAACCCGCCGGGAAGGAAACGCCAATCGGGAAACGGGTGTGGGAGTCACCACCGGTACCCACGGTGTCCGGCAGCAACATGCGGTTCAGCCAGGAGTGGATGACGCCATCGCCGGGACGCAGGGAAACACCGCCACGGGTCATGATGAAATCCGGCAGGGTGTGGTGAGTGGTTACGTCAACCGGCTTGGGATAAGCCGCAGTGTGACAGAAAGACTGCATCACCAGGTCAGCAGAGAAACCGAGACAAGCCAGATCTTTCAGCTCGTCGCGGGTCATCGGGCCAGTGGTATCCTGGGAACCCACGGTAGTCATTTTCGGTTCGCAGTACATGCCAGGACGCACACCCGGCAGGCCACAGG
>JBBIHI010000153.1:0-6530 GCA_037447095.1 Thiotrichaceae bacterium
CGTTGGCCTTCCTGCCGTTAGCGGACGGCTTCTCTTCCATTGTTTGGACATTGCCTGCCGATATTGCCGATGCAATGGTGCAGAAAGACGAAACCGCGTTCCGCCACGAACTGGCGCAGGCGTTAGACCAGCGCTTGGGCGAAGTGACGGCGGTCGGTGAACGCGCGGCCTTTTCCCTGCGTGGGCGTCATGCCGAGCCGTATATTCAGGAACGTGTGGTGCTGGTTGGTGATGCTGCGCATACCATCCACCCCTTGGCCGGGCAAGGGGTAAACCTGGGTATCAAGGATGCGGTGGAACTGGCTCGCCAGTTGGCTGCGGTCAGCGGTGATGTCGGCAGCGAAAAGGTGTTGCGTGCCTACGAACGCGCCCGCCGGGGCGACAATATCCTCACCCAGAAGGCCATGGAAGGTTTCCGGCTATTGTTTGGTAACACCTTGACACCGTGGAAAATTTTGCGCAATGTCGGGATGAGCGCCGTCGACCGGATGGGCTTCCTGAAAGTCGAAATTGCCAAAAAAGCCATGGGTTTGTAACGCTGGAGGTTGGGAATGAAACGATTGGCACAGTGGTGTATCGCCACCTTGCTGTTCTGTATGGCAGTCGCCCATGCAGAAGAAGTCACCGTGAAGCAGGGTGATATTACTTTGCGCGGTGAAATGGAGCTGGCGGAAGGCAAAACCCTCAAGGATGGCGTGATCCTGATGCTGCATGGCTCGCTGGCGCACAACAAGATGGAAATCATGCAGACACTCGCCGAGTTGTTGCATGAAAAAGGTTATAACACCTTGCGGGTGAACCTGAGTTTCGGCATCGACAAGCGTCCGTCGGAAATGCTCGATTGCGCCATTGAACATCACCATCAACATGCCGATGCTGTCACCGAACTGGGCACGTGGATGGATTGGCTGAAAGGTCAGGGGGCAGGCAAAGTAACCTTGCTGGGGCATTCGCGCGGTGGCAATCAGGTGGCGTGGTATGCCGCCGAACACGACTCAGACATGCTGGGCAAGGTAGTCATGATTGCCCCGGCAACTTGGGATGCGCAAGCCACAGCGAAAGAATATGAGGAAAGCGGTGGTAAGCCTCTCGCAGACATTCTGGCAGAAGCCCAAAAACTGGTTGATGCGAATAAAGGCGATACACTGATGACAGTTCCGGCATTTGTACATTGTGGTGAGAGCAAAGTGACTGCCAATGCAATGCTGGGTTATTACAAGGATGATGCGCGGCGCGATACGCCTGCGTTATTGCCGAAGATCCACAAGCCGATGCTGTTGGTGATGGGTTCCGAAGACAAGGTGGTTGCGGGGCTGCCTGCCAAACTGGAAAACATCAAGCTCGATAATCTGACGGTGGAGTCCGTTGAGGGTGCAGACCATTTCTTTATGGATCTTTATGCTGATGAGTTAGCGGATAAAATTGCCGAATTTGTCGGGGGCGATTAAGAAAACGGGCAGTTTGTCGAGGGCAGCCCACCAGTTTTCCGGGCTGCCCTCATGGTCAGGCAGGGATGACCTACAATTAAACGGTAGCGATTTCGTATAAGTAAAAGGGTTATTTATGAAAAAAACCGTTGTTCTGTTGTGGCTGTCGGTATATCTGACGGCTTGTTCCTGGATACCGGGGCAGGCGGTGGAGTCTCCAGAGAAGCCCATTGACCAGTCATCTGATGCAGTGAGTATTCTGGTCATTAATGATATTTACCGTCTCGATAATCTGCCGTATGTGCGCAGTTTGCGCAGTGAACTGGAAAAACAGCAGGGCGAGGTTCTGCTGTTGCATGCTGGTGATTTCCTGTTTCCTTCCCTGTTGAGTCAGCGTTTTGACGGTGAACAGATGGTGGCAGTGTTGAATACGCTGGATGGTGACGCACAAGCGTTTGACCCGCGCATGTTCATTACTTTCGGCAATCACGAGTTTGACAAAGGCAAGCTCAAGTATGCCGATATGCTGCAAAACCGGATACGCGAATCGCAGTTTGCGTGGTTGGGAACCAATGTGGAATTCCGACAGATTTCGCCGGGTCGCAGGATGGTTCAGGCCGATAATCTGCTGCCCGGCAAATTACTGACAGTCAACGGTATCCGGGTGGGGATTGTGAGTGCAACGACGAATGTGAAAGGTGCAGATTATATTCAGCGTTTCATTCCCCCAGAGGAAGCGGTCAGGGCAGGTGTCAAAGCGATGCGCAAACAGGGTGCGCAGGTGGTGATAGCCCTGACCCATCAAAGTGTTGCGGAAGACAAAGCGCTGCTGGAAGCCCTGGGTAATGATGCGCCCGACCTGATTGCTGGCGGGCATGAGCATGAGCGGCAAAGCCTGCAAGTCAACGGGCGGCGTATTGTCAAGGCGGATGCTGATGCCATGAGTGCGGCGATTGTGCGCCTGCCGGTCGGCAAACCCGAACGGGCATCGTTAAGCTTCGTTGACTTGCCGGGCAATTATGCTGCTGATCCGTTGGTGGCGGGGCAGGTTGTTCACTGGGAAGAGCGTTTCGACCATGAATATTGCCCCGATAAAGGTGAGCCTGTCGGTTGCCTGGGCGATGTATTAGGCAAAACCCGTGTTGAGCTAAAAGCTGAAGAGCTGACTATCCGCCGTTTTGAAACCAATCTGGGTGACTGGGTGGTGGATGTCGCCCGTCAGCAGTTTGCCAGGCAGGGGGCGCAAATTGCTTTCCTCAATTCCGGTAGTATGCGCCTGAACCAGAATATTCCGGCGGGCAATATCACCCGCAAGCACATTGGTTCGCTGTTTGTTTACCCCGACCGGCTGGTCATGATCAAGCTGACCGGCAAGCAGTTGCAGGAAGTGGCCGACCGTTCCATCCAGGACTGGAGTGGTGGCGGACATTGGTTGCAAATCAGCGGGTTTGCTTTCCGCCATAATCCTGACAAGGGTACGGCAGAAAACCTGAGTTTGATCACACCGCAGGGCTTGCGCCCGATCAAGCCGGATGAAACCCTGCTTGCCGTGACCAACGATTACCTGCTGGATGCCAGCGATGATCAGGACGGTTACACCATGCTCAGCGAAAAGATGATCGTTGACCCGAGCCTGCCACGTATCGAACTCAAGGATAAGGTGGTGGAAGCTTTGCAGCAGGCCGGGAGCGCAGGCATTGCTCCGCATCAGGAAGGGCGGATTTGCAATACAGCGTTACGCGATGCACCGTGCCTGCTGAAATAGTTCAGGCAGCTTCCAGCATTCCCAGGCGTGCCAGGACTTTTTTGTAGGTTGTCAGGATTTCCGGCATCAAAACGCGCTGGATGTAGTCCAATACCCATTTCTTGTCACGCGGGCCGAGGCTGTCGGCGATGAAATTGCCGAAACTCAGGCTCATGGAAAAGCCCGGCTCCTGGCCAACCTTACCCCAGGTTGTATCGGCATAAGCAGCCATACGTTCGTTCAGTTTGTTAATGAACGGGTTGCGGTAATCACCGGGGCCGCCGAAGTCGCGTGCATTGTCCTGTACGTGGTCAGCAATTTTCAGCGCAAATGTTGTCACCAGATGGGTGCGGTCTTCGTCATTCATCACGTCGTGGGCAATGCGGTCGAGGACGTGGATCATGAACGCCATGATTTCCTCCATCACCATTACCCGCTGCATCTGGGTGTCGGTCTGGAAGTTCTCGTTCTCGATTTCCAGCAGGGCTTTCATGCCGATCTTCCAGGCGTTGAAAGCGAGTACGCTGACGGTTTCTTCCAGCGAGACTTCGCGTTCCTGTCGGTTCCACTTGGTATTCAGGCGAATGCGCACGGGGTTTCCTCTCTCAAATCAAATCTGCGGCGCATTATAGTGGCAGGCTGTGCGGAAATGCGAATAGTGCCGCGAAGCTTGACGGTATGTGCTGCATTTTGACGTGCAATCAAGTATACATAAGCCTTGTTAATTTGCAGTTTAAGCTCACATGCCAGAAGCAACTCCGCTATTTTCCAGTGCCTTCCTGATGTCTTGTTGGGCAGAGGAATATTCCGCCTATTGTGCTGGTGAGGCTGATGCCAATTTGCTGCAAATCCTGAAAAACTGGGCAGAAAAAGACTTCCAGAAAGAAACCGTCTCCGAAGGCGGTTTCATCCAGACGTTTTTCGTCAACCTGTGGGGCTACGCCCGCTCCGGTGAACAGGAGCAAGCGACGGGTTATACGCTGGAGCAACAGTTTGCCATTGACAAGGCGGGGCAAAGCGGCGGCGTAGGCAGGGCGGATTTAGCAATGGGCTGGTTCGGGGCAAGCGAGTTGCCATCCACCCCGCAGGTTTTATGTGAGTTCAAGGACATCCGTGCCGCACTGGATACCAAACAAAACCGCAAGGGCAACGACCGTTCCCCGGTAAAACAGTGCGCCGATTACCTGCACTTCTCCAAACAACAGTTCACACCCTATGGCACGGAAAAAATCCAGCCGACCTGGGGCATTGTCACTGACATGCACGAATTCCGCCTGTACTGGAATGCGCGGATGCCGCACCAGCATGAGCGTTTCGTGATTCGCAAACGCTCACTGGCGGAAACAGGGGTTGCCCTGCTGGATAGTGGCGAAAAAGCTCGTCAGCAACGTTTCCTGTTCAGCCGCGTATTCCATGCCGACTGGCTATTGAACCGGGGTAATGGCGCACCGCTGCTAAACTTGCTGTCCAGTCAGCGTTTGCAGGAAAAGGGGCTGGAGAAAACCTTTTATTTTGAATACCGCGCTTACCGTGATGCCCTGTTTAAAACGCTGCTGGTACATAACCCGGCCTACCAGCAACAACCGCGCCAGTTGGTCCGTCTGACGCAAAAGTTGCTCGACCGGCTGCTGTTCATGCTGTTCTGCGAGGATATGGGCGCACACCTGCAATTCCCGGTCAACCTGTTGCGCGACATCCTGATCAAAGACAGCCAAAGAACCGAGTTACTGCCTGAAGCTGCGGATGTATGGAACAGCGATGTACTGCCGCTGTTCAAGTCGATGCGCAATGGCGGCATTTTCCGTTCCCACTCCATCAGCCGTTTCAACGGTGGCTTGTTTGCCGCTGACACTGACCTGGACGATTTGAACGTCCCCAATCAGGTATTTTTTGCACCGTTTCAGGGCGCAGATGACGCTTCCACACTCAAGCATAAAAACACCCTGCTGTACTTTGCCGCCAACTATAACTTCGGGATTGAAGAAGGCGGCGAACGCGCGATTGGCCTGTATACGCTGGGGCGCATCTTCGAGCAGTCGATCACCGACCTGGAAATCATGGAGGCGGAAGCAGCGGGCGATGAGTCGCTGATGAAGCTCAGCAAGCGCAAAACCGACGGCGTGTATTACACCCCCGAATGGGTGACGGCTTACATCGTCGAGGAAACGCTGGGCTTGCGGCTACGGGAATTGCGGGCGGAGCTGGGGCAGGGTGAGTTTGAAGCGCTGGATGCCACGCAAGTCGACAACGACCATTTCAAAAACGGCAAGCTGAAGAAGAGCACCCTGAGCGCCCGTTATTCTGATTGGCTGGATGCTTACCAGCAACGGCTGGGCGGGTTGAAAATCCTTGACCCGGCGTGTGGCAGTGGCGCATTCCTGATTCAGGCGCTTAAACGCCTGTTACAGGAACACGAATGGGTCGTGAGTGAAAAAAGCCGCGTCAACTACGAGTTCCGGCAGGTAGCGGTGCTGGACAAGGCGAAAGCTTACAAGGAAATCCTTGCCAAAAATCTGTACGGGGTGGACGTAAACGCTGAGTCGGTGGAAATCACCAAGCTGGCCTTGTGGTTGCATACCGTGATGCCGGGGCAGCCATTGTCCTCGCTGGACGGCAATATTCTGTGCGGGAACAGTCTGGTGGATTGGGACATTAACAGCACCGACAAGCCTTTGAGTGATGAGCAACTGGAGCGCATCAACCCGTTCAGTTACCACGAAGCGTTTGCGGATGTGTTCGCGGCGGGTGGGTTTGATGTAATCATCGGCAATCCGCCTTACATCAAGTTGCAAAACATGCGCCGCATCCAGCCGGAAGCCACCGATTATTGGGTGAATGCGCAGAATGCCGACGGTACGCCGAAATTCCGCAGTACCCAGACCGGTAATTACGACATCTATTTGCCGTTCATCGAGCAGTCCGCGCGTTTGTTGCAAGCAGATGGGCGCATGGGGTTCATCGCACCAAACGTGTGGGCGGTCAACGACTACGGGCAGGGCTTGCGCGAAACGCTGCACGCCAGCCGCCGGATGGATCGCTGGGTAGACTTCAAGAGCTACCAGATTTTTGATGAAGCCATTACCTACACCGCCCTGCAATTCTTCAGCGGCCACGCGGTTGATGGCATCAAGTTGCACTTTGCCCCCAATGGCGGCGATGACCTCAGCCACCTCGACTGGTCACAGGTCGAAGCCTTGCCCTACGACCAACTGCCCACCGCCGACGCCTGGCAATTCATGCCCAGCGCCGAACGCCAACTAATCCATAAGTTGATGAACAACACCCCGTTAGGCGAGGTTTGTTCATCCATTTCCCAAGGACTGGTTACAAGCGCAAACGACATATATCACAATGAAAAG
>JBBIHI010000154.1:0-6525 GCA_037447095.1 Thiotrichaceae bacterium
GTCTACATCGGCGACGTTCCAGGCACTGACGATAATCCGCCGTGAATCCGGGTTGTTTTTCAGTTGCTGGATGACCTGGGCAATCTGGTCGATATGCCGCCCGTCCGGGGTAGGCCAGTTACGCCATTGGTAGCCGTAGACCGGGCCGAGGTCGCCGTTTTCATCCGCCCATTCATCCCAGATACGGACGCCGTTTTCTTTAAGGTAGCGGATATTGGTGTCGCCTTTGAGGAACCACAGCAGTTCATGGATGATGGAACGCAAGTGCAGTTTTTTGGTGGTGACGACCGGGAAACCTTCGCTCAGGTCAAAACGCATCTGGTAGCCGAACACTGACACCGTGCCAGTGCCGGTACGGTCTTCCTTTTTGACGCCGTAGTCACGCACATGGCGCATCAGGTCAAGGTATTGCTTCACGCGCTTTTCCTTTTGTACGCCGCCCACATGAACAGCAGGCCCAGCAAGACCATGGGTACGCTCAGTACCTGACCTTCCGTTACCCAGCCCCAGGCCAGATAGCCGATTTGCGCATCCGGCTCACGCACGAATTCCACCAGAATGCGGGCAATGCCGTAACCAACCAGGAATAGCCCGGAAATCGCGGCAACCGGCGGCGAACGTTTCCTGAACCAGTTCAGCACCAGGAACAGCACCAGCCCCTCCAGGAATGCCTGATAAAGCTGGGAAGGGTGGCGTGGCATGTCGTCCACCGCCGGAAACACCATGCCCCACGGCGCATCAGTATGCTTGCCCCACAATTCACCATTGATGAAATTGCCAATCCGCCCAGCACCCAGACCAATCGGCACGAGCGGAGCAACGAAATCGCTAACCTGGAAGAAGCGCAGCCCCCAGCGATGAGCCAGTACCAACATCGCCAGAATGACCCCCAGCAACCCGCCGTGGAAACTCATGCCGCCATCCCATACCTGGAAATAGGACATGGGGTCGGCGAGCAAACCCTTGAGGTTGTAAAACAGCATATAGCCGGTACGACCGCCGATAATGACCCCGAGAGCGCCCCAGAACATCAGGTCATCCACCCGGTCGGGGTTCATCACGCTGCCCGGCTCCTTCGAGCGCATTTTGCCAATGATCAGAAAACCAAGGAAACCAAGGACATACATCAGCCCATACCAGTGAACCTTTAATGGGCCAAGGGAAAGGGCAACCGGGTCAAATTGGGGATGGATCAACATAGGTGCTCACTAAAAAAACAGTTTTTGGAGTTCAGCGCCGGGGCTTTCTGCCCGCATGAAGGCTTCCCCGACCAGGAATGCGTGGATGCCGTTATCCCGCATCAGTTTCACGTCAGCCTGGGTGTGGATGCCACTTTCCGTAACCACCAGCACACTTTCCGGCACATCTGCCAACAAATCCAGCGTGGTTTGCAGACTGGTGGCAAAAGTGCGCAGGTTACGGTTATTGACCCCCACCATCGGTAGGTCAAGGCGTAGGGCACGTTGCATTTCCTCGCGGTCATGCACTTCGACCAATACATCCATGCCCAGCCCGGTGGCCTGTGCGTAAAGGTCTGCCATTTGCGCGTCGTCCAAGGCCGAAACGATCAGCAGGATGCAGTCTGCGCCGATGGCCCGCGCTTCGTACACCTGATACGGATCGACGATGAAATCCTTGCGGATGACCGGCAAGGAACAAGCTGCCCGCGCGGCTTGCAAGTAGCTTTCATGCCCCTGGAAGTACTGCGCATCTGTCAGCACCGACAGGCAGGCCGCACCCGCCGCCGCATAGCTTTGCGCAATCGCTGGCGGGTCGAAATCGGCACGGATCACGCCCTTGCTGGGTGAAGCTTTCTTGATTTCGGCAATGATCGCCGGGTTGCCCGCCGCAATATTTGCCCGCATGGAACGCACGAAACCGCGCACCGGGTCGGCGGTTTCGGCCTGTTCACGCAACTCAGCAAGGCTGGCTATGGCAGAGCGGGCGGCAATTTCTTCCTGTTTGGTGTGCAGGATTTTTTGCAGGATGTCAGGTGTGCTCATCAGTGTTTGAAGCTGTTGGTAAGGTCAATCAGTTGTTGCAGACGTTGTGAGGCTGCGCCGGAATCAATGGCTTGCTGGGCTTTACGGACACCTGCGGCGTGGCTTTCCGCCAGACCTGCGACGTAAACCGCAGCCCCGGCATTCAGGCATACGATGCCACGCGCTGCCCCAGGCTGGCCTGCCAACACCTGCTTGATCAGCGCAAGGCTTTCCTGGGATGTGCCCACCCGGAGGCTATCCAGGCTGGCACTCTGCAAGCCAACATCTTCCGGCTCAACGGTGTATTCCGTCAGCACACCATCACACAATTCTGCGACGTGGGTTGGGCTGGCAATGCTGATTTCATCCAGCCCGTCATCGGCGTGGACAACCATGACGTGACGGCTGCCGAGGGTTTGCAATACTTCCGCCATTGGGCGCACCCAGTGTCGGTTGAAAACGCCCAGTACCTGGTTGGGGGCATTGGCAGGGTTTGCCATCGGCCCCAGCAGGTTGAAAAGGGTGCGGATGCCCAGTTCACGGCGCGGCGCACTAGCGTGCCCCATCGCACTGTGGTGGCGCTGTGCAAACAGGAAACCCACGCCCAGGGTATCGATGCAATGTGCTACCTGTTCGGGGGTCAGGTTAATGTTGATGCCGGCCGCTTCCAGCACATCGGCGCTGCCGGATTTGCTGGAAATGGAACGGTTGCCGTGTTTGGCGACCCGTGCCCCTGCCGCTGCCGCCACAAAAGCACTGGCGGTAGAAATGTTGAATGTACCGGAAGCGTCACCCCCCGTACCGCAGGTATCGACCAAGTGCTCCGGGCTGACTTCCACCCGTGTGTAAAGCTCGCGCATGACACGGGTGGCGGCGCTGATTTCAGTGACGGTTTCGCCGCGCATCCGCAGGCCGACCAGGAAACCACCGATTTGTGCGGGTGTTGCTTCGCCGGTCATGATGGTGCGCATGGCCAGCGTCATTTCTTCACCGGTCAGCGTTTGGTGATCAATTACTTTTTTGAGGATGCTCTGGAATTCCATAGTGTCTTCGCAAGTCGTTTATTCAGTGTCAGCGGATGCAGCGATGCTAGCATTTTTCCGTTACTGCGTCGTCTTTAAATCCGGTTTTTGATTTGACCAGATAAATCGGCCTGCCTTTGACTTCGATGAATACCCTGCCCAGGTATTCGCCCAGAATGCCGAGGCCAATCAGGATAATGCCGTTGAAAAACAGGATGACAGACAGGGTGGAAGCATAACCGGGTACATCAATCCCCAGAACCAATGTTTTGCCCACAACCCACAACAGGTAGCCAAGGGAAAACAGCGATAGGGTAAAACCGATATACGTCCAGATACGCAAGGGGGCGGTGGAAAAGGTAAAAATTCCGTCCAGTCCGTGATTGAGTAGTTTCCATACAGGCCACTTGCTGTTGCCGGTATGCCGTTGCGGGCGGGTGAACTCGATGGTTTCGGTTGTAAACCCCGGCCAGGCGAGGATGCCTTTCATGAAGCGGGTCTTTTCCGGCAATTGGCGGACGCATTTCACCACGGCAATATCCATCAGACGAAAATCACCGACATCGTTGGGTATGGGAATAGAGCTAAGTCGGGTCAGCAACCGGTAAAACAGCCGCGCAGCCCAGCGTTTCGTCAGGGAGTCATTCGGGCGTGACTGGCGGTGGGCGAGCACGGCATCCGCACCGTTCTGCCATTTTTCCAGCATTTGCGGGATCAATTCCACCGGGTCTTGCAAGTCCACATCCATCGGAATCACCGCCTCGCCACTGACAAAATCAAGCGCCGCCGTCAACGCCGCTTCCTTGCCGAAATTGCGGCTCAGCCCCAGCACCCTGACGTGGGGGTTGCTGTTGGCGAGCGCGATCAGCAGCGGCAGGGTGTCATCCGTGCTGCCATCATCGACGAACAGGATTTCATAATCATGCCCGGTACTTTCCAGCACCGGGGTAATGGCTTGCATGAACGGCTGGATGCTGTGCTGCTCGTTGAAGCAGGGCACGGCGATCGAAATCAGTCCAGCACGCCGGGTCATGTTTATTGCCCGGCAGGAGGAGACCTGTCCGGCATGGCCGGGGCAGGCGGACGCGCCAGTTTCTCTGAAGGTTTCGATATTTGCGGTAAACGCAGGATCTTTTTCAGCCCGAAATACTGGGCGTAACAGACATTACGCCAGTCCGTCGACTTCGGAACGATGTCGTTGAAATAGGTGGTGCGCGGATACTGGCCGTCAAACGCAGGCACCAGTATGCGGAATTTGCCCTGTTTGACCATATTATCCAGCAGGGCATAACGCTGCTGCATATAGGCGTCGTAAGCCGGAGCCGCCCCCTGCCAATCCATCAGCGCATGTTGAAAACGCCCGTTGATGAACACCGACAGACCAAACAGCAGTGTTACCAGCATGAACGCCGCCATTCCCCGCCATTTCAGGAATTGCCCGCTGGTTGCAGATTCTGCTGGCTGAAAATACAGGGTGATGGCCGCCACGCTCAGCAGCCAGCTACACAGGAACGGAAAATAGATGGCGTCCACGGTGCGTACCGGAGGCCAGCCGCCGATTGCCCACCACGCCGGAAATTCCAGCATAAAGGGCAGCAACAAGGTGGCCATGACCAACATTAGCAGATGCCGCTTGCGTGGCTGCCAACGCCGTCCGGCATGGCGGTGCAGCAACACGGCCAGCACTGGCGTCAGCAGGGTTGCAGCAATGAACAGCGGATTGAAAATCCAACCCAGCAAGGTCCACAACCCCATCCCCAGACTGCCCCTGATGGCAAACAGCAGGTTGTGCTGGTCAGGGAAAGTGGTGTTACGCACCGCATTTCCCGGCGAAAAATACACGACAGCGCTGCACAACGCCGCCACCACAAACAGCAGTAACCACGGGCGGGCGGCACGCCAGCCATGCCGGAGTTTGGTCAGCATCACCAGCGTCACCATGCCTGCCACCAGCAGCATTCCGGTTTCATTCGCCCCAACCGCCAGGAACACCACCACGGCGGTAGCCAGCACCAGCAAGCCGGTTTTCCTTCCTTGCGCCTGCCGCTCAGACAGCCTGATCATCAGCCCGCCCAGCACCAGCAACAGGATATTGGCGGACAGGTAGGACAGCGAACTTGCCATCCAGTACAAACTGCTGGAAGGGCTGCGCAAACCCAGCACATACACGGCAGTAAACAGCAGGGCAGCAATCACCACCGGAAAATCATTCATGCCCCGCTGAAGCAGCCGCGACAGGAAAAACGCGCTTGCCGTAAACAGCGACAGCAGCAACAGCAGCGGCAGGAATTTGTAGCCATACAGCAGCCCGCCGGACAGCAAGGGGTAAATGGCGTAGAAAGCATTGCCGGAATAACGCCCGCTCCAGGTCATGTAGTGGTTGAGCAGATGCCACCACAGGCCGTCTTCGCGCACGCCCGCCGCCATGCAGATGTCATCGGCGGCGGGATGCGCATACGACCCCAGCGCGATGAACAGCAGCAGGATAGCCAGCGCCGCCAGCCCCAGCAGGCTCAGGGTCAGCTTTTCAGGCAGCGAATAGGTTTTGGTATCAGACACTTGCAAGATTCCCTTTGGTTTCGAGCCATTGTTTACGGTCGGCGGAACGTTTCTTCGCTAGCAGCATGTCCATCACCAGATCGGCGGCGTCGCTGTCGTCGATGCTCAATTGCACCAGACGGCGGGTATCGGGGGAAATGGTGGTTTCGCGCAATTGCAGCGGGTTCATTTCGCCTAAGCCTTTGAAGCGGGTGACGGTTGGCGTGCCGCGCTTCTTTTCGGCGACGATGATGTCGAGGCGCGCCTGTTTTTCGGCCTCATCCAGCGCGTAGTAGACTTCCTTGCCGATGTCGATGCGGTACAGCGGCGGCATGGCGACATAGACGTGCCCGGCGGCCACCAGCGGGCGGAAGTGCTTGACGAACAGGGCGCACAGCAGGGTGGCGATGTGCGCGCCGTCCGAATCCGCGTCGGCGAGGATGCAAATCTTGCCGTAGCGCAACTGGCTCAAATCCACATTGCCCGGCTCCACGCCGATGGCGACGGAAATGTCGTGGACTTCCTGCGAACCCAGCACCTGTTCCGGGTCGACCTCCCAGGTGTTCAGGATTTTGCCGCGCAGGGGCATGATGGCCTGGAATTCGCGGTCACGCGCCTGTTTGGCCGAGCCGCCCGCTGAGTCGCCTTCCACTAGGAACAGTTCGGTGCGGCGGGTGTCCTGCGAGGAGCAGTCGGCCAGTTTGCCGGGCAGGGCGGGGCCGGCGGTCACTTTCTTGCGCACTACTTTCTTGCTGGCACGCATCCGGCGTCCGGCGTTGCTGATCGCCATTTGCGCCAGTTGTTCACCAATCTCGGTGTGGTGGTTCAGGTAGAGGCTGAAAGCGTCCTTGATCGAGCCGCTGACGAAACTGGCGGCTTCGCGCGAGGACAGGCGTTCCTTGGTCTGCCCGGCGAATTGCGGCTCCTGCATCTTGAAGGAGAGCACGAAGGCGATGTTTTCCCACACGTCATCCGGCGTCAGT
>JBBIHI010000155.1:0-6466 GCA_037447095.1 Thiotrichaceae bacterium
GACTTCCTGACGGTATTTTTCCCCCAGGTTTTGCAGCAGCAGGACGGCCTGGTCTTCAACCCAGAGCGCGGTGGCTTCGAGGGCCAGTTCATTGCCCAGGGCGTCGGTTTCGATCCACGAGCCGGAAGTCAGCGGGGTGGTTTGCCGGGCTTGCCAGTGTTGTTCGGCGTCATCCATGAAACAGGTGAGGTAGGGGAAAATATCCTGTAACGCGCAGGTCTGTGGGCAGGATGACTTGCCGAGGAAAAACACCAGCCAGTCCGGGGCTGGGGTGGAAAGGGTAAATGCCGTGTCGGTTTCGCGCACGAACACCACCATGTTCATCGCATCGTAAATCGCGGAAAGCAGTTTAATCATGTTGCACCACCAATTGCTTGGCCAGTGCGGAGAACAGCGCTTCAACGCCTTCGCCGAGTTTTGCGCTGGTTTCCACCAAGGGCTTGCCGGTTTGTGCCAGGGTGCGGAGGTGGTTTTCGTTAAGCTGCCATTCCTGTTTCAGGTCAGCCTTGTTGAGGGCAAACACCATCGGCAGTTCGCCCATGCTTTCCCGCACCAGCTTGTCGATGGAAAGCGCAACATCCCAGGAGTTGTGCCGCGTACCGTCGATAACGATGATGTAGCCCGCCATGCCGCGCAGGTAAGAGGTGCGGATATTGGTGAAATCGTCCTGCCCGGCCAGATCCCAGATCAGCAGGGAAAGTTCCTGGCCGTCGATGTCCAGTTGCTTTTTGTCGATTCTGACGCCGACGGTGGTCAGGTATTTGTCGCTGAACAGGCTGTTGACATAGCGGCTGATCAGGCTGGTTTTACCAACCGAGAAGGAGCCGAGTAAGCAAATCTTTTTCTGGATCATGCTGCTTTTCCTAATAAAGCCTGACCTGATAACGGGTGCTGCGTTCGTTTTTCAGCAACGTGGCGGCCTGCTCCGGCCCATTGATGCTGTAGGCGGCGAGCACAAATGCGGGAACCCCGTTACGGATCAGCGCATCCCGCAGGTTGCTGGCGCGTTGCTGGGCAAGCTTGCGGTTAAATTCTTCCGTACCGCTACTGTCATCGGCATTGCCGACAATAATGACTTGCGGGGTTTTTCCGGCCAGGTTGCTGGCACGCAACAACGCCTGGATGTTTTCACCCAGTTGCACCAGACCGGGCTGTTGCAGGCCGACATCCGCCTTGCCCAGCTCAAACGGGTAAGTGCTGGCCTCAATCTGGTGGGAAAGCTCGCTGATCGCCTGTTCGTTTTGTGCCAGCTTGAGGCTTTCCTGGCGGTGTTGTTCCAGTTGCTCACGCTGCTGTGCCGTCAGGGTTTGCAAGCTGGTTTGCAGGTCACTGGTGTGGCTTTGCAATTCTTGCAGGCGCTGGCTGAGGGTTTGCAGGGCTTGCTGTTGCGCCTGTTTTTCCCCGGCTTCCTGCTGGAGGCGTTGCTGTTGCGCCTGCCAGACGGTGAATGTCCAGTAAGCCAGCCCTGACGCGATACTGCCCAACAGCAGCCAGGCCAGCCACGGGCTGTGTTGTTGCTGGCGTTGCTGACGCGATTTCAGGCAGTCACTGAGCAAGGTGGCGGTGTTGGCAAAAGGCCCGGGATTGCCGTGGAAAGCCTTGAGTGCACTGGCATACTGGCTGTGGATGGCGGCGGAGGTTTCCAGCAACAGCTCGTGCAATTCCTCGCTGGGCACATTGCCGCGCACCACCATGGCCAGTACCGCCTGCGGGCCGTGTTCGATGAGTACCGTGACATCCCCCAGGCTGAGGGTGCGCAAGGCGTCACCCTGGCTGGCATCGAAAGAGTCCGCAATGAAATCCTGGATCGCGGTCAGCATACCCGAAACCATGGCCGGGTCTTTGCTGACCGCATTGGGCGATTCGACATGCTGTAACAGCAGGCCGGTTTCGCGGTGGATCAGGAACACCTGTTCCACCTGGTACACCAGTGTGCGCAACAGGGCAATCTGCGCGTAGCTCTGCCCGGTACGCCAGGCATCGAAACGCCATTTCCACGAACGCAGCGACAGGCTGTTTTCCAGCAGCCGGTTGAGGTTTTCCAGCGCTTCGCTGAGTGCCTGGTTGATGGATTTGCGGATCGCCGGCCCCATGACCGGGTACAACATGTCGGCAATGCCTTTCGGGTTACGGCTGATGGAACGGGTCAGTGCCTGTTCCACTGTCGGCTCAAGCACTTCCGACAGGGAATCGTCCTGCCCGCTGCGCAGCCGCAGGGCTTCGGAAATGATCCCGGCGACGCTGGCGCTGTATTTGTCGGAATGCTGGAATTGCTCCTTCAGCACCAGCAGGTCGTCGTAATCCTTGCCGAAGAGCAGGCGGCGCAACTGTTCGACATCAGGCGTTCCCACCGTCATGGTTCACCCCGTGTTACACCGGGTCGATGGAAAGCTGGCGGGAAACGTTATCCAGCAACGAGGCCAGCCCTTTGCGGTCGATCTTGTCCTGGCGCAGTTGTTCGGCAGCCTGCTTGATCTGTTCGAGGATGTCCTCGCGCTGCTCTTCCATACGCTGGGCGAAAGCGTCCTGGGTGTGCTGGATCTGCCGGAACAGGCTTTCGATGCTTTTGCCTGCCTGCTCGTATTGCTTGCGGGCAAGGCCGAAATCACTGACGCGGGTACGCGACTCTTCCGCCAGCATATCGTGGATCATGCTGATTTCATGGCTGAGCGTGTCATGGCTTTTGCGCATTTCATCACGCACGGAATTGGTCCAGACCTTGACGAAGCGTTCCAGGTTGGCGATGCGCCGCTCGTTTTCGCGGGTTTGCTCGCCAAACAGGATGTTGCGCACCATATCCAGGTTTTTGTCCTGGGCAGCGGTCGGCGGAGGGGATGCAAGTTCGATGTCGTTATCGTTCATGGCTATTATTATTTTCTTATAGGGGTTATCAATGGGATATACGCTAGCATCCGCAGGGTGGGTGTGCCACTTTTCCTGACGTAAGGTGCAGGTAAATATCCGTGCACTTGGGTTGCTGCTATCATGCCGTTTCCCGATTGCAACCACAGGAACCCGCCGTGACGAGCAGTGCCAGCCAGCAGAGCGCCCACATCCACGACCCATCAACCTACCTCATTGAAACGCAGCCGTATTACATGCCGGTGGGGGATGAGGTGACGCTGTTCGAGGCGGCTTACAGCAGCCATTTGCCGGTGTTGCTCAAGGGGCCGACCGGCTGCGGCAAGACCCGTTTCATGGAATACATGGCGTGGAAACTGCAACGTCCGATGATCACTGTCTCTTGCCACGATGACCTGACCACCTCCGATCTGGTCGGGCGCTATCTGGTGAAAGGTGGGGAAACCGTGTGGGTGGATGGCCCGCTGACCCGAGCAGTGCGTTCCGGCGGCATCTGTTACCTCGATGAAATCGTCGAAGCCCGCAAGGATACGATGGTGGTGATCCACCCGTTGGCGGATGACCGCCGCATCATGCCAATTGAGAAACTCGGGCAATTGCTGGAAGCGCCGGAGAGTTTCTGCCTCGCCATTTCCTACAACCCCGGCTACCAGAGCGTGCTGAAGGAACTGAAACAGTCCACCCGCCAGCGTTTCGTCGCCATCGAGTTCAACTACCCCACCCACGATCTGGAACGCCAGATTGTCATGCATGAAACCGCGCTGGATGCAGCCACCACCGACAAGCTGCTCAAACTGGCGGACATGACCCGTAACCTCAAAGGCAATGGCTTGGAAGAGGGCGCTTCCACCCGTTTGCTGGTTCATGCGGGTAAATTGATTGCCAGGGGTGTGGAACCGCGTGCAGCTTGTCAGGGAGCCATTGCTCTGGCGTTAACCGATGATGGCGACATGATTGCTGCCATTAATGAGCTGATTGACGCTTTGTTCTGATGAAAGTTTCCCGTGCCCCTTATACCGCTGAATACCTGCTGGAACGGCTTGAAGAGCTGTACGAGGTCGAGTTTACCTGGTTGAAGGTGGAAAGGCTTGTTGAAGGGCTGGCCGGACTGGATCGTGATACACAGGATTTTATCATCGGTTGGGCGATGCGTTTGCTCACTACCAATATTTATATCAGCCATGAATTCATCATCCGGGTAGTGGCAGCGATTGATCGTCTGGAATGGCGGGTCATTGAAGCCTGGGCGGTGCATGCGGCGGATATATTCGACCGTTCCGGCCTGCGCCCGGCACTGGAGGTCATCCAGAAAGTGGATGCCTTCATCGACAACGCGCATATCCATGCCGAAGGCGTGACCTTCGGGGAAGTCGAGCCGGTGTTGTCCACCTTCGTGTGCGGCCTGTCCGGGCGGCGGCTCAAGCTGGAGCAGGGTGAACAGGTTTACACCGACAGCGAAACCCTGTTCCTGCCAAATATTTCGGCGCGGCTGGAAAAGGCCAAGGACAATTTCCTGCTGTGCAAGGCGCAGGTGGCATTCATGTGGGCGCAGACCCGGTTTGGTAGTTTCCGGGTGGATTTCGCGACTGCCTTTGCGCAATACCCCGACCGGGAGCAGGCACTGGCGGCATTTCATGCGCTCGATACGATACGGCTGGAAGCGTGCCTGGCGCGGGAATTGCCGGGGTTGTGGCGCGATATGCAGCGGTTGGAAAACCTGAGTGCGCCCCCCTCTTGTCCCTCCCCTGACAAGGGGAGGTTAGGAGGGGTTTCCTCCCGCCTCCAATCCCCCAACGCCACCATCAACGATGTACTGGAGCTGCTCCCGCAAGTACTGGGCATGGAATTCCCCCAACGTATCTACCAGCCACGCCTGAATACCGAAGCCATACAAGCCTGTATGCTGGCACGGATGGAGCGGGAGAAAATCCTGCTGCGGGTAAAGCTGGCAGAATTGGCGAAAGAGCTGGGGGAAACCCCCCACCCCCCACCCCCCTCTCCCTCAGGGGGCGAGGGGGAGGAAGAAAAAGAAAAGTTGCCGCCGGAATTTGAGGTGCGGGAGACGCAGGAAGGGCAAGGCTTTGAGCTGGTGCTGGACGACAAGCCGATTGCCCCGCCGGAAGAGGTGAAGCAGCTTATTTCCTCGATCATGCTCGATTGGGGGGATGTGCCGCCAGAATTTCTGGTACCAGCCGGTGACGGTGAATATGACCCGTCGCTGTATGAGAAAAAGGAAAATGACAGCGACCCGTGGAAAGGCACTTACCACGAGGACGGCGCGTTCCTGTACGACGAATGGGATCATGCCCGCCAGCATTACCGCAAAAACTGGTGCGTGCTGCGCGAAATTGACATGGCAGCGGGTGATCCGGCTTACGTTGGCCAGGTGCAGGACAAGTATCAGGGCATGATCAAGCACTTGCGGCGTACCTTCGAGGCCATGCGCGACGAAAACCGTTTGCTCAAGCGTCAGTCGCAGGGCGATGACGTGGACATTGATGCGCTGGTGGAAGCGCTTGCCGATAGCCGTGACGGGCGCGAAATGGATGACAAGCTGTTCCAGCACATGCACCGTGCCGAGCGCAATCTGGCGGTGATGTTCATGGTTGACATGAGTGGCAGCACCAAGGGCTGGATCAACGAAGCCGAGCGCGAATCGCTGGTCATGTTGTGCGAAGTGCTGGAAGCCCTGGGCGACCGTTACGCCATCTACGGTTTTTCCGGTATCGGACGCAAACGTTGCGAAATTTTCCGCATCAAGACCTTCGACACCCCGTACAACGCCGACATTCGGGCGCGGATTGCGGGTATTGTTCCCAAGGATTACACGCGCATGGGGGTTGCGATCCGGCACCTGAGCGGGAAGCTGAATGCAGTCGACGCCAAAACCCGCTTGCTGATCACGTTGTCTGATGGCAGGCCGGAAGACTATTTTGACATCTACAGCACCCAGTACGGTATCGAAGACACCCGGCAGGCATTGTTTGAAGCACGGCGTACTGGCATCCATCCGTTCTGCATTACCATCGACCGCCACGGCAAGGATTACCTGCCGCACATGTACGGCCATGCCAACTGGGTGGAAATTGATGATGTGAAAAAGCTGCCGCTGAAAGTGGCGGATATTTACCGGCGGCTGACGACCTGATGCCATCAGTCGGGTCTTGGCACCTGTACAATCCGTTTCCGTACAAACGCCGCCACCGTTTCCGGCGCATTCAAATCCAGCCTTGCCAGATGCGCTGGCAACTCCAGCCCCGACTCATCAGTCGCCACCGCAATAATATTGCCATCACTCGGATACATCAGCGGTTTGCCGAGGCTCGGGCGATGCAACTCAATTTTCGGATAAGCCTCATGCTTGAAGCCTTCCACCAGCACCAGATCAGTAGCCAGTGGTGAAATGCAGACCAGCGCATCCGCCAGCGATGCTTCGCGCTGCCGCCCGCTGTTTTCCTGCATGGAAATGATCCGCTGATGTGACGCCAGCACCACCTGTTGCGCCCCCGCTTCGCGCATCCGGTAGCTATCCTTCCCCGGCTTGTCGAGGTCGATCACGTGATGGGTATGCTTGATCACCGCAATGCGTAAACCTTGCTCCCGC
>JBBIHI010000156.1:0-6407 GCA_037447095.1 Thiotrichaceae bacterium
TGAATGGTTGCAAGGATTTTTCCAGATGTTGCAACCTGGTCAACCGCTGTATGTTATCCTGTACGCCCTTGCGATTGTGTTTTTCTGTTTCTTCTATACCGCATTGGTATTTAATTCCCGTGAAACGGCAGAAAACCTGAAAAAGGCTGGTGCGTTCATTCCGGGTATCCGTCCAGGTGAACAAACGTCCCGATACATTGATGGTGTCATGACCCGGTTGACTGGGGTGGGTGCAATCTACATTACGCTGGTTTGCCTGTTGCCGGAGTTCCTGATCCTGGCATGGCACGTACCCTTCTACTTTGGTGGTACATCCTTGCTGATCATTGTGGTCGTGGTCATGGATTTCCTGTCCCAGTTGCAGGCTCACATGATGTCACACCAGTACGAAGGCTTGATGAAGAAAGCCAATTTTAAAGCGCAGACCCGCCCCGGCACTGTGCGCTGATTTGAGTTACTTGGAGAGTTTTTATCATGAAGGTTAGAGCTTCTGTTAAAAAATTGTGCCGCAACTGCCGGGTTATCCGCAGGAACGGTGTAGTACGCATTATCTGCTCTGATCCACGCCACAAACAGCGTCAGGGCTAAGATGAAGCATTTTTCTGGGGGTGTCTATCCGGCACTTTCCAGGATTCCCGAAATAACCTCTGCTCTGACAGGGGTTATTTGTTGATAACAGTAAGAGATTCCGGCATAATCGCCGGTTTTTCCGGTAGTCTGGAGAGATTTTAATGGCTCGTATTGCGGGTATAAATCTTCCTGTCAACAAACACGTGGTAATTGGCCTGACTTCCATCTACGGTATCGGTCGTCCCCGTGCAGCGGATATTTGCAAGGCAGCGGACATTGAGCCAAGCACCAAAATCCGTGACCTGACAGAAGAACAGGTTGAGCGCATTCGTCTTGAAATAGGTAAATACCTAGTTGAAGGTGACTTGCGTCGTGAAGTTTCCATGAACATCAAACGCCTGATGGACATGGGTTGTTACCGTGGCATCCGCCACAGACGTGGCCTGCCAATGCGTGGCCAACGTACTAAAACGAATGCGCGTACCCGTAAAGGGCCACGTCGTCCTATTCGCAAGTAATTACAGAGATTGCAGGTAGAGTAAGTAATGGCAAGACAGCCTAGAAAAGGTGCAACTGTTGGCCTTCGCAAGAAGGTAAAGAAAACTGTCACTGACGGTGTTGCACACATCCATGCATCATTCAATAACACTATCGTGACCATCACTGACCGTCAGGGCAATGCACTGGCCTGGGCAACATCTGGTGGTTCCGGTTTCCGTGGTTCCCGTAAAAGCACCCCGTTCGCAGCGCAGGTTGCTGCCGAGCGTGCGGGCACTGCTGCTAAAGACTATGGTCTGAAAAACCTCGACGTTGAAGTCAAAGGTCCTGGTCCTGGTCGTGAATCCGCTGTCCGTGCGTTGAATAACGTCGGTTTCAAGATCAACACCATCGTGGATGTGACGCCTATCCCGCATAACGGCTGCCGTCCACCCAAGAAACGTCGTGTGTAACGGGAGATAATCATGGCACGTTATATTGGCCCTACCTGCAAACTCAGCAGACGTGAAGGCACAGACCTTTACCTCAAGAGTCGTGGTGTCTCTCTGGAGAAGAAGTGCAAACTGGATAAAGCTCCAGGGCAGCACGGTGAGAACAAGGCTCGTCTGTCTGACTATGGCGTACAGTTGCGCGAAAAGCAAAAAGTCCGCCGTATTTATGGTGTTCTGGAACGCCAGTTCCGCAGCTACTTCACCGAAGCCGCCCGCCGCAAGGGTTCTACGGGTGAAAACCTGCTGCAACTGCTGGAATGCCGTCTGGATAATGTCGTTTACCGCATGGGTTACGGTTCCACCCGCGCTGAAGCCCGCCAACTGGTAAGCCACAAGGCAATCACCGTCAACGACCAGACTGTGAATATCCCATCCTATCAGGTCAAACCTGGTGACGTGGTTGCAGTCCGTGAGAAATCCAAGAAACAGACCCGCATCCAGGATGCTGTTGCGGTTGCTGAGCAATTGGGTTTCCCTGCGTGGGTTGAAGTGGATGCGAAAGCCCTGCAAGGCACTTTCAAATCCGTGCCAGATCGCAGTGATCTGCCAGCCGAAATCAACGAATCACTGATTGTGGAATTGTACTCCAAGTAATCACTGATCAGGTTCGAGAGGATAGTTATGACCTCGAAAACAACAGAACTGCTGAAACCACGCAATGTGCAGGTTCAGGAAGCCGGTCTGAATACCTACCGGATTACCCTGGAGCCGCTGGAGCGTGGTTTTGGCCACACGCTGGGCAATGCCCTGCGCCGTATCCTGCTGTCATCCATTCCCGGCAGCGCGATTACGGAAGTGCAGATTGCCGGTGTGGTGCATGAATACACCAGTATTGAAGGTGTCCAGGAAGATGTGGTTGAGATTCTGCTGAATCTCAAGAAACTCGCCCTGCGCCTGAATGCCCGTGATGAAGCTACCCTGACCCTGAAGAAAAAAGGCAAAGGCGTGGTGACGGCAGCCGACATTGAGCTGGATCATGATGTTGAAATCATTGACCCATCCCATGTCATTGCCCACATCACCAAGGATGAAACCGAGCTGGAAATGACCCTGACCATTACCCGTGGCCGTGGCTACCAGCCAGCGTCCGTGCGTCGTGGCCCGGATTCACCGGAACTGCCGCTGGGTACACTGGTACTGGATGCCAGCTATAGCCCGATCACCCGTGTTGCCTACAACGTAGACAGTGCGCGTGTCGAGCAACGTACCGACATGGATAAGTTGGTGCTGGAAGTGCAAACCAACGGTTCTGTGAATGCAGAGGAAGCTGTTGGCATGGCAGCGCAAATCCTTCAGCAGCAACTGGCTGTCTTCTTCGATCTGCGTATCGAAGAGCCGGTACGCCGCGAGGAAAGCCAGCCGGAAATCGACCCGATCCTGTTGCGTCCGGTTGATGATCTGGAGCTGACTGTGCGTTCAGCCAACTGCCTCAAGGCAGAGAACCTGTTCTACATCGGTGATCTGGTGCAGCGTACCGAAACAGAACTGCTGAAAACGCCAAACCTGGGCAAAAAATCCTTGACTGAAATCAAGGATGTCCTGGCGCAGCACGGCCTGACACTGGGTACCAAGCTGGATAACTGGCCACCTGCCGGTCTTGATCACCGCGAAAGCAAAGTGGGTTAACCCACGGGTTTTGAAGGATATAGAAAATGCGTCATCGTAATACTGGTCGTCAATTGAGCCGTGACAGCAGCGCCCGCAAAGCCCTGTTGCAAGCTTTGACAAACTCCCTGATCCGCTACGAGGCGATCAAGACCACTCTGCCCAAGGCCAAGGAATTGCGCCGTGTTGCCGAGCCTCTGATCACCCGTGCCAAGGAGGATTCTGTCCACAACCGCCGCATCGCTTTCTCCCGTCTGCGTGACAAGGAAGTGGTTGGCAAACTGTTCACAGACATCGGCCCACGCTTCAAGGAGCGTCAAGGCGGTTATTTGCGTATCATCAAATGTGGCTTCCGTGCTGGCGACAATGCGCCAATGGCTTATGTTGCCTTGGTTGATGGTGCGGCAGACAGCGCTCAAGCTGCTGCTGAATAAGCATATGGCGTAAGCCATGCAGGAAGGTCGACAAATGTCGGCCTTTTTGCGTTTGGGTCTGTTGCTTTATATCATGAGTGTCGCAATGGCAGTGGGTTAGACTGCGCAGTTTTCGGGGTAGATGATATGCAAGACAGTTCAATCGTTGTTTCGGCGGAATCTGCCCGCAAAACGGCAAAAATCTTTTCTTACGGCAACATTGTGTCGGTGTTGATCCCATTCCCGGTGTTCATATTATGGTTCGGCGCGTCGATGTTTGTGTATGCAATGTTCCGTCATCACCCAAATCCACGGGTAGGCTACTATACACAAATTGCAGCTTACCACTATTACGGGGTAGCAGGGGCATTAGTGCCAGTGCTGACCTTTGCGCCGGGTGACTTTTTCAAAAACTGGTGGTGGGCGTTGTGGCTGTTTTGTGTCGCTGTCATTCTGCCGCTATCCATTCGCCAGATTATACAAATCAATCGTGAAACCTGGGTTGATACCACCAAGACCCACTGAGGAGCAGGTAATGTCCGAGTTACGTCATGACTGGCGCATTGATGAGGTTAATGCATTGTTGGCGCTACCATTCAGTGATCTGATGTTCAAGGCGCATCAGGTTCACCTGGAAAACTTCCCTGCCAATCAGGTACAGATCAGTACCCTGCTGAGCATCAAGACCGGTGCCTGCCCGGAAGACTGTGGTTACTGTTCGCAAAGCGCCAAACATGACACTTCACTGGAGCGTGAAACCCTGTTGCCTTTGCAAGAGGTAGTGGATGCGGCGAAAGAAGCCCAGTCCAATGGCGCAACCCGTTTCTGCATGGGTGCGGCATGGCGTAACCCGACCGACAAGAACCTTGAGCGCGTGGTGGAAATGGTACGGGCGGTCAAGGGTCTGGGGATGGAAACCTGCGTCACACTGGGCATGTTGACCGACCATCAGGCATTGCGTCTCAGGGATGCGGGGCTGGATTATTACAACCATAACCTCGACACATCACCCGAGTTTTATGGCAATGTCGTTACGACCCGTACTTATCAGGATCGTCTGAATACCCTCGATAACGTGCGTAATGCCGGGATCAATGTCTGCTGCGGTGGTATCCTCGGTATGGGCGAAACCCGCCTCGACCGTGCCCGCCTGCTGCAACAATTGGCCAATATGAAATTCCACCCGGAATCCGTACCCATCAACGATCTGGTCAAGATCGAAGGTACGCCGCTGGGTGGTGCAGAAAAACTCGACCCGCTGGAATTCATCCGCACGGTTGCTGCCGCCCGCATCATGATGCCGAAATCCTACGTGCGCCTGTCCGCAGGCCGTACCGAAATGAGCGATGAAATGCAGGCATGGTGTTTCTTTGCCGGAGCCAATTCCATTTTCTACGGCGATAAACTGCTGACTACCGAGAACCCGGAAGAAAGCCACGACATGCAGTTGTTTGCACGTTTGGGTCTTGAAACGGAAGCAAGCCGTCCGGGTAGTACGTTCTTGTAGCCGTTGTAATCAGCTTGTTGAGGGGGGCGTTATGGGTCGCCGTTATTTCCTGTTGCTTTGTGGCAGTTTGTTATGGGTTCCTTTGTTGGCTCAAGCTGATGGTGAGGCCAATAGGAAAGGTTCGGAAGTGACGGTGGTGGGGTGCAATTTGACTACCGAACAGGCTGTATCAGATGATGGCCTGTCCATTAAGGCTTCTGTTGATAGCAGTTCTTACAAGATTGGTGATAGCTTGACGTTGGAAGTCACGCCCAGTGCTGATGCTTACATCACGGTGATTGATCAGGGTTCAAACCCGGATGTGCCAGAGCGTGGGCATGAGTTGTTTACCAATACGTTCGTGGTTGGAGGAAATACTTACACCTTTCCGCCGCCCCATTCAGGGAGGCTGAAAGTTTCCGGCCATACGGGCAGTAATACTTTTGAGGTTATTGCTGCCCTGTCCCCCATTGATCCCCCTGATGCAGCAGAAGCCGGGAAGACTGCAAAGAAACGGGATGTGAATCTGGAGCCTGATGAAAAACCCAAGGACTTGGTAGGTGACACCCGTTGTACCTTGAGTTTTGAGATTACGGATAAATAGGCACGTCCAGTGTTTGCTTGGCAATTTTGCCATGTGCTTCCAACACCTCTACTGCTGCGGAAAACTCTGCTTCACTGGTGTAGTGGCGGAAAGGCAGTTGATCTGGAGATGCTTCTGGCGTCCACAGCAGGATGTATTTATCTGTACCAGCACTGCCGGGTTTGATGGTCAGCGTTAATGATGCACTACGTATCTCCGGGCTTAGGTGCAATGTCCCCATGCCTTTGAGTGGCAACAGTTTGTCGACTGCGCCGCTGGCGGCATCCAGATTCCATAGGCTCAGGTAGCCTTTGTCGGGCGCGGTGTAAAGCAGTGTGATTTTGTCGCCCGGTTGCACTTTGCCATCTGATTTGAACGTCAGGGTTGGTGTGGGAGCCTGGAATATACTGGAAAAATCCATCACCACGCTTTTGATGTCGTTATAGCCTCCCGCCAACATCAGTATGCTCAGTATAGCGGTACTTAGCCATTTCCAGCGCAGCTTGATCCAGTCCATGAAGGGTTGGTGGCGCGGCGCGTTGGTGGTGTCGGGGTCATTTGTTTCTGTTGCCGTGGTAGGCGGGCAATGTTGGGCAATGGCTTTCAGGAGTTGCTGGAATCGCGGGTCGTGGGTGTCGCCTTCCCAGCCTTGCAGGTCGGCAGTGTGGATGCGCCCGAAAGGCAGCGGCAAATCGGTGGCCTGATACATCACGGGGACAAGCGCGTTACGCTTCAGAAGCTGTCTGGCAAATCACTTGTCG
>JBBIHI010000157.1:0-6396 GCA_037447095.1 Thiotrichaceae bacterium
GGCGGTTTTGCAATTCCTGCCACTGGTCGCCGGACTGATCCTGATTCGGGTACGCGGGGAGGCTGCCGTGGCACTCGCCAGCATCGTTTCCGTCGCGGAACTGTTGCTGGCGATCAGTGTGTATTGGCGGTTTGATGCCAGCCTGCCTGCCGGAACCATGCAGTTTGCCGAGTACCTCCCGTTATTCGGGGCGCTGGAATACCACGCGGCAGTGGACGGGATTGGCGTGCTGTTCCTCCTGCTGACCTGTGTGCTGGGCTTGCTCAGCGTGGCGTCGGTACTGATCCGGCGCTTGCATAACAGTGCGATGCTGGCGGTAATGATGCTGATCCAGTCGACCTTGCTCAGCCAGTTTGTGACCGTGGATTTGCTGTGGTTCTGTCTGGCGTCGGTGGCGGAAATTGCGCTGATCGGTTATGTCACCAAGGGCTGGCCGACTTTCCACGACATCCAGCCGACCCTGGCCAGATTCCTGCAATTCATGGCAGTGGGTTTGCTGCTGCTGGGCTTTGGAACCTTGCTGCTGGGCTGGAGCTATGCGGATGCCAACCACGGGCAGTGGAGCTTCAGCCTGTATGACCTTGCCAACCTGCATTTTGGCAAGTCCAGCCGTATCGGTACGCTGGTGTTTTTCGCGCTGTTCTACGGGCTGGGGGTACGCATTCCGGTATTCCCGCTGCACGGCTGGCTGCCGAAATTCATGATCCACGGCAATGTGGCGGTCGCGCCAATTTACCTGCTGGGATTGAAAGTCGGGGTGTATGGGCTGTTGCGCTTCGTGTTCCCGATCGTGCCGGAGGCGGTGGCGGAATGGCATTCGATTGCCACGATCTTTGCCGCCAGCGGGGTGTTTTACGCGGCGTTTCTGGCGATGCGTCAGCAGACCTTGCGTGAAATGCTGGCGTTTGCGGTGATCAGCCATACCGGGATTTTGACCATTGGTTTGTTCAGCCTGCACCCGATGGGTTTCCGGGGCAGTATTTTGCTGGCGTTGAACTTCGGGGTAGCGATTACCGGGCTGGCACTGATGAGCGGGATGGTCTGGCAGCGCACCCGCACCACGCGGATGAGCAAGCTGGGCGGTTTGCTGGATTACATCCCGATTGTCGGGCTGGCATTTCTGGTGGCAGGTCTGGCAATCGTGGGGATGCCGGGAACGCCGGGTTTTGATGCGGTGCATTTCGTGCTGGAAGGTTCGATCAAGCGCTTCGGGGCATTGGTGACGATTGCCGCAGCGCTGGGCAACCTGGTGGCGGCGGGTTTCCTGCTGCGGGCTTTCCAACAGGCTTTCCTCGGCACGCCGGGGAGCAATACAACACGTTGGGATACCAGCCCGACCCATGTGTCGGAAATGGTCATGGCAAGTATTGTGATGCTGGTGATTATCGGGGTGGGGTTTTATTCCGCACCGTGGACAGCACTGATTGCCGAACCAGTGAAAGGCTTGAGCGGGCTGTTCCCTGAATTGAATAGCGTCGAACTACACGGGGGGATGCACTGATGATGCCGTTGCCGGATTTTCCCTGGTTGAGTTTGTTGCTGTTGATCCTGCCGTTGGGCGCGGTACTGACCGGCATGATGGCGGGACGGGAAGCACGCTGGGCGGCGTTGACCACGGCGCTGTTGGCCTTGTTGATCAGCCTGTTGCTGGTGGCGGGGTTTGACCCGCAGCAAGCCGGTTTCCAGTTCCTGGAACAATCGGCGTGGATGCCGACCCTGGGTATCCATTACCAGTTGGGGGTGGATGGGTTGTCGGTGTTGTTCCTGCCGTTTACCGCGCTGTTGTTTGTGGCGGTGATTCTGGCGTCGTGGAATGCAATCCGTACCATGACGCGCTTGTATTTCGCACTATTGCTGGTGCTGGAATGTACGTTGATGGGAATTTTTTCCTCGCTGGATACCATCCTGTTTTTCCTGTTCTGGGAAATGACCCTGATCCCGCTGTTTTTCCTGATCAGTTTGTGGGGCAGCGGGGCAAACCGGCGTTACGCGGGGGTGAAATACAGCCTGTTCATGCTGGCGGGTGGCTTGCCCTTGCTGATCGGGTTTGTGCTGCTGGCGCTGAACCATCCGGGCGGCTTGAGCTTTTCCTACCTCGACCTGTTGCAAAGCAGCCGTGAGCATGGGGTACAGGTGACGGTGTTTTTCCTGCTGTTGCTGGGCTTTGGGGTAAAAGTGCCGCTGTTTCCACTGCATACTTGGTTGCCGGTGGTGGCGCAGGAGGGGCCTGCGGGGGCAGTTGCGATCCTCACTGGCCTGAAAGTGGGGGCGTATGGTTTGCTGCGCTTTGCCCTGCCACTTGCACCACAGGCAGCGTATGAGTTCCGCTGGGTACTGGTCGGTTTCGGCATGGTCGGCGTGCTGTATGGTGCGGTGGCAGCGTTGGGACAAAGCAGTTTACGGCGGATGCTGGCATTTTCCTCGCTCAGCCATGTCGGGCTGGTGGTACTGGGGATTGCGTCACTCAGTACACAGGGGATTCAGGGCGCGGTATTCCAGTTGCTGAATTTCACCCTGGTGGCGGGTGGGCTGTTCCTGATCACCGGATTTTTGCACCAGCGTACCGGCTCGACGGAAATCCTCAGCTTGGGCGGAGTGGCGAAATCCATGCCCTTGCTGGCCTCGCTGTTCCTGTTTCTGGGGCTGGCGAGTGTGGGGATGCCGTTGACCAGCGGTTTCCCGGCGGAATTCCTGCTGATCATGAGTGTGCTGGAAACGCATACCGGCGCGGGGCTGGTGGTGTTGTTTGTGGTGATCCTCGGTGCGGCGTATTTCCTCGGCTTTTACCGCAAGGCATTCCTGGGGGAAACCCCTCATGCCATCGTGGCGGATGCGCCGGATTTGAAGCCGCGCGAGCTGGGTATCCTGATGATGCTGGCGGTACTGGTGCTGGTATTCGGGTTTTATCCGCAGGGGTTGCTGGATGTGATGGCGGCGGCCAGTCAGGGCTGGGTTGGCGGGTTCTTGCCGGGTACACCGTAGGTAAACCGCTTTCCTGCACCGTATCTGCATTTCTTTACACGATCTTTCCATAACTGCCCAACGGAATTTCCATGGGCAGTGTTTACAGTGGGGCTATCACCAACAACAAGGAGCCCCACTATGCAAAACCGGCGTTTTTACCTCAAGTTTTTCATTATTGCGTTCATCATGATCCTGCTGCTGATCCCACAGGCATTCATGATTGATCTGGTCGGGGAACGTGCCGGATGGCGCGAACAGGCATACCAAAGTATCGGGCAAAGCTGGCCGGGTGAGCAGACGCTGGCCGGGCCGATACTGGTGGTTCCTTATCACCTGACAGTCAATCTCAAGGAAACTGTCAAGGATGCCAAGGGTGAGGAGCGTGAAACGCTGCGAGAACAAACCCTGGATGACACCCTGTACCTGATGCCCAGGCAATTGCAGGTCAACAGCAAGCTGGACAGCACCCTGCGTTACCGGGGAATTTACGAAGTGCCGGTGTATGACAGCAGCCTGCAAGTGACGGGTGAATTCGATAACCAGGCATTGCTGGATGTATTGGCGGAAAATAAGGACAAGAAATTTGTCTGGGAAAAACCTTACCTCGCGGTAATGGTGCGTGACCAGCGCGGGATTGCCCGCCCGCCGCACCTGAAGTGGAAGGGTGCGGACATCCTGTTCCAGCCGGGCAGCAACCTGCCGGGTTCCGCGCTTGCCGGGATGCACGCCAAATTGCCGGAAATGGCACTGGATGCGCCAGCCAGCTTGCCGTTCGCTTTCGACCTCGATCTCAACGGGATGCGGGCGATGAATTTTGCCCTGTTGTCGGAAGACAGCGACATCAAGCTGGCGGCGAACTGGCCAAGCCCCAGTTTCAACGGCGAATTATTGCCGGTCAAACGTGAAGTGACGGAGCAGGGTTTTACGGCGGAATGGCGGGCGTCCTCGTTTTCCTTCAACGTCAGCGGGGCGATGGAGCAATGCCGGAAAGGGGATTGTGCCAGCCTGCTGGATCGGGCGGTCGGTTTCAGCCTGATGCAGCCGGTGGATGTGTACCAGCAGTCGGAACGCAGCATCAAATACGCCCTGCTCTTTATCGTGCTGACCTTTGGGGTGCTGGTGCTGTTTGAATTGCTGAAGAAACTGCGCATCCACCCGGTGCAATACACCCTGGTCGGGTTTGCGCTGATGGTGTTTTACCTGCTGCTGATTTCCCTGTCGGAACATCTGGCTTTCCTGCTGGCGTATGCCCTGGCAGGCTTGGCGAGTACCGGGCTGCTGACCCTGTATTTCGGTGCGATCCTCAACAGCCGCAAGCATGGCCTGTTGCTGGGAAGTGGTCTGGCAGGTTTGTACGCCTTGCTCTACATGATCCTGCAAGCGGAGGAAAATGCCCTGCTGATGGGCAGCCTGCTGATCTTCGCCGTGCTGGCTGTGCTGATGCTGGCCACCCGCCACTTTGACTGGTATGCGCTGACAGAGGGAATGAACACAGATAAGGCGGACAAAATGCCGCCCGTTCTGGAGGACAAATAGCCTGTGGCTGCTTGCCGCAAGCCGGGTTTAATCTCCGGCTTGCGGCAAGTGTTTGTTGTGACGCAACATCCTGCGGGGTATATTACCCCGCGTTTACATTGTGTTTATTCAATAAGGTTGCTTGTCATGAACCAGCCATTGTTGCGTTTTCTATCCATCCTGGTGTTATTTCCGCTGCCATTCAGTGCGATGGCGGGTGAGGTCGGCGGTGAAGTCCCGCATTTGACCGGAACCGGCCTGGGGATAACAGCGCTGATCCTGTTTGTCTTTGCCTATGCCTTGGTGATTGGTGAAGAACACCTGCACATGCGTAAATCCAAACCGGTCATGGTGGCGGCAGGCATTATCTGGGTGCTGGTAGCCATTGCCTATACAGCGATTGGTCAGGTCGACAAGGTGGAGGAAATCCTCGACCACAACCTGCTGGAATACGGCAAGTTGTTGCTGTTCCTGCTGGCGGCGATGACTTACATCAATACCCTGGATGAACGCCGTATGTTCGCAGCTCTCAGGGCGTGGCTGGTGTCGCGGGGTTTTTCCCTGTACTGGATTTTCTGGATTACCGGCCTCCTGGCATTTTTCATTTCCCCGGTAGCCGATAATCTGACCACAGCGTTGCTGATGGCGGCGGTGCTGGTGGCGGTGGCTTCCGACCGGCCCAAGTTCGTGGCGATGGGTTGCATCAATATCGTGGTGGCGGCCAATGCGGGTGGCGCATGGAGTCCGTTCGGTGACATTACCACCCTGATGGTGTGGCAAGCGGGCCTAGTGAAATTCCAGGAATTTTTCGACCTGTTTATCCCTTCCGTGCTGAACTGGTTTGTGCCTGCGCTGATCATGTCGTTCTTTATCGAGAAAGGTAAACCGGCAGCGCTGAGCCGGGTCGTGGAAGTCCGCAAGGGTGGTTTTGTGATCCTGGCGCTGTTCATCGCGACCATCGCGACAGCCGTCATGTTCCATAATTTCCTGCATTTGCCGCCTGTGCTGGGCATGATGACAGGTCTGGGGGCGCTGAAACTGTATGGCTGGTATCTGAAAATTTCTGACGACAGCCCCCTGAATGATACGGAAGATGAGAGTGTCGGACGTTTCAATATCTTCACCCATTTACAGCGGGCGGAATGGGACACGCTGATGTTTTTCTACGGCGTCATCCTGTGTGTCGGTGGCTTGGGTGCATTTGGTTATCTGGCACTGGCGGCGCAGGCGATGTATGTGGACTTGGGGGCAACCTGGGCAAACGTGCTGGTCGGTCTCTTGTCGGCAATTGTGGATAACATTCCGGTGATGTTCGCGGTGATTACCATGCACCCGGATATGTCACACGGCCAGTGGCTGCTGGTGACAATGACTGCCGGGGTTGGTGGCTCATTGCTGTCCATCGGTTCTGCGGCGGGTGTTGCGCTGATGGGGCAGGCTCGCGGCATTTACACCTTTTTCTCCCATTTGAAATGGGCATGGGCGGTGGCTCTGGGGTACATCGTCAGTATCTGGGCACACCTGCTGATCAACGCTTCACTGATGTGATGTAAGGGGATGATGAAGGGGCGCAAGCCCCTTTGTCTATTTGAACACCACGGTTTTATTGCCGTCGGTAAACACCCGCCGCTCGATATGCAGGCGCACCGCTTTTGCCAGTGCACTGTTTTCCAGGTCACGCCCCAGTGCAGCCAATGCTTCCGGCAGGAAGGTGTGGTCGACCCGTTCCACCGATTGTTCGATGATCGGGCCTTCATCAAGGTCTGAGGTCACGTAGTGCGCGGTTGCGCCAATCAGTTTTACCCCCCGGTCATACGCCTGATGGTAAGGGCGTGCCCCTTTGAAGCCGGGCAGGAAGGAATGGTGAATATTGATGCACATGCCTTCCAGTTTGCGGCAGGTCTCATCCGAGAGGAT
>JBBIHI010000158.1:0-6387 GCA_037447095.1 Thiotrichaceae bacterium
GGCAACTTCAGGCGCCTGGCTAAAGATTTTGAAATCCTCACTGCCACCGCAGAAAACATGGTGCGGATTGCCATGCTGAAAATAACACTTGCAAAATGCGTTTAAGCTTTTGCCAGACAGCTTCTTAAGTTGGGGGTGTGTGCCCTGACTGTAACTTTGGTTACAGAAGGGTGATTTTTTCTATTTTTCTGATTCGTTAGGCCGTAGTCGCGGAAGCAATGTCCCGCAGGCTATCGGTATCCAGCAGGGTCAGGTGGCCACGTCTGGTTTGTAGGTAAGCTTTATCGGCAAACTCTGATAACAGGCGGGCGACAACCTCGCGTCGTGTGCCAAGATGTTGGGCAATCTGCTGCTGGGTCATGTCCAGCCGCCCCTGATCCGATGCACGCACCAGTAGCAGGTGAGCCAGGCGCTGGCGGTTGTTCAGGCCGCGCACCTGCCCGAGTTCATCCATCAGGCGGAAGACGACAGTGGAAAGCGTGCGCACCGTCATATCCTGTACTGAGGCTTCCTGGTTGAACAATTGCCGTTAGGTTTGCCCCGGAATCACGATCACTTGCGTGTCGGTTTCGGCTTCGACCCAGGCGGGGTAGAGCAGGTGGACGTGTTGTTGCAGCCATTCGCCCAGTTCCAGCAAGACCTTTTCCAGTCCTTCCGTCCACGGTTGCGCACAACTGAGGCGGATGCAGTTTTTATACTTCTGCGTGGCGGAAAAGATTTGCCCCGGCGCAATGCTGATTTTCCGTTTTAGCATTTGCTGGGTGAGTTGCAGGGTGTCGACGCCTTCCGCCAGTTCCACCCACAGTACGAAACCGCCCTGGGGTTGGGTGACTTTTGTGTCTGCCGGAAAATGTTGGCTGATGGCCTGGGTGAACAGGCTGACCTGTTGTGCGTAACGGTTTCTGATCTGGCGCAGGTGGCGTTCGTAGCTGCCGTGGGCGAGGAAATCGGCAATCGCCAGTTGCGGCAAGGTGGGTGCGGCGAGGTTGGTGACGTATTTGAGGTATTCGGCGCGTGGAAAATGCTGTTCCGGCAATACCATCCAGCCGATGCGCAGCCCTTGCGCGATGGTTTTGGAAAAGGAGGAGCAGTAGATCACGTTGCCACCCTCCGCATCGAAACTGTGCAGGGTGCGCGGGCGTTCATGGCTGAAACCGAGGTCGCCGTAAATGTCGTCTTCGATCAGCATCAGGCGGTGGCGTTTGGCCAGTTTCACCAGTTGCTGCTTGTGCGCGTCCGGCATCAGGCTGCCAAGCGGGTTGCCGAAATTGGGGATCAGCACGCAGGCTTTCACCGGCCATTGTTCCAGCGCCAGTTCGAGGGCGGGCAGGCTGATGCCGGTCTGTGGGTCGGTGGGGATTTCCAGCGCCTTCATGCCCAGCGATTCGATTGCTTGCAACAGGCCGTAGAAGGTGGGGGATTCGATGGCGATGATGTCGCCGGGTTGCGCCACGGTTTGCAGGGCGAGGGAAAGCGCTTCCTGACAGCCGTTGGTGATGAGGATGCGTTCGGCATTCACACGGCTGCCGCTGAGGTACATACGCCGCGCGATTTGCTGCTGCAATTCCGGCAGGCCGGGAGGGAAGGCGTAGTTGGCGGCGTGCATCCCGTGCATTCGCGCGACTTACGTGGTCAGTGTTTTCAGCCCGTTGTTTATCGGTTTGGGGCGGGCAGCTGTAGCAGGCACGCTGGCGGGCATGATGTTATGGTGGACGCGCAGCCCGTGGCCGACGTATGCGCAATGGGCTGCCAGCATTTCCAGACTGAACTGTGGGTGGTGTTGGCAATGCCGTTTGTGGGTTTGGATAATCAGTTCTGCCCGATCAGGCGTGCGCCAATATGCCCGACACGTACATAAATCAACGCGCCTTCCGGGCCGGTAAAAGGTGTGTGCTGGCTCCAGCGGGGGTTGCGCAGCCACGTTCCTTCCGGATATTCGCCCAGTTCGTCACGGAATTTCCCTTCCTGCACCAGAATTTCCTCGCCGCCGGGGTGGACATGCGGGTTGAAACGGGTATTGGGTTCCCATTTCACCAATGCTGTATTCACCCCGTCATGCTTGTGCAGGGGCATCACGCTCAAACCTTCAACCAGCCCCGGATGCCATGGCGCTGAACGGGTATCAATGCGAACCTGAGCCTGGTCCTCTTCGCTAAACTGCCAGAGCTTAACCATGATGGTGCAACCTTCGCGGGTGAAAGGCTGATGCGTGGAACCGGGAGGGTTACGCACATAACTGCCTGCCGGGTAATTACCGCTTGCATCGGAAAAGACGCCTTCCAGCACAATTAATTCTTCGCCGCCGCCGTGCGTGTGTGCGGGGAAATAACTGTCCGGCGCGAAACGCACAATCGTAGTCACGCGCTCGGTATCGGCATCCAGTGATTCCAGCACTTTACGTTCTACGCCGGGCTGGGGAGAGAATGTCCATGGCATAGCGTGCGTGTCAATAACGACACGTTGCTCCATATCTGCATTGATCAAATCCATTGTATTTCTCCTTCGGGTTTAATGGTCAGCGAACTGGTGTCCGCTGACCCAGGCGTTATCAACGTGATGGCTAATTTCTTCCGGCCATGACGCCACCATCAACATTCAATATTTCACCCGTAATCCAGCTAGCTTTGTCGGACAACAGAAACTCGACAGCGTTGGCAATATCATCCGGCGAGCCAATGCGCCCGATAGGATGGAAATTGTTAAAACCTGCCAGCGTTTCAGCAATTTTCTCTTTGTCAATAAACGACTTGTAGATTGTTGTCAACACGACTGCCGGTGCAACAGCATTCACCCGGATACCATACTCTGCTAGCTCCATTGCCATATGTTGGGTCAGGGAGTGCAAACCAGCCTTTTGCATGGAGTAGGCGGATGATGGCGTTGCTTTTACCGCCTGATGCGCCCACATGGAACCAATATGTACGATGGAACCACCACCGTGCTCCTTCATATTATGCGCTACGGCCTGCGAGATGAAAAAGAACGCCTTGTTCATATCCATCTGCCTGTCATAGTCCTGCTTATCATGATCCAGGAATGAAACTGGCTTGAAGTAACCAGCGGCATTCAACAAGTATTTGATATGACCGGCTTCCGTCTTGATGGTGGCGATGAACTCCTCTACCTGTTGCGTATTGTACAAATCAACGGAAGAAGTTTTGACCGAACCGCTCGTTTGGCTGACCAGCTCATCCCTGGCTTTTTCCAGGTCGACTGGATCATGCGATAACAGCCAGACTGTATTGCCTTGAGCCAATAAACGGTTGGCTGTCGCCTTACCCATGACGGATGAACCACCTACGATTAATGCAATTGAGTTGCTCATGATTTTCGCTCCTTTATTTAACTATCTATCACTAGATAGGTATAACTGTAATGGCAATGCCTTCGGTAGTCAATAACTATCTACTGATAGGTAATATTATGTTTCCAAGAAAATTGTCCTGCTGAACGAATCGTACTAACCTATCCATAGATAGTTTTGAGGAATGAATCATGGACACAGCCGAACGCATCAAGGACATTGCTGAATCACATATCAGGAGCAAGGGTTACAATGCTTTTAGTTTCAGGGAAATAGCCAATGAAATGGGCATCAAAAGCGCCAGCATTCACTACCATTTTCCAACCAAGGGCGACTTGGGCGCTGCGGTGGCACGACGCTATACGGAACGTTTTTTCGCCCGGCTGAATGAGGATGGGGAGCAGCAGATAGAGCCGCAAGCCGCCATCGAACGCTTCATCGACGCTTTTCGCAATGCTTTGGTTGCTGATCAGGGCATGTGTTTGTGCGGCATATTGGGCGCGGAGCGGGATGCGCTGCCTGAAAATGTTGTTACTGAAACCAGTAAGTTTTTCACTGAAAGCCTGCTGTGGTTAACCAGGGTCTTCCAGCAGCAAGGCAGTTCCGAAGTTGATGCGCGACAGCAAGCCGCTTGTTTGTTATCCATGCTGGAAGGGGCATTGATTATTGCCCGCACCTTGGGTGACTCCGGGTTGTTTGAAGTTGCCGTCAGTTGTTACTGGGGTAGATGGGTTTAAAGCCATCAAGAGGCTGTACTACAGTTTTCATGATTGATTGCCAGTACAGTTCGGCGTAGCTACTAATCTGTCTACAACTGACGCAGGCATTTTCCGCCCTGATTCAGCAAGAAACCGGAGGCTGACATGAGCAACATCCTCAATTACCGCTACATCAACGAACGGCTCGCCAGTTCCGGCCAGCCGCTGGCGGATGAAATCCCGTCGATTGCTGACGCGGGCTACGAGGCGGTGATCAATCTGGCGATGCCGTATTCGCCGAATGTGCTGGAAGACGAAGGTTTCCGCGTCATCAGTCTGGGGCTGGATTACTACCACATTCCCGTGCCGTGGGAGGAGCCGACGCTTACCCAACTGCAACGCTTCTGTGCCCTGATGCGGATGCTGGACGGTCGTAAGGTGTGGGTGCATTGCGCCCTCAATCACCGGGTTTCCGCTTTCCTGTATCAGTATCACCGGCTGGCGTTGGGAATGCCTGACGAACAGGCCAAAGCCGTGATGCTGCCGGAATGGGAGCCGGATGAGGTTTGGCAGGCATTTTTGCAAATTGATAGTCTGGAGGACGCATGAAAACCATTCCGTTGTTTCAAGTCGATGCTTTCACCCGTAAGCCGTTCGCGGGCAATCCGGCAGCGGTCTGCCTGCTGGAACAGGAAGCCGATGCTGGCTGGATGCAGTCCGTCGGCGCTGAAATGAACCTGAGCGAAACCGCCTTCGTCTGGCGCAAGAATGATGGTTTCGGCCTGCGCTGGTTCACGCCCACGATTGAAGTCGATTTGTGTGGGCACGCCACGCTTGCCACCGCGCACATCCTTTGGCAGGAAGGCTGGCTGGCAGCGGATGCAACTGCCCGTTTCCACACCAACAGCGGCATACTGACAGCGCGTCAGGCGGATGGGCGGATTGTGCTGGATTTCCCCGCGACTCCGGCCATGCCTGCTGAAGCGCCAGCGGGTTTGTTGCAAGCTTTGGGCGTTACGGATGCCCAGGTGTTTTTCAACGGCGTCGACTATCTCGTGCAGGTGGACGATGAAGCCGTTGTACGTGGTTTGCAACCGGATTTCACTGCATTGAAACAGGTAAAGACCCGTGGTGTGATGGTGACGGCTGTGTCCAGTCAGCCGGAATACGATTTCGTTTCACGCTTTTTCGGCCCGGCGGCAGGCATCAACGAAGACCCGGTGACCGGTTCAGCGCATTGCACGCTTGCGCCATTCTGGGCGGAACGGCTGGGCAAAACAGCACTGCGGGCTTTTCAGGCTTCTGCTCGCGGCGGTGAGTTACTGGTAGCATTGCAGGCTGACCGGGTATTGATTGCAGGCAATGCCGTTACCGTTTTTCAGGGTGTATTATTAATGGAGTAAGGGGAAGTTGGTGATGCAAACATTTCACGGAAGTTGCCATTGCGGGCAGGTCAGATTCACAGTCACTACAGTGCTGGACAAGGTGGTGCAATGCAATTGCTCCATTTGCAGCAAGAAGGGTGTATTGTGGTATTCACCCGTTCAGCAATCTGCGTGCCGCGCCTGACATGATCAGTATCAATGTGCGGTGTCTGGATGATGTTGATTTGGAGAAGGCCAAACCTGAAGTGATCCGGTTTGACGGGCGTAATTGGGAAGAGGCCGTCGCTGCGTTGAAACGGCAATTGTCAGGTCGTTCCTGATCGGATCAGCCGCTGTCCGGCGGCTCACATTGGACAGCGGCTACACTTTCGGGAAGCGGTTAGGTTGATGGGGAACGCAGGACATTTTCCAGTATCTGTGTCATTTGCCCAATTTCTGCTTCGCTCACATTCAGCGCAGGCATGAAGCGCAAGGTATGTGCTTGCGGCGCATTGATCAGCAAACTACGTTCAAAACAGCTTTTGGTGATAGTTGCAGCATCTCTCTCGCCGGTATCCAGTGCCAGCAACAGTCCCTTGCCGTGTGCTTCGCCCAGCCCGAATTGCCGGGAAATATTTTCCAGACGCTCGAGTAATTGTTGACTGCGTTCCCGCACCTGCGGTAGGAAATCCGCCTCCAGCAGAGCATCCAGCACCGTGCTCTATGCTGGCTGTTGTGTGGCTGTGTTTGATCATGCGCGAAAGATGCACAGGCCGGGAACAGTTGGTCAAGCCAGTCTTGCCATTCAAATAAACAGACTCACATCCGCCTTCTGCGCCTGCGGCAGGAAGCTGGCTGCGCCGATCCAGTCGCTGATTTCGGGGATGAAATCGTCCTTCTCATAGCCTAACAGTTCGACCGTCATCTGGCAGGCAACCAGTTTCACATCTGCTTCCACCGATAGCTCGCGCAGTTCCTCGATGGAGGCGACGCCTTTCTGTTTCATGGTTTGCTTCATCAG
>JBBIHI010000159.1:0-6363 GCA_037447095.1 Thiotrichaceae bacterium
TATACGCAGTTATTGTGAGAGGAGTGTTTCAATACATCACCCCGAGCAGCCACAACGGAATCCGCCTGCCGTCGCCGATCACCACATCATCCACGGCGGCATAACCATCCGGGTGCTTGGCAAGCTGTTTTAGGGTTTTGCCCGCACCGCCGATTTCAAAGACCCAGCGGTCATCGACCAGAAAATCGCCTTTGTCGTGGTAGTGAACCTGATGCCCGTATGACAGTTGTGAAACGAAGAAACTTTCCCGGATGGAGCCGATATTGGGGTTGGCGCACAACGCATAAAACAGGTTGGTGTTGTCCAGCAGCAGTTTGCCCGGCTTGTTGACGGTGCGCATCCCGCTGCCGCCGCGTACCACATGCACCAGGCTGCCCGCACCCATGCTTTCCAGATAACGTGCCAGTGTTGGCCAGGATGTCCCGACACCAGCGCTGAGTTTGGATATGTTCAATTCCACCGGGTCAGTGCTGCATAACATGTATAACAGCTTTTTCAGTTTCCCCAGCTTGCCGGGGTCAATGCTGTAAAGGCTGGCAAGGTCGGAATCAATGGTCAGGTTGACCACTTCCAGCAGTTTGCTGGTGTAGTTATCCAGTGATTCGCGGTAGAACGGGTAAGCCCCGTATTGCAGGTATTTCCTGAACTGCTCAATGGGGCGCAGATGTTGCATGATACTGGCGGCGATGTTGGGATGGTCAGCGAGTATTTCCGGCAGGGAATGCGGAGTGAACACTAACCCGGTTTCGATTTCCATGAATTCACGCAGGGAAAGCACCGGCAGTTCATGGACAACCGCGCGGCGCGACAGGTCGGCCAGTTCGTGTTCCAGGCGCAAGGCTGATGAGCCTGAAAAGATCACCTGCAAATCGAAGGTATCGCGGATGGCCTTGAGGTGGGCGGCAAACCCCTTGCTCTTGTGGATTTCGTCGATCAGCAGTAGTTGCCCGCCTTCCTGGTAGAAGGTTTGTGCCAGTTCGTACAGGCTCACATCGACCATTGCCGGGTGGTCGCAGGCAAGGTACAGCATCCGCGCATTTTCCAGCCCGCAGGTTTGCGCATATTGCAGCAACAGGGTGGTTTTACCGCAGCCGCGAGCACCCTTGATGCCGATCAGTTGTTCGCCGAAGTCGACCCGGTTATGCAGGAAACGGCGGTATGCCGGTTGCTGGCGGGCAAGGATCATGGCGGATGTCTGGCGTAAGATGGGGGAAATCATAATGCTTAAAACAGAAATTACACAAAATTGCTTTCTTGTCTGAAGCTTATTTTAGGGTAATTTGCATAAATTAAGTACTCACGAAAAAGTTTCTCGGAAGAATCGTTCATTAAAAATCAATTAGTTATGATTTTAGAGTTCCGAGAAACTTATGCCGAAGTACTTAGCACTTATGGATTATATACGTGGTTCTGGTAGTCGTGACCATTTACCATCTTCCGGTTTTGTGGAGGGTTGTTGTCAGGCGAGTTTCCTTTTGGCGTAAACTGCCGCGATGATTATCCGCAGGTATGTACCATGTTGACCCAAGCCGACCTCGCCGAACTGCGCTATGCCAAAAGCCTGCTGGAAAACCCCGGCCTGGCCGCACGGATCAGCAATGCGGTTGGCACACCCATCGAAAAAGGGCTGGCCATGTTGCCGGAGGGAGCCAACGACATCATCATTACCACGACCCGCAAGGCGCTGGAAACGGCGCTGGAGTTCGCCCTTTCCACCCTTGATGCGCAGCCGCAGAATGCTTCCAACTGGTTGCACAAGACCCTGGCCGGGATCAGTGGCGCGGCGGGTGGCGCGTTTGGCCTGTCGGCACTGGCTGTTGAGTTGCCGGTTTCCACCACCATTATCCTGCGCTCGATTGCCGATATTGCCCGCAGCGAAGGTGAAAACATCCATCTGCCGGAAACCCGTCTGGCTTGCCTGGAAGTGTTCGCGCTGGGTGGGGCGAGCAGCAAGGATGATGCGGTGGAATCCGGCTATTTCACGGTACGGGCAACGCTGGCCAAATCCCTTTCCGAAGCAGCACATTATCTGGCCAGCAATGCCGCCGTGCAGAAAACTGCCCCGCCACTGGTACAATTATTGGCGAAGATTGCCGCCCGTTTCGGCATTCCGGTGACGCAAAAGGCGTTGGCACAATCCCTGCCGGTGGTGGGGGCGGCGGGCGGTGCGCTGATCAATACGCTGTTTGTCGACCATTTCCAGAGCATGAGCCGTGGGCATTTCATTGTGCGGCGTCTGGAACGTCAATACGACGTGGAAATTATCCGGCAGGTTTATCTGGTGCTTTGAATTCCAACCCAAGCTGTGTGAAATCACGCGGCTAGCCATGTTATTTCACGCAGCTTCCAGATGGTGTATTGCATAAAGTTGTGAAATAACAACATGTTGCTTTTTGGCATAAGCCTTGCTTGGGAGGACGGATGTAACTTTTTTATTGAGGACATCCATATGTTGAAAGTTTCCCCGATTGCCATCGCTGTATTGTCAGCTTTGCTTGCGCCGACATTGACTTTGGCTGCTGATGACGTTACCGAACTGGATAGCGTTGTGGTCACTGCCCCGGCCAGCAAAAAACCATTGACCGTCAAACTGAACCCCAAGGCTCCGCAACAACCATTGCCTGCACAGGATGGTGCGGCCTTCCTGAAAACCATTCCGGGTATGAGCGTTATCCGTAAAGGTGGTACAGATGGTGACCCGATGTTCCGGGGCATGGCCGGTTCCCGTCTCGGGGTGCTGATTGACGGACATGAGGTCTATGGTGGTTGCAGTGCACGCATGGATCCGCCTACTGCGTATATCCACCCGGAATCTTTTGACAAGGTAATACTCGTGAAAGGACCTACTGTTGCCTACGGTTCAGGTTTTTCTGCAGGTGTTGTTAATTTTCAGCACAACAATCAAAACTTGGCTCAGCCTGGTACAACAGCTCATGCCAGTGTGACTTTGGGCAGTGCTGGCCGTAATGATGTGGAATTGGAAGGCAAAACAGGTTCGGATAAATTCTTCATACACGGCTCTGGAACCCATGCGGATGCTAATGATTACAAGGATGGCTCTGGTAAAACCGTGCATTCTTCTTACACACGCTGGAATACCAGTCTGGATATGGGCTGGACGCCAGACCAGGATACGCTGGTCAAGCTCTCTGTTGGTAAAAGTGATGGCAAGGCCGCTTATGCTGACCGTTCAATGGATGGTGCAAAGTTTGATCGCGAGAATGCTGAACTGAGCTTCGAAAAAAGGAATGTTTCTCCATTGGTCGACAAGATTGAGGGGCAGGTTTTCCATAGCTACGTTGACCATGTTATGGATAACTATTCGTTGCGCCAAGCTTCCGCCCCGAGCATGATGAACCCCAAACCATTTTCCATCATGAACCCTGATCGTACAACTGATGGGGCAAGGGTAGCGGTGACTCTCAATGCAGGTGAAAAAACCAAGCTAACGTTAGGGGCAGATACCAAAACCGACATCCACGGTGGCCGCATGAACAACGCCACCAGCGCCGCACAGGCAAACGCAACCAACGCCGCATCGCCCAGAATGGAAGATATGCGCTTTGAGCAAAAAGGTATTTTTGCCGAAGTAAACCGCTCCCTGTCCGATAGCAGCAGGCTCAAGGGTGGCCTGCGGGTTGACGATTACAAAGCCAAGGATAGCCGTACCTTCCTGGATATGAACAAAACTATCGCCAATAATACAAAAGGGGCAAGTGTCCGCAAAACACTTAAAAGCGGTTTTGTCCGTTATGAGAAGGATGTTGCAGACGGCAAAGGTACTTACTATGCAGGAATAGGTCACACCGAGCGTTATCCTGACTATTGGGAACTCAGGAACCTGGATACGACGACTAACAATAGCGTCTTCCAGGCAGATAAACCGGAAAAAACTAACCAACTGGATGTAGGGCGGACATGGAAAGCCGGTAAATGGTCTGGTTCTACTTCAGCGTTCTACAACAAAATCGACAACTATCAGCTTGTCAAATCGGTTCCTATGGGCATGATGAGTAATCTTTACACACGTAATATCAATGCCGAAACCTACGGTATGGAGGCAGATGCTGCTTACCAGATTTCAGATAACTGGAAAGGTACTGTTGCAGCTTCATTGGTGCATGGTGACAATAAGACTGACAACAAGCCGTTGGCGCAGCAGCCCGCAGCAGAGATGAAGTTGGGTGCCGAATACGACAATAAGAAACAGTTTTTTGGTGCCCAACTACGTTTGGTCGCAAAGCAGGATCGTATTGATGTCGGTTCAGGTAATATTGTCGGGCAGGATATTGGCAAGACTCCGGGATTCGGTGTATTTTCCATCAACGGTGGGACACGCCCGAGGAAAGGTGTGTTGTTGTCCGCAGGTGTTGATAACCTGTTTAACAAAACCTACGCAGAAAATATTAGTAAAGGCGGTGCTGCTGTTACGGGATACACCCAAACCACCCGCGTTAATGAACCGGGTCGTACTGTGTGGTTAAAAGCGACTTTCGATCTCAACTGATACGAGTTTTAAACGTCTGGTTTGTCCGTTATGGGGTGTTGCCAGACTTCACCCCGCTTTTTACAGGAGAACGTAATACATGAATGGCATTTTCAAAGCGACCGTACTGGGGCTGCTGATTTCTTTCGCGGCTGCCTGCAATGCAGAAACAGGTAGTGACAAGGCCGCTGCACCAGCAGCGGATGCTACCGCTGCCAAGGCTGCCGATACCGTCAAGGTGGAAAACCCGTATGCACGCGCTGTTCCGCCGGGTCAGCCCAACAGTGCGGCCTTCATGACACTGGTCAATACCGGTGATGTTGACCACAGTGTCACTTCCGCCACCAGCCCGGTTGCCAATACGGTTGAGTTGCATACCCACACCAATAACAACGGTGTGATGGAAATGCGTCAGGTTGACAAGATTGATGTGCCAGCCAAAGGGCGTACCGAACTGGCTCCCGGCGGTCTGCATATCATGCTGATCGGCCTGAAGCAGGAACTGAAGGAGGGTGAAAAGGCGCAGCTTACCCTGACGTTCGATGACGGCAGTACAACCACCGTTGATGCGCCAATCCAGACAGTCAAACCGCCTGTTATGGGTGGCATGGGCGGCCACATGGGTAATATGTCCGCCCAATAACTCCTGCCCCTTCCATCATTTGCCGTCCCATCATGAATAGATGGGGCGGCAAGCTCCCGGTAGCTGGATGCGCCCAAATCCCACCAAACGTTTACGCCAGTAACCGCTCAGCTCACTTGTGGTAATGGCCTTGCCGGTACGCGGTGCATGGATGAACCTGTTTTCGCCCAGGTAAATGCCCACATGGCTGACCCGTTTGCCACGGGTTCTGAAAAACACCAGATCACCTTTACGTGCTTCCGTCTGGCTCAACTTGGTCGCCGCATCATATTGTTCTGCCGCAGTACGTGGGATCGACACCCCAGCACCCTGCTGGAAGGCATATTGGGTCAGGCCGCTGCAATCAAAGCCGGTTTTCGGGCTGCTGCCACCCCAGCAATACAACCTGCCAGTCTGTTTGCGGGCGCACCATGTGACCCGTTCCAGCGAAGCCAGCGGTTTGACGGCTGCGGAGCGCGACAGACGGGTTTTGTGTACCAATGCCTTTTGCCCTTGCACCTGCTGTTTCGGGTTTGGTTTGAAGGTTTGCTGGGCGGGGCTGGGGAAGCCCCCGTTGCGGGGGTTGATACTGCATCCTGCCAGCACAAACATGGCGTAGCCGAGCAGGGAATATTTTACGGTTGAGACGTGCTTGTTCCACATGATCCTCTTCTCCCTATCAGAGCCCTTTATGATTATCAGTGTGGTCTATGGGGGAAAAAGCGGGGAGGATGTTCCCGATATGAGGTGTGAAACTGTTGCGAAGTGGTTGCCGGTAAAATCCTTCCGGTTTAAAGGGCTGGCAAGCTTTTATTGGACGCAGACGTAAAACGGTCTGCCATAGCCTGAAAGTCCGCTGGCAGGCAGGCTTCGATGCGCAGTGTTGTTCGCCGGTGCGGGTGTTGCAATTGCAGGATGGACGCATGTAACAGCAGCCGCTGGTTGGCAAACTGTTCCCGGAAAAACGCATTCTGTTTGCCATCCCCGTGGGTGGTGTCGCCAACAATGGGGTGGAAAATATGCTTCATGTGCCGGCGTAACTGGTGTTTTCGCCCGGTTTTCGGTTGCAGCTCCAGCAGGGAATAGCGGGCGCTGGCATAGCGCCCCACCGGGAAGGGGAATTCCACCGTCGCCAGCCGCCGGTAATGGGTAATCGCCTGTTGCGCAGGCTTGTCCTGGTCGGCGAGGGCATCGGCGATTTTGTCCAGCTCTTCTTGCAGCGGGTAGTCAATGATGCCGGATACCTCCGTATAGC
>JBBIHI010000160.1:0-6362 GCA_037447095.1 Thiotrichaceae bacterium
ACATGGAAACCGGCAACGATCTCGGATTCGCCTTCCGCCACATCGAACGGCGCACGGTTGGTTTCCGCCACCCCAGAGATAAAATAAACCAGGAACAGGCCAAACAGCGGCCACACAAACCAACTAAAGATGCTGCCGGATTGCGCTATCACGATGTCGCCCAGATTCAGGCTACCCGATGCCATCAGCACCCCGACCAACGCAAACCCCATGGCGATTTCGTAGGAAACCATCTGCGCCCCGATCCGCAACGCCGACAGTTGCGCATATTTTGAGTTGGACGCCCAACCCGCAATGATGACCCCGTACACGCCGATGGATGTCAGCGCCAGCAGGAACAGCAGCCCGGCATTCACGTTCGCCAGCACCATGCCATCACCGAACGGGATTACCGCCCAGGCCGCGAATGCAGGCCCCATTGCCAGCAACGGCGCAATCAGGAACAGGAAACGGTTGGATTTGTTGGGAATCACGATCTCCTTGAAGATCAGCTTGAACATGTCCGCGAACGGCTGTAACAAGCCCTTCCAGCCGACCCGGTTCGGCCCGATACGCACCTGCATGAAACCGATGATCTTGCGCTCGGCGTAAGTCGCGTAAGCCACCAGCAGGATCAGCGGCAGCACAATCGCCACAATTTTGAGGACAATGACTACCAGCAGCACCATCCAGTCAGGCAGGAAGCTGGATAACAGGTTATTCAGAAACTCGACCATTGCTTACCCCGCCTTTGCTATCTGGATGGAACCGAAAGCAGCACCCAGCACGCTGGATACTTCGATACCGGACTGCAAGCCTGCGCAACCTGCCGGGATGCCTGCATCGACCGCAGCAGGCAGCGCGATGGAAACACCGTTTTGCGTCACCTTGACGCTATCGCCTGCGGCAACTCCCAGCTTGTCGGCATCCGCCGGATTCAGGCTGACCGCAGCTTCAGGCATCATGGCCTGTAAGGCTTTGGCGCGGCGTACCAATGGGTCAACACGGTACATTTCCACGTCACCGACGCGCTGGAAGGCTCCGTCGTCAACTTTCATTTTGGACTGGCCTGCTGTACCGCTGTAAGCATTGTTACAGACTTCTGCACCGTGCAATTCCAGCTTGAGTTCGGCGGCAATTTCTTCGGTCGTTACCCAGTCAAACTCAGGCACTCCGGCGTTGTTACCAAGAACACGCAGAATTTTCCAGGTCGGACGTGCATCACCCAATGGCTCAGTCGCGCCTTTGAAATGCTGCCAATGACCTGCTGCATTCACGAATGTGCCGGAAGTTTCGGCAAACGTCGTGCCCGGCAGCAGCACAGTTGCGTACTTGCGTGTTGTGTCATCAGCAAACGGTGAAATCACGATAACGTTATCGGCAGCGGAAAATGCCTGCATCGCCTGTTGCGGATTGGCGAAATCACCCAGTTCGGTGTTCAGCAGAACAAAGGTGCGGGTGTTATCGTGCAGTAATTCACTGACCGGAACGCCCGCTTGCTTGAGTTCACGGCCTGCGGACAGGCGGTGAGGTACTACACCGGCAATCCATGCGCCGATACTGTTGGCGCTTTCCGCCAGATAACCGAATTTCGCGCCGGTCTGTTTGGCAATCTCGCTGGCCACTGCCCGCAGGGATGCAAAAGCAGGATGCTGCGTTGCCACGTTACCGAGCAGCACCACCGCATTTTCAGCATCTTTTAACGCTTTCATCACCGGATGATCAGTGTCGCCAGCCATTGCCGTCAGTGTTTGCAGCATGTCTGCCGGAGCGACTGCCTGCTGTTCGATGTCGTAGTTGAAATCGAAAGCACGCGGATTCAACGCCATCACTTTCGCGCCTTTCAACGCAGCCTTGCGGATGCGGTGGTTCAGCATCGGCTGTTCCTGACGCACATTGGAGCCGATCAGAAATACCGCGTTCTGCTGTTCCAGATCGGCGATTTCCATGCCCAGATACGGGCAAACCGGCGCGGCATTCTGGTCGCTGAAATCGGTCTGGCGTAGACGGTGGTCGATGTTGCGTACATTCAGGCCGCGCATCAGGCGCTGGAACAGGTAAAGTTCTTCCAGCGTGGAAGTTGCGTTTGCCAACGCCGCCGTTGTTTCGGGGTTGGCGGAACGCAGGATTTCGGCGGTTGCTTCCAGAGCCTGTTGCCAACTGACTTCATGCCACTGGCCGCTGCGTTTGAGCATCGGCTTGGTAATGCGGTCAGCGCTGTAAATGCCCTGATAGCTGAAACGGTCGCGGTCGGAAATCCAACATTCGTTGATGGCGTCGTTATCACGCGGCACGGCACGTACCACGTCTTTGCGGAAGGTGTGGACGTGGATGTTGGAGCCAACCGAATCGTGCGGGGCGATGGAATCGTGTGATTTCATTTCCCAAGCGCGTGCTGTGTAGCGGGACGGTTTGGCGGTCAGTGCGCCTACCGGGCACAGGTCAATAATGTTGCCGGACAGTTCGGATTTGAGTGATTTTTCAATGTAAGTGCCGATCAGCAAACGGTCGCCACGGCCTGTGCCGCCCATTTCGCGCATCCCGGCGATTTCTTCACCGAAACGTACACAGCGGGTACACTGGATGCAGCGGGTCATGCAGGTTTCGATCAGCGGACCAATGTCCTTGTCAGGCACGACGCGCTTGATTTCGGCGTATTGGGATTTGCTGCTGCCGTAGCCGACGGAGATGTCCTGCAACTCGCATTCACCGCCCTGGTCGCAAATAGGGCAATCCAGCGGGTGATTGATCAGCAGGAACTCCATGATGCCTTTCTGCGCATCCTTGGCTTTCTGTGAGCGCGTCCAGAACTTCATGCCTGCGTTGACCGGAGTGGCGCAGGCGGGAACCGGCTTCCACGACTTTTCCATTTCCACCAGGCACATGCGGCAGTTGGCGGCGACTGACAGTTTCTTGTGGTAGCAGAAACGCGGGATGCTGATCCCGTTGTCATCGGCCACGTCAATCAGCATCGCGCCCTTGCGTGCCTGTACCGGCTGGTCGTTAATCTCGATTGTGACGAATTCTTCTGCCATGTATTACCCCTTCGCCACCATGCTACGCCCGTGCTTGACGTAGTATTCAAATTCTTCGCGGAAGTGCTTGACGAAACTCCACACCGGCATCGCCGCCGCTTCACCCAGCGCGCAGATCGAACGGCCTTCGATGTTGTGGGAAATTTCTTCCAGTCGCGTTACGTCTTCCATCTTGCCCTTGCCTTCCACGATGCGGGTCAGCATCCGGTACAGCCAACCGGTGCCTTCGCGGCACGGCGTGCATTGGCCGCAGGATTCGGAGAAGTAGAAGCGGGAAATGCGTTGCAGTACCTTCACCATGTCGGTGGTTTCATCCATCACGATCACTGCGAGGAGTGGCATAGGCGAACCTGCCTTGGCGATGGTGTCGTAGTCCATGGTCAGGCCCATCATCACGTCGCCGGGCAAGACCGGAACCGAGGAACCACCGGGGATGACCGCTTTCAGCTTGTGGCCGTTGCGTACCCCGCCTGCCATTGCCAGCAATTCGGAGAACGGCGTGCCCATCGGAATCTCGAAGTTGCCCGGATTGTTCAGATGGCCGGACATGGAGAACAGCTTTTCACCGCCGGAGTTCGCCACGCCCATGTCGGCAAACCACTTGCCGCCATTGCGCATGATGGCGGGGATGGACGACAGCGTTTCCGTGTTATTGATGGTGGTCGGGCGACCATACAGGCCGAAACTGGCCGGGAATGGTGGTTTGAAACGTGGTTGGCCTTTCTTGCCTTCCAGCGATTCCAGCAGCGCGGTTTCTTCACCGCACACATAAGCGCCTGCGCCCAGCGTACCGTACAGGTCGAAATCGACCCCGGTTCCCTGAATATTCTTGCCCAGCAAGCCCAGTTCGTAGGCTTCCTTCACCGCCTGCTCGAAGTGGATGAAAGGCTCATCCATGAACTCGCCACGCATGTAGTTGTAGCCAACCGTCGCGCCGATGCTGTAACCGGCAATCGCCATGCCTTCCACCAGTGCGTGCGGGTTGAAACGCAGGATGTCACGGTCTTTGCAGGTACCCGGTTCGGACTCGTCCGAATTACAAACGATGTACTTCTGTCCCGGCATGTTGCGTGGCATGAAGCTCCACTTCATACCGGTTGGAAAACCCGCGCCGCCACGGCCACGCAGGCCAGATGACTTGATGTTTTCAATGATGTCTTCGGCGGAAGTTTTTTCTGCGAGGATTTTTTTCCAGGCAGAATAGCCGCCGACTTTCAGGTAGCTTTCCAGCGTATGCGCCTGATCGCCGAATTGGGTGGTGATGAAACAGACCTGATTTGCCATGTGCTTACTCCAGTCCGTCCAGAATCTCATCCACTTTTTCAGGGGTGAGATGGGTGTGGTACACGTGGTTGACCTGCATCATCGGGGCACTGCTGCACGCCGCGAGGCATTCTTCTTCCATCTTGAGGAAGAATTTGCCATCCGGGGTGGATTCGCCCAGCTTGATGCCGAGTTTGTTTTCGACATGCTCCAGAATCTGGTCGGAACCGCACAACATGCAGGAAACGTTGGTGCAAACCGAAATGCTGTATTTCGCCGCCGCCTTTTTGTCGAGTTCGTACATGGAGTAGAAACTGGCGACTTCGTACACGGCAATTTCCGGCAAGCCGAGGTAATCGGCAACAGCATCCATTTTTTCGCGCGACAAGTAGTGGTCTTCATGCATGACCGCGCGTAAAGCGGCTAGTAACGCAGACTGCTTTTTGTCGTCAGGATAGCGCTTAAGCCAGCTATCAATGTCTTCACGCTCGTGATGGCTGAGCAGGTCGCTTTTGCGTTGAAGTTCAGTCATCAGCGGTCAACCTCCCCGAATACGATGTCTTGTGTGCCGATGATAGCTACCACATCCGCCAGCATGTGGCCTTTGGACATTTCATCCATGCCAGACAAATGGGCAAAACCCGGTGCGCGGATTTTCAGACGGTATGGCTTGTTGGCTCCGTCGGAAACGATATAGCAGCCGAATTCGCCCTTCGGATGTTCGACGGCAGCATAAGCTTCGCCTTCCGGCAGGCAATAACCTTCGGTCATCAGTTTGAAGTGCTGGATCAGCGCTTCCATGTCTTCTTTCATGTCGGTGCGCCTGGGTGGCGCGACCTTGCTGTCATACAGCATGACCGGGCCAGGATTGACGCGCAGCCAGTCGATACATTGACGGATGATGCGGTTGGATTGGCGCATTTCCTCGATCCGCACCAGATAACGGTCGTAACTGTCGCCGTGCGTGCCCACCGGGATGTCGAAATCCATCTTGTCATAGGCGGCGTAAGGCTGCTTCTTGCGCAAATCCCATTCGATACCAGAACCACGCAGCATCGCACCGGAGAAGCCCATTTGCAGGGCACGTTCCGGCGACACCACGCCGATACCGACCAGACGCTGTTTCCAGATACGGTTGTCGGTCAGCAGGGTTTCGTATTCGTCCACATAGCCGGGGAAACGGTTGGTGAAGTCTTCCAGGAAATCCAGCAGCGAACCGCCCCGGTTGGCGTTCAGGCGCTTGGCTTCTGCCTCGGAACGGAAACGGTTGGACTGAAACTGCGGCATGGAATCCGGCAGGTCTCGGTAAACGCCGCCCGGACGGTAATAAGTTGCGTGCAAACGTGCGCCGGAAACGGCTTCATACGCATCCATCAAATCTTCACGTTCGCGGAAGGCGTACAGGAACATGGTCATCGCGCCCACGTCCAGCGCATGTGCGCCAATCCACAGCAGGTGGTTGAGGATGCGGGTAATTTCGTCGAACATGGTGCGGATGTAGAGCGCACGTTCCGGGGCAGTAATCCCCATCAGTTTTTCGATCGCCAGCACGTAGCCATGTTCGTTGCACATCATGGACACGTAGTCGAGACGATCCATGTAGCCGATGCTCTGGTTGTACGGCTTGCTCTCCGCCAGCTTCTCGGTGCCGCGATGCAGCAGACCAATATGCGGATCGGCGCGGACGATGGTTTCACCATCCATTTCCAGCACCAGACGCAACACGCCATGTGCGGCGGGGTGAGCCGGACCAAAGTTCAGCGTAAAGTTGCGAATTTCAGGCATTAACACGCTCCTTTGCCGGGGAGAATCTTTGGTCATCGCGGATGGTACGCGGCACCAGCACTCGCGGATCAATGGATACAGGCTCGTAGATCACGCGCTTTTGCTCGGCGTCGTAGCGCATTTCCACCTGCCCGATCAGCGGGAAGTCCTTGCGGAACGGATGGCCGACGAAACCGTAATCGGTCAGGATGCGGCGCAAATCAGGGTGGCCGCTGAACATGATGCCGAACAGGTCGAAGGCTTCGCGCTCGTACCAGTTGGCGGAACTCCAGATTTCAACCAGGGACGGAACTACTGGAA
>JBBIHI010000161.1:0-6337 GCA_037447095.1 Thiotrichaceae bacterium
CTCAACAACAATGACCTGATCCTCGGTGCGGTCGGTGTGCTCCAGTTCGACGTGGTAGCGCAACGCCTGAAAGACGAATACAAGGTGGACGCGATTTTCGAGGGTGTGAACGTACAAACCGCACGTTGGGTTACGTCCACCAATGAAAAGAAAATGGACGAATTCAAGGCCAAGGCGGCGCAAAATCTGGCTTACGACCATTCCGGCGAACTGGTTTACATCGCGCCGACCCGCGTCAACCTGCAAATGGCGCAGGAAAAATGGCCGGACATCCAGTTCCATTCCACCCGCGAGCACGGGGTGGATGTCGGTTAAACCGGCTTATTTCAGGACGCTGACCACCAGCCAGCCAGTGTACGCGACATAACTTGCCAGCAGGAACCCACCTTCCACACGGTTGATATGGCGCTCCTTGCTGCGGAAACTGTAGGCCATAAGCAATAAGGTCACGGTCAACCCAATCATCACCACCCAGTCACGGCTGAGGACTTCCGGGCTAATCGCAAGCGGATGGATTGTACCGGCAATCCCCGCCACCGCCAGCAGGTTGAACATATTGGAACCGAGCACATTGCCCAGCGCGATGTCGTGTTCCCCCTTATTCGCCGCGACGATGGAAGCCGCCAGCTCCGGCAGGGATGTCCCCAATGCCACCACCGTCAAACCGATAATCAGGTCACTGACGCCTAATTCATGGGCAATATTGACCGCGCCCCAGACCAGAATCCGTGAGCTGATGACCAGCAACACCAACCCAATACCTGTCCAGAACAAAGCCTGAGTGAGCGGCATGGCGTGTACGGTCAGTTCACTATCCATTTCCTTGCCCAAAGCATCACCATTACGTTCAGCCGTAAAGATCGTCCACCCGATCAAGGCAAAAAAGCCCACCAGCAACACGATACCATCGGCACGGCTGAGTTCGCCGTCCAGCAACTGCCAGCCGGAAAATAAACCGATCAGGATCAGCAGGGGAATTTCCTTTTTCACCACCCTGGAATGCACGGTCATCGGCGCCATCAAGGCCGTCACCCCCAGGATCAGGGCAATATTGGTAATGTTGGAACCATACGCATTGCCCAACGCCAGACCTGAATTACCCTGCGAGGCGGCAATCGCAGACACCACCATTTCCGGCAAGGAAGTACCAAACCCGACAATCAGCATCCCGATCAACAAGGACGACATGCCAAAATGTTTGGCCGTAGCCGCAGCCCCGTCGACAAAACGGTCGGCACTCCACACCAGCAAGACAAAGCCTGCAATGATGGCAAACAGGGACATCAACATGCGTCGGGTTTTCCTCAATGAACGAACGGCGCGAATCATAACAGCACTGGTCGAAAAAAACTTTAAACCGTGCCATTCCGCCCCAATACTGACGGAAAGAAACAACAGCCTTGAGGATACACATGAGCAATCCGGTCAATCTGGTGTGCCCGACCTGCGGCGTTACCAACCGAGTACCTGCCGACCGCCTTGGTGAAGCCAAATGCGGTAAATGCCACGCGCCGCTATTCAACAGTCACCCTATCGAGCTGAACAGTGCCAATTTCGCCAAACACATCAGCCGTAACGATATTCCGGTCGTGGTCGATTTCTGGGCTCCGTGGTGCGGGCCGTGCCGCATGATGGCTCCGGCATTCGCGCAAGCTGCCGCGCAGATGGAGCCGCAAGTGCGCTTCGCCAAACTGAATACCGAAGACCACCAGATGATCGGGGCGCAATTCAATATCCGCAGCATCCCGACCATGGCGGTGTTTCGAGGTGGCAAGGAAATCGGACGTACTTCCGGCGCGATGGGCGCTGCTGATATTATGCGCTGGGTGAATAGCCTGCTTTAAGCTTACACCTCGACTAATATGGAATCCGATTCCAGATTGGTCGGATTCCCCCATTACGGTGTAACATAGCCCTTTCGCCACAAGACATGCAGAACCGTGTACCCCACTGACGACTACGAAGACGACGATTTCATCAGCAAAAGCCAGATCAAGCGCGAGGCCGAAGCCTTGCAGGAACTCGGCGAACGCCTGATTGCCCTCCCCCTCGACAAGCTGGAACAACTGGACTTATCGGAAGGACTGTACGATGCCGTCATGCTGGCCAAACGCCTGACCGCCCACGGCGCTATCCGCCGTCAGAAGCAGTACATCGGTAAACTGATGCGCAAGGAAGATTGCGACCCGATCCAGGCCAAATTCGACGAATGGGACGGCGTTACCCGCAGCCAACTGGCGAAATTCCACAAGCTGGAACGCTGGCGTGACCGTCTGCTGGAAGACGACGACACCATCGGTGAACTGATGCAGGAATACCCTGACCTCGACATCCAGCGCCTGCGCAGCCTGATTCGCAATGCCCGCAAGGAACAGGCCGCCAGTAAACCACCGAAGAGCAGCCGCGACATTTTCAAGCTGCTGCGTGAACTGGCCGGAGCCTGACCGTCCGCCCGAGATAGGCAAGCACCCGCACATCGTGTAAAGTCATTCCAAACATCATAAAAATAATGGATGACAAAACATGACTGCTGCGGCTCCGCAACTGATCCAGGCAACCCTGACCCAACTCAACCGGGTCATCCTCGGCAAGGAACAGGCCGTGCGGCTGGCGCTGGCTTGCCTGCTGGCCAACGGCCACCTGCTGCTCGAAGACCTGCCCGGCATGGGCAAAACCACCCTCGCCCACGCACTCGCCAAAGTCTGCGGGCTGGAATACAAACGGGTGCAATTTACCAGCGACTTATTGCCTGCTGACCTGATCGGCGCATCGGTGTTTGAAGCGCAACACAGCCGTTTCCGCTTCCATCCGGGGCCGGTATTCAGCCAGATTTTCCTCGCCGATGAACTCAACCGCGCCACGCCGCGTGCGCAAAGCGCCTTGCTGGAAGCGATGGAAGAAGGCCAGGTCAGCGTCGATGGCGAAACCCACCGTTTACCCGCGCCGTTTTTCGTGATTGCCACCCAGAACCCGCAAAGCCAGGCCGGGACATTCCCCTTGCCCGAATCGCAACTCGACCGTTTCCTGCTGCGTGTTTCCCTCGGCTACCCCGACCCGCTAGTGGAACGCGAGTTGCTGAAAGGCAAAAGTGGGCGCAACCTGCTGGCCAGTTTGCAGCAAGTGCTGAATGTGCAACGCCTTACTGCCCTGCAAACCCTGGTTCCGCAGGTCAAAATGACTGACACCCTGCTGGATTACATCCAGCGGCTGATTGCACGTACCCGTCAGCGCGATGTCTGCCAGCTCGGGCTGTCCCCACGCGGGGCGCAAGCCCTGGTCAAAGCTGCGCAGGCATGGGCATTGCTGCAAGGGCGTGGACATGTCCTGCCGGAAGACGTGCAAGCCGTGTTCACCGCCGTTGCCGGGCATCGTTTGGTCGGCAAGCAGGAAACCCAGGGCGAACAACTCGCCCGCCACATCCTCGCCAGTGTTGATGTGATCGGCAATGCTTGAGCTGCAACGCCGGAACATTTACATCATCCCCAGCAAAACCGCGCTGGGGATGCTGTTCATGGTCATGTTGCTGTTCCTGCTCGGGGTCAACTTCCAGAATTCACTGGTCTACGCGGTCAGTTTCTGGCTGTTGGCGCTGCTTTTAATCAATATTTTCTACACCTGGCGCAACCTCGCCGGGCTGCGCCTCAACGTGATTGGTGTGGAACCCTGTTTCGCCGGGGAAAAAGCCGTGCTGGAAGTGGAGCTGACCTGCCCCACCGCACAACGTAAATTCGCCGTCAAACTGGACTGGGCAGGGCAGGATGACATACAAGCCAACCTGGCCAGCACGAGCAGCGCACGGCTCAAACTGTCCCACAACACCCGCCAGCGCGGCTGGTTTACACCACCCCGGATCACGGTTTCCACCTGTTTCCCGACCGGACTCGCGTTTGCCTGGGCCTATTTGCAACCGGCATTGCGCGGGCTGGTCTATCCGCGCCCGCTTGCCCACAGCCTGCCCATGCAAGGCACGGCGGCACAGGAAAGCAGCGAAGATGGCGCAGAAATCCCCAATGGCAGCAGCGATTTCAGCGGTGTCCGTGATTACCGCCCCGGTGATGCGCCGAAACACATCCACTGGGGAAAATACGCCCAGACCGGCAAGCTATACACCAAGTCGTTCGTCGATTACACCAGCCATGATGTGTGGCTGGATTGGGACAGCCTGCCCATCCCCGGCATTGAAGCCCGTCTGTCCCATTTATGCCATCAGGTGCTGGAATTTCATCAGGCGCAACGCCAATACGGCCTGAAACTGCCGGGCAAGGTGATCCCACCGGGCAAGGGCGATGCGCACAAAAACCAGTGCCTGCAAGCGCTGGCCTTGTACAGGGTCACGGAATGACCCGGCAGATTACCTATTCCGGCATGATCTGGCTGCTGGTGGCGCAATTGGTGGTGATGTTGCCGTTCAGCCTGCATCTGCCGTTCTGGTTATTGCCGGTACTGCTGCTGTCAGCAGGCTGGCGCTTGTGGGTGTTATCCGGCGCAGCGCCCCAACCCGGCAAGCTGATCAAACTACTGTTGCTGGGCGCGGGTGTTGGCGGGTTGGTCACAAGCGGATTGCATTTCCCCTCACTGGAGGCCATGTCAGCCCTGTTACTGCTGGGCTTTGCTTTCAAGGCACTGGAAGCGATCCAGCGGCGTGATGCGCTGGTGGTGATTTTCATCGGCTATTTTCTGGTTGCGCTGCACTTCCTGTATGCGCAATCCATCGCGGCGGGTTTGTATGGCGTCTTTTCCCTGATCGTGCTGACCGCAGCGTTGATGGATACCCAGCAAAGCATCACGGAATTTTCCATCTGGCAAGGGGTGCGCTTCAACCTGCGGCTGGCAGGCTTGATGCTGCTGCAAGCCTTGCCGCTGATGGTGCTGCTGTTCGTGTTTACCCCGCGCCTGCAACCCTTGTGGACGCTGCCGACACTGACGGAACAGGCCAAAACCGGCGTATCCGACCACATGACGCCGGGTGATATTGCCAGCCTGAGCCAGTCAGATGAACTGGCGTTCCGCGTCACCTTCAAAGGTAAGCCGCCGCCGCAAAACCAGTTGTACTGGCGAGGTCTGGTGCTGAACCATTTTGACGGGCAGGAATGGCGGCAATTTGCCGAAGACTATACGCCGCAACAACTGGAAGATGTGCTGCACAAGGAATACGCCTTTGATGCCCGGCGTGTCCAGCAGCAAGGTTCGCCGGTCGAATACGAAGCGGTATACGAAAAAAGCGGCCAACCGTGGCTGTTTACCCTGTCGCCCACCCTCAAGGCTGACGGCGATGTCATGCAAGCCGCCGACTACCGGGTCATGGCCTTGCAGGACATCAACAGCCCGTTCCTGCTGAAAGCCACCAGTTACCCGCAAGCGCAATACGATGTGCAATTGCCGCCAATGTTGCAGCAACTGGCACTGCAATTACCCGAACAAGGCAACCCACGCAGCCGAAAACTGGCGCAACGGCTCTGGCTGGAAACCGGCAATACCCAGGCGTATATCGACAAGGTGCTGGCACGTTTCCGCGAACAGGCATTCCATTACACCCTGCATCCGCCGCTGCTGGGCTATCAGGATACCGTGGACGCTTTCCTGTTCGATTCGCAACGTGGTTTCTGTGCGCATTATGCCGGAAGCTTCGTGTTCCTGATGCGGGCAGCGGGCATCCCGGCACGGGTAGTGGCCGGTTATCAGGGCGGGGAATGGAATGCGGATGGCCATTACCTTGCCGTCCACCAATACGACGCCCACGCCTGGGCAGAAGTCTGGCAGTCAGGAAAAGGCTGGGTGCAGGTTGACCCAACCGCCGCCATTGCGCCGGAACGGGTGGAACACGGGCTGGAAGCCGCCGTGCAAAGCGAAGGCAGTTTCCTCGAAAACCAGTTGTTCAATACCCGCCATGTCACCTGGCTGAATACCTTGCAAAAACACCTGGATGCTGTGCAATACGGCTGGCAGCGCTGGGTACTGGGTTATGATGGCGACACCCAACTGGCCTTCCTGCAACAATTGCTCGGGGAAATCAACTGGCTAACTGTCGGCGGGGTATTGCTGGGTTTGTCGGGTATCACCGTACTGGCATGGCTGGTCATGCTGGGGCTATTCCGGCGCGGCGAACACGAAGCGCTGGAACACCGCCTGTACCGGCGTTTCTGCCAGCGGCTGGCAAAACACGGCATCATGCGGGAAACCGGCCAGACACCGGGTGCGTTTGCCACCCAGGCTGCACTCGCCTTGCCCGCCCAGGCTGGCATTATCCGGGAATTTACCGCCGCCTATGAAACCCTGTGTTACCAGCCGGGAGCCAGTCACAATACCCGGCAGTTACAGCGCCTGCTCAACCAGTTGC
>JBBIHI010000162.1:0-6164 GCA_037447095.1 Thiotrichaceae bacterium
CCTGCAAGCGCTGGTGTTGGACGAAGCCGACGAAATGCTGCGCATGGGTTTCATCGAAGACATCGAATGGATCATGGAACAGACCCCGGTCACACGCCAGATCGCACTGTTTTCCGCTACCATGCCACCGGCTATTCACCGTATTGCGCAGAGTTACCTGAACAATCCGGCGGAAGTCAAAATCCAGGTCAAGACCACCACCGCAGACACCATCCGCCAGCGTTACTGGCTGGTCAGCGGCCTGCACAAGCTGGACGCACTGACCCGTATCCTCGAAGCCGAGCCGTTCGACGCCTGTATCATTTTCGTGCGTACCAAGACTGAAACGGTGGAACTGGCGGAAAAGCTGCAAGCACGCGGTTACGGCGCAGTTGCCCTCAACGGCGATATTCCGCAGAACGTGCGTGAACGCACCATCGAACAGTTGAAAAACGGCAAGATCGACATCCTGATTGCCACCGACGTCGCGGCACGCGGGCTGGATGTGGAACGCATTACCCACGTCATCAATTACGACATCCCTACCGATACCGAATCCTACGTCCACCGTATTGGCCGTACCGGGCGTGCCGGACGTAGCGGTGACGCCATCCTGTTCGTCTCACCGCGTGAACGTTACCTGTTACGCGCCATCGAACGCGCCACCCGCAAGCCGATCGAATTGATGGAATTGCCTTCCACCGAAACCATCAACAACCTGCGCATTGCCCAGTTCAAACAGCGTATAACCGATACCCTGGAGGCGGAAGACGGCCTGGCGCTTTACCAGCAACTGATCAGCGATTACGAACGCGAACACAACGTACCCGCCATCGAAGTCGCTGCCGCCCTCGCCCGCCTGTTGCAGGGTGATGAGCCGATGCTGCTGGAAGAGAAAAAAGTACACCCGGCCTACAGCCCTGCCTCTGCCGACCCTGAATCACGCAAAAAGGGTAAAAAGAAAAGCAACGCTAACACCTCCGTATTCAGCAGCGACGAAGAGCATATCGAAATGGAACGTTACCGGCTGTCCGTCGGGCGTGCCCACGGCGTAAAACCGGGCAATATCGTTGGTGCGATTGCCAATGAAGCTGGCCTGGATAGCCGTTACATCGGTTACATCGACATCCAGAACGACTTCAGCCTGGTTGACCTGCCTGCCGGAATGCCGAAAGAAATCCTCAGCGACCTGAAACGCGCAAGGGTCGCCGGACAACTGCTGAATATTGAACCGGCTGGTGAAGCTGCGGCAGATTATTTCCCCAACCGTGGTGGCAACGGCAAAGGCCGCCGCGAACATACTGATCGCCCCACGCGCCCCCAACGTAACAACAGTTCAGCACCAGAAAGAAACCGTACTGAACGTCACAAAGCCAAAACCGGGCAAGGCAAACCGGGGGGCGGCACTTCCCGCGACAACAAGGCTGCCCCTAAAAAACCTGCCAATAAGGACAAGGGCAAGCCAAAGCGTTTCCGGTAATATTTACGTATCAAGATGCAGGGTAAAACCCCAGGAAACACGGTCTCTCTTGCAGCCGTTACAAAAAGAATGCAACCCTACAGCCTTGATGATTCAGGCTGTTAGCAAGGTATATGTTACCTTTTCTTAATTTTCATCAAGCATGGTTTGCATCAGCAACATATTCAGTGTGATAATCCGAGACCTGCTTTAGGTATAGATAAATTTTAAGATTTTTCTTGATTTGTTCAAAACCTATTCAGATAATGTTAATGGTTGCGTAGTGTCAAGTAACAGTTTCACATTCTCGGGTGAGAGGGAGAACGGATGAGAACTGAATATGCAAGCGGGGAGGCCGGAGTGGCGCCTTCAGCTTCCCGTGGTGAGACCAATAAAAGTCATACAGGATCAACTGATATGCAAGAAAACTCCGTAAAAAAACGCGGAAGAGGCCGCCCCAAAGGTGCAACCTCCAGTACGTTGGCTGATGTACGTGCACAAGCTGCGGAAGAAAAACGCAAGATCCGCGAGGAACTGGGCGAAAAAATAGACCAATTACGTGCACAGCTTGAAGAAGTGGAAGCACAGGCCAAAGCAGATGCACGCGAGTTACAGGAAGCGTTGCGCGTCAGTGAGCAACGCGAGAACTTTTTCCGTGCCGCATTGGAGGAACGCCTGCAAATCGTTGCAGACCACATCCATAAAAGCCTGGTTGATTGGGCTGATGCCGAGCTGGAAGAAGGCCAGATAACGCGCCGCAAGCGTGGCCGACCGCGTAAGACATTCAAATAAAGGATTCAGCATATAGGCTGCACGTGTGCCCCTGCGGAGAAAGGGGTAACGTGGTTCATTGGGCATTAATTAATCATTGCTTATACTGAGCAGGAACTGTAGCAATGCTACAGATGCAATCAAACAAGAAAAACAAGCATTAATAGAGAGAAATCAGATGAGCAATGATTACAAAGTGATATTTTTTATTATTTCGTTAAGCCTGCTGAACCTGATCCTGACGGCATATCCGCCGGGCTGAGATTCATCGCCCCACCTGACAGGCAAGCGTATTCGCCTGCCTGTCACAACAATATCCTGTCAATTCTTCGCCAGATAAGCCAGCGTAATTTTCAGCATACGGCGCACGGGTTCGGCAGCCCCCCACAGCAACTGATCCCCGACTGTGAAGGCGGTGATGTACTCAGGCCCCAGATTCATCTTGCGGATACGCCCAACCGGAATGGACAGCGTACCGGATGCCTGTACCGGCGTCAGGCCATGCAAGGTGGATTCCTTATCATTCGGGATAAGCTTCACCCACTCGTTATGGCTGGCGATGATGCTCTCGATTTCTTCCAGCGGCAAGTCCTGCTTCAGCTTGATGGTGAAACCCTGGGAATGGCAACGCATCGCACCGATGCGCACACACTGGCCATCCACCGGAATGATGTCCGCTTCGGCCTTACCCAAAATTTTGTTGGTTTCAGCAACACCCTTCCATTCTTCCTTGGTCTGGCCATTAGGCATGGCCTTGTCGATCCAGGGGATCAGGCTGCCTGCCAGCGGCGCACCGAAATTGGCAGTGGAAAGCGTGCCATCATTCAGTTTGCTGGTAACTTTACGGTCAATATCAAGGATTGCAGAGGAAGGTGTCGCCAGCAGGTCGCCGACTTCGCCGTTCAACTCACCCATTTGGGCCAGCAGCTCGCGCATGTTCTTTGCACCCGCGCCGGAAGCCGCCTGATAAGTCATGGACGTGATCCACTCAACCAGACCTTTTTCAAACAGGCCACCCAGCGCCATCAGCATCAGGGAAACAGTACAGTTGCCGCCGATGTAGTTCCTGATACCGTTTTGCAGGCCAGCGTCGATCACGTTGCGGTTGACCGGATCCAGCACGATGATGGCATCATCAGCCATGCGCAGGGTGGAAGCTGCGTCAATCCAGTAGCCATTCCAGTTGGCACGCAGTTTTTCATAAACCGCCGTCGTGTAGTCGCCGCCCTGGCAGGAAAGGATGATATCCATTTCCGCCAGCTTGCCAATATCCATGGCATCTTCCAGCGGCTTGGCACCGAAGCCGACATCAGGCCCTGCCTGACCAGACTGCGAGGTCGTAAAGAAAACCGCTTCAAAGCCCTGAAAATCATTCTCGGCACGCATCCGTTCCATCAACACAGAACCAACCATGCCACGCCAACCGACAAAACCAACCTTGAGCATCGCAGACTCCAACTAAGCCGCCAAAATAAACGCGCGATTGTAACACCGCAATGTGTGCAGCAAAATACTCACCTCGCGTCCTGACAAGGCAACCATCGAGAGATTTTTCATTGAGTCTCGCACAAGAGTATGCGATGTTAACGTGCTTTAGAGACTGCACCGCATCGGAAGCATGGCAAATTCATCGCAAACATTCCTGATCCGTTTTGCCTTTCTGGGCTTATCCTGTAGCCCGGCGATTGCGCTTGACCAGACACACTGGATGGAATGCCCCGTTCCCCCCGATCCTGTCAGCCAGATCAACCGCCCTGATGACTTGCCTCCTGATGCCGTATACATCGAGGCCAACCAAGCATTGCTGCGGGATGAGGGCATCTCTGAAATGAACGGAAATGTGCACATCTCCCAGAACGACAAAAAAATGCGGGCTGATCAGGCCACTTACGATAAATCATCATCACAGGTAACAGGCACTGGTAATATTTTTTTCCAAAGCACCGGGATGAGCGCCCGAGGCTCAAAGCTCGATTACAACCTGAACAAGGATAGCGGCACGCTGGACGATGCCAGCTACCGCCTGACTGATACTGTGATGGGAGGGTGGGGAACCAGCAAAAAAGTTACCCGCAAAAACGAAAACTTCAGCCGCCTGGAGCAAGCCAGTTATACGACTTGCCCCCCCGGCAAAAACGACTGGAGCATCAACTCGCCCAATATCCGTCTATATCACGACCAAGATCGTGGGGTTGCGACCAATGTCACCCTGAAAGTACGCAAAACGCCCATCCTTTACCTGCCTTATATGTCCTTCCCCCTGAGCGATAAACGTAAGTCAGGTTTCCTTACCCCCTCTATTGGCTCATCCAGCCAATCCGGGTTAAAGCTAAGTACACCTTATTATTTCAACCTAGCTCCCAACTATGACATGACCCTGACACCGACCCTGCTCAGCAAACGGGGCATACAATTGGGGACAGAGTTCCGCTATCTGACCCAAAATAGCAATGGGATAATTAATTATGACATCCTGCCCAATGATAAAGCCGCCAACAACAAGAACCGTTATTATTTTAACGTAAAAGATAATACCCAACTTGACAACCGCTCTTCTTTAACGCTCCAAGCCGAAGGGGTATCTGACAATAAGGTTCACCGAATTATGGGTAATTCCCTGCAAACCATTAATACTACCGATCTAGAGCGCCGGTTGGAATATCAGACCCACGGAGAGAACTGGACATTTTCAGCCCTTACCCAGAACTTCCAGGTACTAAATACCGCGAGCAACACCTATTCCCGGTTGCCACAGCTTCTGCTAAACTACCGCCCACCAACAAAAAGCAATGGCATCCAGGTTGAGACGGAAACCGAGTTTTCCCATTTTATTGGAAGTACGGCGACTGCCACCAATGGCTCACGCCTTGACCTGAAAGCCAAGGCAAGCAAACGTTTTTCAACGGAAGCAGCCTATATTGAACCCTCTGTCACGCTAAGAAATACTGAGTACACACTGGACAATGGCAGCAACAAACATTTGAGCCGGACATTACCGACCGCAACTGTGGATACAGGCGTGTTCTTTGAGCGCAATATCCAGCACGGAAAATACCTCCAGACCTTGGAACCGCGCCTTTATTACACATTCACACCGTACAGAAACCAAAGTAATATTCCGGCTTTTGACTCCTCAATAACAACATTCAGCTATGGGCAGTTATTCAGCGAGAACCGCTTTACCGGCAAAGACCGGATCGAAGATGCCAATCGCCTGTCTACATCAGTAACCTCCCGTATCCAGGACACCCAAAATGGCCGTGAATTATTTCATGTCAGTGCCGGACAAATTTACCACTTCAATAACAGTAAAGTGAGCTTACCAGGCCAAGCTTTACAAACAGGCAAACGTTCCGAACTGGTTATTGAGACCGGTGGGCAAATCAATAGCCGCCTGAATCTGAGCAGTGCAACGCTATGGGATAGCCAAGCCAAACGGCTGACCGCCAATCAATTTGACATCCACTACAAGGACGATAAGCAGCGTATATTGAACGTTGGTTACACCAAAAGCGCCAATAATACCGATAGTGCCAATAACCTTGAAACGGCACGCTTATCTTTTGATGTACCTAGCAAACAACATTGGAAAATTGTAGGCGGCATACAACACGACCTGTTGAACAAACGCAACATGGAAAATGTCCTTGGTGCCGAATATGAAAGTTGTTGTTGGAAAACCCGGCTTGTCGGGCGTAACTACCTGACAGCAGACAACAAAACCCGCGATAACGCCATTTTCCTTGAGTTTGAACTAAAAGGGCTTGGCAGCTTCGGCGGCAGCGGACGCGACTTGTTGCGGGATCGTATCTACAACTACGATGAATAGTAAAGACTTATCCCATGCACCCCCACCCACGCATTGCCATTACTGCTGGTGAACCGGCAGGAATTGGCCCTGACATTATCCTGATGCTGCTGCAACACCAGCAGTGGCCGGATGTCGAACTGGTCG
>JBBIHI010000163.1:0-6162 GCA_037447095.1 Thiotrichaceae bacterium
TAGACTGTGACTTCGGCAATATCCTGTTCGATCAGCACGTATTCCAGCAGGCTGGGCAAGGCAAGGTATTCCAGGCGTTTTTCAGTTTTGTCCTTGCGGCGGGTAGTTTCGGAAATGACTTCGACAGTCAACAACGGGTGTTCCCGCACATAATCGTCTTGGGAAGGGTCATCATTGCAGACCACCATCACGTCGGGGTAACGGAAACGGTCTCTGGCTGTTTTTACCAGCATGTCGTTGGTAAGCGGTTCGCAAGGCTGGCCTTTCAATGCATTCCACAGCAAGGCTGAAACATTACGGGTAATGCGGTTGTGACTAATGCTTGCCCCCGCCATTGCGTACACTCGCCCGTCGACGTATTCGTACTTTTGCTCACTAAGACGCTCACCAGCGAGGTAATCCTCCACGCTGATATGATCCAAGCTGTGTGCTAACGGCGGCATTGCGGTCTCCCTAAAGCGAGGCAGTGCCACGATGTTAGCACACTAACCGGATTCACGGGATTTTTGCTTACACCCCGTATTCCGCCGTTAAACGGAACTCACCACCTGCCGGGACTTCCACCACATCATCAGCGGCATTGGTGGTTTCCACGCATACAAAGCGCAGGTAATCATCATCCTGCAAGTCAGCCATGCCCGCAGCAATCGCTGCCCACGGGTTCCAGACCACTGCGGTCTTGTTGCCGCCGGAAGTAATGCGGATCGTGCGCTGCCCTGCCCCGTCGGCAATTGCCAGTTCCGCCGGAACACCCAGGTAAACGCGGTCAACTTCCGCACTGAGGGTCACATCCCCGGCCTGCGGCTTGATTGCGCCACCTGCACCGGCAGCCTTGTCGATGTATTGCGTACCATCCAAGCCGCCAACAGTGGTTTGGGCAATGTCAGCAACTGCGAAATAGGTGTGCATGGCCTGGGTGATAGTGAATGCCGTGTCGCCGGTATTCTGTGTCACCAATGCCAATTGCAGGGTCTTGCCGACGGTAATTTCCATCGCCAGCTTGAAAGCATGAGGCCAAATGGCCAGTGTTTCCGGTGAAGATGCCACGCCCAGTGTGACGCTGGTGGAACCATCGGCATTGGCTTGGCTACCCCAGACTTCCCACATGCGGTTGCGCATGAAACCGTGTGCGGGGCGGCCTTTACCTTCAGGATCAGCGCCAAACCACGGCCAGCAGATGGGCACACCGCCCTTGATGGCCTTGCCTTCTGCGTAATAAGCCTTGTCGCTGACAAACAGTAGGTCACTGGCACCCTTTGGTGTGAACGACAACACCTGACCGGCATACACGGAAACCAGTGCATCCGCATGGGCATTGCTGATCTGGACAAACGGCAAGCCGCCCTTGCCTTCAACGAAAGTCAATTGACCGGCGATGGCAAAATCGGCATTAAGTTGTGCGATAGTCATGATTTTTTCCTGTGGTATGAATATGGGCAAATGATAGCGGGGCTACCGCGCTTTGACTACCTGAAACGCTTTCACCCACACCAGTTCACAGGCACCTTTGCCGGTATCCTCGCGTGACAGCGAAGACTCCCAGCGCCAGCCATCAGGCCGGTCGACATTCACCAGATAGCCATCCAGTGCAATGATGGTTCCCGGCTCGACCCGCTTGATGGCTTTTTCCACTGCTTCATCTGCCGGGATCAGGTGCATATTGGCGCTTTCCGTCTCGATTTCCTCGCGGGGAATGGGAAAGGTTTGTGTGCGCCACCAGTAAAAACGCCCACTCTGACTGATGTCGATGCCCTGAAGAATCCGTTCATCCGACATATTTTGCCAGCCCAAGGCCAAATCCACCGGCACCAGTTTGCTTTCCTCATCCAGGCTGTAATCTTCACGCGACAGCACCTTGGCGTGCAGACGGAACCCAGCCAACGCCGTTACGTGGTAATCGCCGTGCTGGAACTCCAGAGGGGTACCCAAAGCGTGCTGATAAGGTGCTTCGGCAACTGTAACACCCGGCCCGAGTGTCACCTTGCTGTGCAGGCTGGAAAAACCTTTCCAGATCGCCAACAGGCAAAGCAGGATAATGAATGGATGTCTCATGGCGGCATCATTACCCGCCAGCAGGCACTTATAAACTTTTGCCGACGAAATGCGTGGTTGGCTTGAAACAAAAAAGGGAGTGCATGAAAACACTCCCTTTTGGCTTACCGTGTAACAACAACGGCTACTCAGTCATCCTGGTCGAGGCCGCCGTAAAACTCCATCCACATTGCGTTAATGATGCCGAAAGAGCACGCCAGCAACACGCCGAGAATCCATGCGAAATACCACATGACAAACCTCCTTAGTAAACCGCGTGATCGTTGTCACGGATGAATTTGACGGTAATCTTGCCCCACAACTGCTTGTAGCACCAGAAGGTGTAGAACAGGATAATCGGCACAAAGATCATCGCCGCCCAGAACATGATCGCCAGGGTCATGTGGCTGGAGGACGAATCCCAGATCGTCAGGCTATGGTTCGGGTTCAGGCTGGAAGGCATCACGAACGGGAACAGTGAAACACCCGCCGTCATGATCACACCCACCACACTCAGGGAACTGTTGAGGAAGCTCAGCACCGGTCGGTCTTTACCTGCCAGCATCAACACCCCGAATGCACCGAGGAAACCCGCCAACGGGGCGGCAATCGACAGCGGATATTTGCCGTAATTGGCCAGCCACGCACCCGCCATCGGCACAACCGTTTTCGCTACCGGGTTTGGCAGTGAATTATGCGGCGGTTCCTGGGTAATGGCATAACCGTCAATCCCCATCCACAGCCAGATGCCTGCCAGACCGAAGGTAATCAGCACACCCATCGCCGTCAGTTGCGCCGCCTTGCGGGCACGCTGGTAAACTGCGTCATCGGTACGCATCATCATGTAGGTCGCGCCCTGCATCATGAACATCAGCAGGCTGACCAGACCAACCAGCACAGCAAACGGATGGAACAGGCCAAACAACCCACCATGGCTCTTGATGCGCAGAAACTCGTCGAACTCAAACGGTACACCCAGCAGCAGGTTGCCAAATGCCACGCCGATCACCAGCGGTGGAATGACCCCGGAGGCCACCAGACCCCAGTCCCAGGTATTGCGCCAGCGCGGGTCAGCAATCTTGGAACGGTAGTCAAACCCAACCGGACGGAAGAACAGCGAGAACAAGGTCAGCACCAAGCCCCAGTAGAGGGATGAGAATGCCGCCCCAAAGGTAATCGGCCACGCCGCGAAAATTGCACCAGCGGCCAGGATCAACCAGACCTGGTTGCCATCCCAGTGCGGGGCAATCGTGTTGATCGCCACACGGCGCTCTTCATCCGTCTTGCCGACATAGCGCAGCAAAGCACCCACGCCCATGTCGAAACCATCGGTCAAAGCGAAACCGATGAACAGTACGCCAACCAGTACCCACCAGATGACTTTGAACGTTTCATAATCAAAAATCATGTCCGTACTCCTTACACCCGGTCGTTTAACTTGTCAGCCATGACGGCACCTGCGTGACCACCACCATGCTTCTCGAAATGGTAACGCCCGCTATGCAGGCTGCTTGGCCCCTGCTTGGCAAACTTGACCATCAGGTACATTTCCGCGATCAACAGGATGGTGTAGAAGAATACAAACCCGGCAATCGAACCGATCAAATCCCATTCGCTCAGGGTGGAAGTACCAAGGAACGTCGGCAACACTTCACCAATCGCCCACGGCTGACGCCCCGATTCCGCCACAAACCAGCCGGACTCAATCGCCAGCCACGGCAGCGGCAAACCGATGAAGGCCAGACGCAACAACCATTTCTTGTCGAAGGCGGTTTTCTTCGCGGTATACAGGAACGACAGGCCAAAGATGATCAACATCGCAGCACCTGCGCCAACCATGATGCGGAAAGTCCAGAACAGTGGCGCGACACCCGGCACGGTATCTTTGGCGGCTTTCTGGACTTGCTCTTCTGTTGCATCCACCACATTTGGTGTATAACGCTTCAGCAGCAAACCGTAACCCAGGTCGCCTTTCAACTTGGCAAAATTGGCCTTGTCTTCATCGGTCGCCGTCCCTGCACGCATCTTGGTGAACAAACCATACGCCTGAATGCCGTTACGGACACGCTGGGTATTTTCCTCAACCAGATTGTTGATGCCTTTGACCTCCCCGCTCAAGGAACGGGTAGCAATCAGGCCGAGGGCATAAGGAATCTTGACGGCAAAGCTGTTTTCACCCTTTTCCTGATCCGGCCAGGCAAGCAGGTTGAAACCGGCAGGTGCTGGTTCGGTATGCCATTCCGCTTCAATCGCGGCGAGTTTCATCTTCTGTACCTCGCCCGCTTCGTAACCACTTTCGTCACCGAGCAGGATAACGGAGAGGATGGAAGCAAAACCAAAACCAGCGGCAACTGTAAACGACCGGCGGGCAAACCCTAGGTCACGCCCTTTCAGCATGTACCACGCGCTGATCGACAGCACGAACATTGCCCCAGTCACATAACCCGCAGCCACGGTATGGATGAACTTGACCTGTGCCACCGGATTCAGCAGCACGGCAGCAAAATCCACCATTTCCATGCGCATGGTTTCGTAGCTGAATTCCGAACCAATCGGATTCTGCATCCAGCCATTGGCAATCAGTATCCACAGTGCGGAAAGGTTAGTCCCGATGGCCATCAGCCACGTCACCATCAGGTGCGCAGTCTTGGTAAGGCGATCCCAGCCGAAGAAGAACAAACCGACGAAGGTGGATTCCAGGAAGAAGGCCATCAACCCTTCAATCGCCAATGGTGCGCCGAACACGTCGCCGACGTAATGTGCGTAGTATGCCCAGTTCGTCCCGAACTGGAATTCCATGGTCAAACCGGTCGTGACACCCAACGCGAAGTTGATGCCAAACAGCTTGCCCCAGAATTTCACCATGTCCTTGTAAACCTGCTTGCCGGTCATGACATACACTGACTCCATAATGGCCAGCATGAATGTCATCCCCAGCGTCAGCGGGACAAACAGGAAATGGTAAAGCGCCGTCACGGCAAATTGCAGCCGCGACAGGTCGACGACCGTATCGGTTATCATGTTACCTCCTAGCATAAGACCGACTTTCTTGATACAGATCAACGCTCGGTTATTGACTTTTGTTCAACCCTAGCCTGCTGAACGTAGCCTGTATCGCAGTGCAACAACATTGCGAAATGTCAAAATCGGAGGAAATAGTTTAGGGATTTTATTGGGTATTACGAGTAGCCCTATGATTAGCTACACATGAACAAGCCGGACGGAGAGAAATGCCCCCGCCAGAAACACCTTCCCTTGAGCAAACTTACAGCATGAAATCTGAAGCAGCCAATGTTACCAGACCCATAAGCTTGATCTGGAATTCCGAGGCTTGGTCATTATCAGTGTCGCCATAAATGATCGTATAGTCATTGGCAGTTCCCGCATTATTGTATTGGACATAACGTAACTCACCGGCGCTAGAGTTTGTAAAGCCAGCAGTCCCCCTCCAAACGAAAGCATTATTCCCACCCAATAGGGTACTTGCATCTATATCGCGCAAGTCTATATGGTCAACCCCGTGTTGGAAGTCCCGGATAACATCACAATTTGAGCTACCGTTGGTTGTTTCATTGGTGCTGTTAAAATCAAAATAGTCATAACCAGCCCCACCGGTCATGATGTCCCGCCCAGCCCCACCAATTAGCCTATCGTTTCCACTACCACCGGAAAGTGTGTCATTACCCGCACCACCATTGAGGACATTCGCCGCACCATTGCCAACCAGCACGTTGGCCAACCCGTTACCAACCCCATTGATTGCCGCACTGCCCGTCAGCGTCAGGTTCTCAAGATAATTCCCCAGTGTCCGCGATACGGATGAGTAGACCGTATCAACACCCCCACTGGCTGAACTTTCGACCGTCTGGTCGCCAGCATTGTCAACATAATAAATGTCGTTGCCATTGCCCCCGTACATCCTGTCTGCGCCAACCCCACCATTGAGGACATTCGCCGCACCATTGCCAACCAGCACATTGGCCAACCCGTTACCAACCCCATTGATTGCCGCACTGCCCGTCAGCGTCAGGTTCTCAAGGTAATTCCCCAGTGTCCGCGACACGGATGCATAGACCGTATCAACACCCCCATTACTTGAGTCTTCAATAGTCTGATCACCTGCATTATCAA
>JBBIHI010000164.1:0-6061 GCA_037447095.1 Thiotrichaceae bacterium
TGAAGCTGGCGTCCATGTCGAAAAGAACGGCAACCTGCTGGCGACCGTCGACTGCAAAGCCGATACCGTCGAGCAAAATCTGGAAGGCGTCGACCTGAAGCCGGAAGAAGAGCAGTAACCCTGAGGTCACTTGAATCTGGCGAATCTCAACCGGATTCAAGTCTGGCCTGCAACAGTACAGCAGCTTCCGTTGCGCCTGTGGGGAAAACGGTCGGCTTTCGCCACGGCATCTCCAGCAACGCCATGATTTTGTTGCCGAACGTGCCTGAACGTATTTCCTGCCATTCCGCAAATAGGACTTCACCGTGTTGGGCGTGCCAACGTGGCAAGTTGGGTTCTTCCGGCCAGTCGTGACGCAGGATGCACAAGGCAGGAACCTGATTGACGACCGCCTCGGTTTGCGTGCCGTAGCCGGTTTTGGTAATCACTACCGCACAAGACGCCAGCAAATCCACATAGTCCAACCCAAACCAGGATTGTGGCAAGCAATCAGGGCGCTGCACAGATACAGGCAAGGCGGCATCCGGGAAAATCCAGCACACGCCCGGCAATACCGGCCAGCTTTCCAGCGGATATTCCACCCCAATCCCACCCAAGGCAACCAGTACGAAACGGGCAACATCCGGCATACCTGACTTTTCCAGCAAGACCTCCGGGGCAGCCTGCCCCAGTACTGCGATGGGTGCAATGGCCTGGGTTTTCAGGCTGCTATCCATATCCATGGATGGCGCCGGTTGCAGGAAAACATCTGCCTGCGCGTAAGCGTGTAAGATTTCTGCCCTGATCTTCCCCGCCCCTGGCATAGCCCCACAATAGGCATGGAACACATCTGCCCAGTTCAGCGAACACAAGGCCACTGCCGGAATACCCAATTCCCCCGCAGCATCCAAGCTCAGGTAGGGAATATTGGCAAACAGCAAGTCAGGCTGGAGCGCAGCCATGTCATGCATTGCCTGACGTTTGCGTTGTGCATAACTGGCATGGAAATCCCCGTACCAGCGCATACTGCCGACAACATCCACCTGCAAGGCATCATGCATGACCATGCCGTTATCCTGCTGGTACGGAATCAGGGTAAACGGATGCTGGATACGCTGGCGCAAGACCGGTTCCGCCGTTGCCGAACGGATCGTCAAACGGATATTCCGGTCATCCAGTGCGTTCAGGACTGCCGCCGTTTGCGCCACATGGCCAAAACCATGTGCCGAAATATCCACGAGAAGGTGTTTCATCAAACGCTAACCCTTTACTTGATCTGGAAATGTTCCACCCGACAAGCAAACAGGACTACAATCGGGGAGGCATATAACCATAATTCATAGGGAGTTTACCAAGCATGACTTCATTTGCACTTGCCATATTGATCTTCATCGCCGCACTCATCTTCATGGGTGTCAAAATGGTGCCACAAGGCTTCGCCTACACCGTCGAACGCTTCGGGCGTTACGTCTACACCCTGCAACCCGGCCTCGGGCTGCTGATCCCGGTCATCTATCAGGTCGGGCGCAAAGTCAACATGATGGAACAGGTACTCGACATCCTGCCGCAACAGGTCATCACCTCCGACAACGCCAATGTCAGCATCGACGGCGTGGTGTTCTATCAGGTCTTCGACCCGGCCAAAGCCTCGTATGAAGTGGCCAACCTGCACAACGCCATCCTCAACCTGACCATGACCAACCTGCGTTCCGTGTGCGGCGCACTGGAACTCGACCATCTGCTGAGCAAACGTGACGAAATCGGTGCCCGTGTCCTCGCCATTGTCGACGAAGCCACCAATGCCTGGGGTGTGAAAGTGCTGCGTATCGAAATCAAGGACATCGAACCGCCCGCCGAACTGGTACGCGCCATGAACCTGCAAATGACCGCCGAGCGCCAGAAACGCGCCCAGATCACCGAAGCCGAAGGTAAAAAGCAGTCGCAAATCCTCGAAGCGGAAGGTGCGAAATCTGCCGCATTCCTGCGTGCCGAAGCCCGCGAACGGGAAGCACTGGCGGAAGCCAAGGCCACCCAATTGGTTTCCCAGGCGGTGTCACAAGGTAATGTCCAAGCACTCAACTACTTCGTCGCGCAGAAATACGTTGAAGCACTGGGCAAGTTTGCCGAATCCAACCAGCAGAAAACCGTCTTCATGCCGATGGATACCAGCGGCCTGATGGGTTCCATCGGCAGCATCAACGAACTGTGGAAAAACATGAAAGGTGACAATGCATGATGGAACTCAACGGTTTCACCCCTGATTTCTGGCATTGGCTGATCCTCGGCTTCCTGCTGATGGCGCTGGAAGTCGCCGCACCTGCCATGGTCATCATGTGGTTCGGGTTTGGCGCGATTGTCACCGGCATCCTGCTATGGCTGATCCCTGACATGTCGATTGCGTGGCAGATACTGATCTTTTCCATCGTCTCGCTGGTCAGCGTGTTTGCCTGGCGCAAATCGCGTTTCTTCCGCGAGGAAAACATTGCCTCCGACACGCCCGAACTGAACAACCGCCTGCGTAGCCATGTCGGCAAGGAATATGTCCTGTCCGAAGCCATTATCGACGGGCGTGGTTCCATGCGGGTCGGGGATACGGCGTGGCGGGTACAAGGGCCAAACCTGCCATCAGGAACCCGTGTACGGGTCACGGGTGTAGAGGGTGTCATTTTTACCGTCGAAAAAGCCGGTTAGAACAACCATCCACAAGGGCAAGCGCCTTATTCCTGGGGCTTGTCCTTGTTTTCTTCTTCCTTGCGGAAACGCTCTTCCATTTGCTTGAACTCTTCGTCCATGCGGGTGAGTTCCGCTTCCATTTCCTCGTCGGTCATGGGGCGGTAGGCTTCATCATCTGTGGATTGCACATCAACCGTTTCTTCGTAGGTGTACTGGCCATCTTCCCAGCTTGTTGCAGACGCCGCAGCAGCCGCTGAACTTTCCGTGGCACTGGGTGGGTTAACCGGCACAGGCAGGATGCTGTTGTTGCCATAGCGTTGTGCATCATGCTCGGCCTTTTCCTCCTTGAAACGTTCCAGATGGCGCTTGAACACGCGGCTCAGAAATAAGCCAAGCTCAAACAACAGCCAGATTGGCACGGCCATCAGGGTTTGCGACACCACATCCGGCGGAGTCAGAATCATGCCAACGATGAATGCACCGACGATCACGTAGGGGCGTGCCTTGATCAGGGTTTCCGCACTGACGACCCCCATGCTGATCAGCAGGATGGTGGCAACAGGTGTTTCAAAGCTGAGGCCAAACGCAAGGAACATCGCCACGGAGAAATCCAGGTAGCTGGCAATATCCGGGGTCGGGTTGACATTCGCCGGGGCAAACGCAACGGCAGCCCGCGCCACCATCGGGATTACGAAGAAATAGGCAAAAGCCATCCCCACATAAAACAGCGCCACACTGGAAATCAGCAGGGGCGTCACCAGACGCTTTTCGTGCTGATACAGGCCAGGGGCAATAAACCCCCAAATCTGGTAGAAGGTGTATGGCAACGTGATCAGGAACGCGACCAGCAGCGCCAGTTTGAAGGGGATGAGGAAGGGAGTTGCCACGCCAATGGCAATCAGTTTGCCACCTTGCGGCAGATGACGCACCAGTGGTTCGGACAGCCAGTCATACAGGGTCTGTACAAACGGGCTGAGCAGGATAAATACCCCCACCAACGCGATCACAATACGCAGCAGGCGGTCACGCAATTCAATCAGGTGTTCCAGGAACGCCTTGAACCCGGCTTCCAGACCCTCATCACTTGGGCTTGTCATGCTGTTCCAGTTCCTTACGCAGACTGACCGTCTTTTCTTCCATCATGACACGCAGGTTGCGTAATTCTTCTTCCTGCTTGTGTACCATATTGCGCAACTCTTCGGTCTGGAATTCGCGCTCAATGTCTGCGCGGGTCGTTGCAATGAAGCGGCGCACCTTACCTACCCATTTACCGACTGTGCGGGCAACCGTGGGCAAGCGCTCCGGGCCAATAACCAGGAGGGCGACAACCCCAATCAGGAGCATTTCCAGAAAGCTGCTTTCAAACATGGCATCAGCCCCGTTTTAAACCTTGTCTTTTTCCTTGGCCTCGGAATCAATGACACGGCCTTCATTCTGGCTGATCTTGGGGGTATTGGGGGCGCTGGAAGACGGGGCGCTTTCATCATCGTCTTCGCGCATGGCTTTCTTGAAATTCTTGAATGCAGAACCCAGATCACTACCCATGTTGCCCAGCTTTTTGGTACCAAACAGCAGTACAACAATGATCAGGATCAGGATCAGTTGCATGGGAGAAAAATGCATAGCGTTTATCCTTCGGTTATGAGGGTCGGTTGGCTTTTTCCACAAGGCCGGACATCCCGAAACGGCGTGCCAACTCATTCAATACATCATCGGGATGCAGGTTCTGGTGTGCCAGTAACACCATGGTATGAAACCACAAGTCGGCCACTTCATACACAATCTTGTCTTTTTCGCCATCTTTCGCCGCCATCACGGTTTCGGTGGCTTCCTCGCCCACCTTTTTCAGGATGGCATCCAGCCCCTTATGGTACAGCTTGGCAACATAAGAGCTGTCAGGTGCGGCCTGTTTGCGGCTTTCCAGCACATCGGCCAGTTGTGCAAGTACATTATCGTTCATCATGAACCGGCATTATATCGAGGTAGTAGCAAAAGAACAGTTAACAGCGCTTAATTCAGGACAGACGCATCTCGATACCTTGTGCGGCCATGAACTGTTTGGCTTCGCCGACCGTGTATTCGCCGAAATGGAAAATGCTCGCCGCCAGCACGGCATCAGCACCACCTTTCAGCACACCATCCGCCAGATGCTGCAAATTGCCGACACCACCGGAAGCAATCAATGGAATGCCCACCCGGTCAGTAATCGCTTTGGTCAGGCCGAGGTCGAAACCGATCTTGGTGCCATCACGATCCATGCTGGTGACAAGCAATTCGCCAGCACCGTAGGCAGCCATCCTTTCCGCCCATTCCACGGCATCAATGCCGGTACGCTTGCGCCCACCGTGGGTAAACACTTCCCAGCGGTCGGGTTCACCCGACCCGTTGACACGTTTGGCATCAATGGCTACTACGATGCATTGCGAGCCAAAATAATCCGTACATTCCCTAACCAACTCGGGGTTAAATACAGCAGCAGTGTTGATACCAACTTTATCCGCACCCGCATTCAGCATACGCCGCACATCTTCCGGCTTGCGGATGCCGCCACCGACGGTGAGGGGAATGAATACCTGCGAGGCAACCGCTTCCACCACATGCACGATGGTCTCGCGGTTGTCGGAACTGGCGGTGATGTCGAGGAAAGTGATTTCGTCCGCGCCTTCGCGGTTGTAACGGGCGGCGATTTCCACCGGGTCGCCCGCGTCACGGATGTCGACGAAGTTCACGCCTTTGACGACGCGGCCATTGTCCACGTCAAGGCAGGGGATGATGCGTTTGGCGAGTCCCATATTATTTCACCGAATTCACATATTGCTGGGCTTCTTTCAGGTCAATCGTACCTTCGTAAATCGACCGACCGAGAATCGCGCCCATGATGCCTTTGTCTTCCACCTCACACAGCGCCTTGATGTCATCCATATTGGTGATGCCGCCAGAGGCGATGACCGGGATGGAAATGCTTGCCGCCAGATGCGCGGTTTCTTCCACATTCACGCCTTTCATCATGCCGTCGCGGGAAATGTCGGTGTAAACAATGGCGCTGACACCTGCCTGCTCAAATTGTTTCGCCAGTTCCACTGCGGATACGGAGGAAACTTCTGCCCAGCCATCGGTTGCGACCATCCCGTTTTTGGCGTCGATGCCAACGATGATGTGGCCGGGGAATTGCTGGCACAGGTCAATGACGAATTGCGGTTCCTGCACGGCTTTGGTACCGATAATGCAATATTGCACACCAGCTTCCAGATAGGCTGCGACGATTGCGGCATCACGGATGCCACCGCCAATCTGCACCGGAACATCCGGGAAACGGGCGGCAATGCTGCGCACCACTTCGCCATTCACCGGTTTGCCTTCAAATGCGCCGTTCAAGTCGACCAGATGCAGGCGACGCGCACCTTCATCC
>JBBIHI010000165.1:0-6022 GCA_037447095.1 Thiotrichaceae bacterium
AGGCTTCATGCAGTGGTTCGCTTGCGCTGTCGGCGACATCAACCATGACTGCAAAATTGACGCCAACGATGTCAAGAAGTGGCTTACCAGCACAGGTGGCTTCTGCTAATCTGGCCTTCTAGCGTCGAAAAGCTCCGCAGGGTCTCCCCCTGTGGGGCTTTTTTATCGCAGTCAGGAAGGGGATAAGTGGTCATTTCATCCCTGTCCAATCCCTAATAAAATCAAAGCGTATCCAAGAAAATAAAAATACCGGGAGTACACATTATGCGTTTCAGTATCTTTACACCAACACATCGCCCCGAATATTTGCATGAGCTTTTCGGCTCACTGCTGAAACAGACATTTCTTGATTGGGAATGGGTCATTATCCCGAATAGTGCGAAAGGACTGCATGTTGAAATTCCGCAGAATATCGCCTCTCATCCCCAGGTCAGGGTAATTCCAGCCTCTACTGAGGTCGCACAGAAAGGTATTGGTGCACTCAAATTGTTTGCCTGTGAACAATGCATGGGGGATTACTTTGTTGAGGTTGACCACGATGATTTGCTGACACCTGATGCCCTGGAGGAAATGAGCAAAGCGGCTCACTCAGGTGCAGGCTTTATTTACTCGGACTTTGCCAATTTTTATCCTGATGGAACCTGCCAGATTTTTGGTGAAGCATATGGCTGGAAGAGTTATCCATTTGAACTGGATGGAAAACACTACACGGCGATGAAAGCTTTCGGAACGTATCCTGCGTCATTGCACCAGATTTATTATGCTCCGAATCATGTGCGGGCTTGGTCACGGGAAGCTTATTTCAAAGCTGGGGGGCATGACCCATCCATGCATGTGGTGGATGACCACGATTTGTTATGCCGAACCTATGTGGCGGGTGTGGAATTCGTACATATTCCCAAGTGTTTGTATTTATATCGTCTCCAGGCAGGCGACCAGAATTCCTATCTGCAAATGAATGCCGATATTCAGACCATGCAGCAGGGGGTGGCCAACAAGTATGTCTACCAAATGGTCATGGAATGGTGCCGGAGAACCGGTTACACCATGCTGGATATTGGTAATGAACCAATGGCAGGTTTCAAGACGGCAGGTTATATCGGCGCAGATATTGAATGTAATTTGCATCGGGGGATTCCATTGCCGGATGATTCCGTGGGATGTATCCGCGCGTATGATTTTCTGCCGCATGTGCGTGCCTGTGAGGGGCGTAACTGTAACCATGGTGCTGATGGCGGCGATTTGTGTGTGGTCGGTATGATGAATGAGTTTTACCGTGTTCTGGCACCGGGTGGCTGGTTGCTGACAGGCTCACCTTCTACCGATGGGCGGGGGGCATTCCAGGATCCAACCCATATTTCATACTGGAACAACAATTCCTTCTGGTACTACACCGATAAGGGTTATGCCAAGTATATCCGTGGGCTGGAGTGCCGTTTCCAGGATACCCGCGTCTGGCATGCCTACCCGAGTGACTGGCACCAGCAAAACAATATCCCCTATGTCTTTGCTGACCTGATTGCCCTCAAGGGGCAGGAACAGACGGGTATCGTGAAAATTTGATGCTGGTCGGGTATTGGCAGCGTGATAAGATCACGCCATGAAAGAGCGCATCCAGAAACTCCTGTCTCGGGCAGGGTACGGCTCCCGCCGTGAAATTGAACGCTGGGTTGAGGCAGGCGACATTCTGGTGAATGGCCGTCGCGCCGAAATCGGGCAAGCCATTGATGAACGTGATCAGGTAACGTTGCGAGGGCAGCGTTTGTACCTGTCATCACGTTTGCAGGCGACCCCCAAGGTGCTGATGTACAACAAACCGGCGGGTGAAGTGTGCACGATGAGTGACCCGGAGGGGCGGGCAACTGTGTTTGACAACCTGCCGTCGGTACGTGCCGGTCGCTGGATCATGGTAGGCCGTCTTGACATCAATACGGATGGCCTGTTGCTGTTTACCACGGATGGCGAGCTTGCCAACCGTTTGATGCACCCTTCGTCCGGGATTGAGCGTGAGTACGCAACCCGCGTATTGGGTGAGGTGGATGGTGACATGCTGGCACGCTTGCAGGAAGGGGTGGAGCTGGAAGACGGCAAAGCCAGTTTCCTGAGCATCAAGGATGCCGGTGGCGAGGGTGCAAACCACTGGTATCACGTTGTGCTGGCCGAAGGCCGTAACCGTGAAGTCCGTCGCCTGTGGGAATCACAGGGTGTCAAGGTCAGCCGTTTGATCCGCATCCGTTACGGGACGGTGGAATTGCCGCGCTACCTGCGTACTGGCCACCATCAGGAACTGGATGTAAAAGCGATGCGCAAGCTGTATGAGGCGGTTGGCCTGTTTTTCGATGATGGTTCCGATTTCAAACCAGCAACTTCCCTGCCCAGACCGCGTGGTGGTGCTGTGCGGTCGGCGGCAAATCCTGGCAATCCCCGTCACAAGTTACGGCAGGGCAGGTTGGCCGAACCCCGCAAAGATAACGGCAACCGTGGCCGGACAGGTAAATTCCCATCCGGCACACGTGGGAAAGCGTAAGCTTGCGCTGATTCCACTTTGCTCAGTGTTTGCCCGCAATCCGTCCGAACCCGACCAGATGTTTGCTCCAGTAACCTGACAGGGCTTCTGTGGTGACTGCCTTGCCAGGGCGTGGGGCGTGGACGAATTTTCCATTGCCCAGATAAATGCCTACATGCCCGATGTGTCTGCCACGGGTCTGGAAAAAGACCAGATCACCCGGACGTGCTGCTGTGCGGGAAATTTTGCTGGCTGCCTGATATTGCGCTGCTGCGGTACGTGGAATGTGTGTTCCGTTGCCCTGGCGGAAGGCATACTGGGTCAGGCCGCTGCAATCAAAACCTGTGTTTGGACTGGAGCCACCGCGCCGGTAACGTTTGCCATGCTGGCGGATGGCGCACACAATAGCTTGCGGGGCAGCGGATGTGTGTGCTGCCTGTTTATGTTTCTTGCTGCTATGCGTTACCCTGGCCTTATGGCTATTGGCTTCAGCGGTGGTTGGGTAGCTTGCGGCGAAAAACAGTGTCAGTGCCCCGGTCATCAGTGTCAGGGTCAGGTAGTGTTTAAATTTACTCATCGGTATGTTTAGCCCTCGTTCAATAGTGTTAATTTGGAAGCCCACCTTAACTGGCCAATGCGTCCAGTAAGGCTTGGTGTTGCTGGGTTTGGTGTGCCCGTTTCAGGCGTTCGCTACGGAAAATGCAGGCAAGCTCCTCCACGGCAACGTCAAATGCATCATTAATGACGAGGTAATCGTATTCAGGATAGTGCGACATTTCACGCTGCGCATCCCGCATCCGCCGCTGGATGGTTTCCTCGCTATCCTGGCCACGCCCACGCAACCGATCCTGCAAGGCGGCTACGGAAGGGGGGAGGATGAAAATGCTGATAACGCTTTCCGCCTGCTCACGTACCTGCCGGGCGCCTTGCCAGTCAATTTCGAGGATCACATCCTTGCCGGATTCCAGCAGGGTGTTTACCGTCAGGCGCGATGTGCCGTAATAATTGTCAAACACCTGCGCGTATTCGAGGAAGTTGCCTGCCTCAGCCTGCTGGCGAAACGCCTCCACGCTGGTGAAATGGTAATGCACGCCATCCTGTTCGCCGGGGCGTGGCTGGCGGGTAGTGGTGGAAACCGAGATGGTTACATCCGGCAAGTGTCCGCGCAGATTGTTCAGCAGGCTGGATTTGCCTGCCCCCGAAGGTGCGGAAACAATATAGAGTTGGCCTTTGCTGGTCTTCATCTGAAAATCTGCCACGGTCGTTGGTAAATGTGTAATTATAAGCATGGTCGGGCTATAGTTAAAATCAGGCGCAGGTTGGGTAGTGTTGAGGTGTCTTATGATTCAGGTAATTCCGGTAGCAGCCTTTACAGACAATTACATTTGGTTGGTCAGCAATGAAGGGCGCAAGTTCGCGGCAATTGTTGATCCGGGCGATGCTGTGCCGGTCATTGACGAGTTGCAGCGGCGTGACATGCAACCCGTGGCAATCCTGATTACCCATTATCACCGTGACCATGTGGGCGGGATTGAAAAACTGCTGGAAACGTATCCCGGCCTGCCGGTATATGGCCCTGCCCGTGAAATGGTTCCCGGCATGACCCGTGCCTTGGGTGAGGGGCAGAAAGTGGTGCTGGAGCAACTGGGGCTAAGTTTTGATGTGCTGGATGTGCCGGGGCATACCGCCGGGCACATTGCCTATTACGGCGAAGGCAGCCTGTTCTGCGGTGACACCCTGTTTGGCAACGGTTGCGGGCGGGTGTTTGACGGGACGCTGCACGACCTGCACGATTCCCTGCAAAAGATTGCCCGATTGCCTGCGGAAACCCTGGTGTACTGCGCCCACGAATACACGGTGGACAATATCGGCTTCGCCAAATGGGTGGAGCCGGATAATCCGGCGTTGGAAGTGCGTTTGCAGGAATGCTGGGAATTGCTGGATGCAGGCCGTGCGACCGTGCCGTTTGAGCTGGGGCACGAGTTCGACACCAACCCTTTCCTGCGTACCCATATCCCTGAAGTGATCGTCAAGGCCGAGGAAATTGCCGGGCGGGAAACCCAGACCCCGGCGGATGTGTTTGCTGTGCTGCGTATCTGGAAAGATACCGAGTACGATTGAGCCGTTTCCTACAGCCGGATGAAATGCTCGCGGTAGTAGGCCAGTTCGGCGATGGAGTCGCGGATGTCATCCATGGCCAGGTGTCTGGATTCCTTCTTGAGACCGTCTGCAAGGCCGGGTTTCCAGCGGTTGGCAAGTTCCTTGAGGGTGCTGACATCCAGGTTGCGGTAATGGAAAAACCTTTCCAGTTCCGGCATGTGTCTGGCGAGGAAACGGCGATCCTGACAAATGCTGTTACCGCACATGGGTGATGCGCCGGGCGGGAGGTACTGTTTCAGGAAATCCAGGGTTGCCTGTTCCGCTTGCTTTTCACGCCACTCACTGCTTTTGACGCGGGCAACCAGGCCGGAACCGCCGTGTTGCTTCTGGTTCCAGTCATCCATTTTCGCCAGTGTTTCGTCTGCCTGATGAATGGCGATGACCGGGCCTTCGGCCAGAATGTTGAGGTGCTTGTCGGTCACGAGGGTGGCAATTTCGATAATGACATCGTTGAAACTGTCCAGTCCGGTCATTTCCAGATCAATCCAGATCAGATTTTCCTGATTTACGCTCATAGTATTTTGCTGCCTGGGTTACACTTGCTTAGACTTTTATAAAAGAATAGGGATATTAGCAGAAACATTATGCAAACCTTTACTGTCATTTTCCTCGTTTTCCTGTTCGCCTCGGTACTGGTGCAGTTATACCTGTCGCTGCGTCAGAAACAGCATGTCGCGGCGAATCGCGGGGCGGTTCCGGGTGCTTTTGCCGACAAGGTGACGCTGGAGGAGCACCAGAAGGCGGCTGATTATACGCTGGCAAAAGGCTCGCTGGGGCGTGTCGATGTGCTGGTGAATCTTGCCATCCTGCTGTTCTGGACGCTGGGCGGGGGGCTGGCGTGGCTGGATGGGCTGTGGCGTCATGCAGGTTGGAGTAGCTTATATACCGGTACGGCGGTGATGGTGAGCACTTTGCTGATCGGTACGGTGCTGGATTTGCCGATGTCGTTGTACCGCACGTTTGTGCTGGAGGAACGCTTCGGTTTCAACAAGACTACACTGCTGACCTTTGTCAGTGACCTGTTGAAAGGCGCTGCGCTGATGTTGTTGCTGGGTGTGCCGCTGACCCTGTTGATCCTGTGGCTGATGGATTCGGCAGGCAAGCTGTGGTGGGTGTACGCCTGGGCTACTTTGACCGGCTTTTCCCTGCTGATGACCTGGGCATACCCGCGTTTCATTGCCCCGTTGTTCAACAAGTTCAGCCCGCTGGAAGAGGGTGAAGTGGCGCAACGGCTGGCTGCCTTGCTCAAGCGCACTGGCTTTAACAGCAATGGTGTGTTTGTAATGGATGGTTCGCGCCGCTCTGCACATGGCAATGCCTATTTCACCGGCTTTGGCAAAAACAAGCGCATCGTGA
>JBBIHI010000166.1:0-6017 GCA_037447095.1 Thiotrichaceae bacterium
GGGGGGCGAACCGGCCACGCTGGAAAAAGGCCGCGCTGCCATTGCCCAGGTCTTGAAGGATGCTGGCATTGATTATACCGGCATGGTAGTGGAAAACGGTTCCGGCCTTTCCCGTCAGGCCAAGGTCACAGCCCGCCAGTTGGGGATGTTGCTGGAAACGGCGTGGCGCGACCCGTACATGCCTGAGTTCATGGCTTCCATGCCGGTGCTGGGCGAAGACGGTACGCTGGCAACCCGCTTTAACAAGGATGACCTGCGCGGGCGCAGCCACATGAAAACCGGTACTTTGCGTGACGCAACCGCCATTGCCGGGTATATGCTGACCCGCAGCGGCAAGCGGCTGGTGGTGGTGTTGCAGCACAATGGCGGCAATGCGCAAGGTGGTGGACGCGGGGTGCACGACGCGATCTTGCGTTGGGCATTTGAGCAATAAAGCCCCGATCTGGCATAAAGGGCGCTGGATTGCGGATGATTGTTCATTTTCGGATGGGGGCGTTAGGCTACAATCATTGAAATTATTATGTTAAGGCGCAGTAGTCAGGAGCCAGAATGAAGCAATTGGTATGGGGCTTGTGTTTGCTGGGGGCGTATCCGGCAGCATCAGCAGCCTTTTTCCAGCAGGCCAGGGAAGAGCCGGAAGCTGCCCCGGAGTCCCCGGTCAAGGTCAATATCCAGGGTGCTGACGATGCATTGGCAGGGAATATGCGGGCATTGTTGCCTTCCCTGCGTAACCTGCAATGTGATGCCCCAAGTGATCGTGTTGAGCATTTTGTCGAGTCTGCCGATGAGAAATTGCAGGAAGCGGCAGAAGCCATGGGCTATTTCGATGCCCATTACCAGATTACCCCTTCCCGGCAGGCCAATTGTCTGGCGCTGAATATTGCCGTACAGCCCGGTGAACCGGTCAAGGTGACGCAAGTCCAGGTTCAGGTGACGGGTGAGGGGCAAAATCTCGATGCTTTCCGCGACATTGTGGCGCAACCGCCTTACCAGTCCGGTGACGTGCTGGTGCAGCAAAAGTACAAGGATTTCAAGGACAGTTTGACCAGGGCAGCCAGTAATCTGGGGTTTTTTGACGCCAGTTTCATTACCCGTGAAATACGGGTTGACCCGGACACACGGCAGGCGCAGGTTGCCTTGCATTTTGATACCGGCAAGCGTTACCGGGTGGGTGACGTAGCGGTGCAGCAGGATGTGCTCGACCAGCAGCATCTCCAGCGTTTCCTGCGGGTGCGCAAGGGTGATGTTTACGATGTGGCCAAGGTGCTGGAGCAGCAGCGATTGCTGGAAGGCAGCGGTTATTACAGTGATGTGCAGGTGCGCAGCGACCACCAGCATGTGGCCAATGGCGAAGTGCCGGTGGGAATCAATGCGGTGCGCGGCAAGCGCTATACCTATGCCGGGAAATTGGGCTATGGCACGGATACCGGCTTCCGCACCGAAACCGGCATGACCATCCACTGGGTCAATGCCAAAGGCCATTCACTGGATACCAAGGCTGTGGTTGCGCAGCAGGAGCAATCGGTCGAGGCAACCTACAAGGTTCCGTTGTTCAAGCCCGAACACGAATACACCAGTACCTCCATTGGCTGGAAGAAAAGTGACAATAACGACATCAAGAGTACCGCTTTCAAAACCTCGGTTGATTACAACCGCCGTAGTGATAGTGATTGGCAGCAAACCGTTTTCATCAATTACCTGGATGAAAAGACCCAGGTGAAGGGCGACCCCGCGACCCGTTCCCAACTGACCCTGTTGGGGGCGAGGGTCAAGAAGGTCAAAGCCGATGATGCACTATTCCCCAGCAAGGGCTGGATGGTGTCTGCTGAGGTGCAGGGGGCGCAAAAAGGCGTGTTGAGTGACCAGAGCGTTACCCAGGAAAAGGTACAGGGCAAGTACCTGTATACTTTTGATAACCAGGGCAAGGTGATTGCACAGGGAACGGCAGGCACAACACAAACCCGTAATTTTGATAATTTGCCGAAATCCCTGCGCTTTTTCGCGGGTGGGCAAAGTTCGGTGCGAGGCTATGATTTCGAGTCACTGGGGGAAAAGAATGCCGCCGGGGAGGTGGTGGGTGGCAAGCATCTGTTGACCACCAGCCTGGAATACGAGCATCCCCTGCAAGACAAATGGAGCGCGGCGGCTTTCGTGGATGCCGGAAATGCGTTTAATCATCCGGCCAACATGAAGATCGGAAGAGCAATGGGTGTTGGGGTGCGCTGGAAATCCCCATTGGGGGCGGTACGGGCTGATATTGCTGTGCCCAAGGGCAATACCAGGGATGCCCATTTCTATTTCAGTCTGGGGCCTGACCTGTGAAAAAGCTGCTGAAGTACCTGCTGGTTCACCCGTTGTATGTCTTGCTGCTGATCCTGCTGTTTGCAGTGGCCTTGACAGCTTTTTTGGCAACCAGTGGGGCGGGTACACGTTTGCTGGGTAACACTGCCCAGCATCTGGTCGATGGGCTGAAACTGGACGGTGTGGATGGGGCGCTGGTGCGCGGCATTTCCATCAAACACCTGCGCTGGCAGGCGGAGGGGGTAAACGTCGAAGCCAGTGATGTGGCAATGAAAAGTGAAGTTGATGTCGCAGTGTTGCCGACCTTGCGGGTGGAACGCTTGCAGGCCGGTAAACTGGTTGTGCGGCTTGATACAACGGATGCCACCAGACAGTCCGGCCATCCGGGCATTCCTGTCATCCTGTTGCCGTTCAAGGTTGATGCGCCGCAGGTGGTGGTTGACAGCATTGAGGTATGGCAGGGCAAACAGCAGGTGGCGCAGTTGCATGATGTCAGGCTCAGTGGGCAAGCCCGTGACGGGGTGTTCAGCCTTGATCTTGGGCAGTTAAAAGGCAAGCTGGGGGAATACCCGCTGGATGTGACCGGCAAGGGGGAATGGAACGGCAAGGCGCTTGCCCTACAGGCATTGGATGCCAGGGTCGGTGACAACCGTTTGCAGGCGCACGGGCAGGCAACTGACCGGATTGACGTGGACTGGCAACTGGATGCCCCAAAGCTGGAACAGCTTTACCCCCAAATCCATGGCAATGCCAAAGGCAGTGGCCATCTGGGTGGTCTGCCTGATGGTTCGCAGTTACAAGTGGCGATACAAGGGCTATCAGGTAAGGTGGAAGGTTATGACCTGCAAGCCAAGGGGATTCTCGACTGGGGCAAGCAGAAACTGGCGGCGCAGGATGTGGTCATCCAGTCTGGCGATAACCGTCTGGATGTTTCCGGGCAGGCGTCCGAGCCTTTCGACCTGCACTGGAAAGTGGATGCAAAAAACCTTGCCAATGCCTGGAAAGGGTTGGGTGGGAGTTTGCAGGGTGAGGGTATTTTCAAGGGCGTACTGGCCAAGCCGCAAATTCAGGCCAACTTGAAAGGCAATGCCTTGCGTTACCAGGATTACAGCCTTGCTTCGCTGGACGTGCAGGCTAGTCAGGAAGGCGGGAACTACGACATCAAGGGTATGTTGCAGGCGCTGAAAAGTGGTTCCACCGAGATCAAATCCCTCAAGCTGGACGGGCAGGGCAGTATCGAAAACCACAAATTGACGGCGCAGATTGTCCATGCGGAAGGCAAGGCCGACCTTGTGGCTGCGGGTGGCTGGAAGAACCAGCAGTGGCAAGGCCGTGTGCAAAACCTTTCCCTGCACGATACGCCCGCCGGTAACTGGGATATGGCGGGTGCGACCAATATCAGTGCCTCGGCGAATGCATTCAGCAGTTCGGAAGTCTGTCTGGCAGGCCGGGGAATGAAAGCCTGTGGCAAACCGGCCTGGTCGCAGGGCACTGGTTTCAGTATCAATGGTACGCTGCAACAGGTTCCGCTGGTCATGCTGCGCCCGTGGTTGCCGGACAATATCAGCCTGTCGGGGAATGCCAATGCAGATTACCAGTTTGCGCAACGTGCAGGCAAACCGGTGGGGAAACTTGCCTTGCGCCTGCCGGATAGCAGCATTGCCCTGCGTGATGGCAAGGGTAAGGTGGAAAACCTGCAATATACCAACGCCCGTGCCGATGTCGACCTGAATGACCGGCGGGCCAATGTGCAGGCGCAACTGGATATTGTGAACCGTGGCAGCTTGCGTGCAGACGGTCGGGTGGAACTTTCGCCGCAGGATGGTCGGCACAGGATCGACATGGATGTTAGGGCCAGTGTCCCGGATATTGGCTGGCTGGAAAAATTTTCCACCCAGATCGACCAGTTGAAGGGTGAAGTGACGGGAAATGTCCATATTGCCGGGCTGTGGGGCAAGCCAGCGGTGAATGGTGTGGTGCATCTGGGTAACGGGCAGGTGCACTTGCCCGAGGCGGGTGTAACACTGGATGCGATCAGCCTGAATATGCAATCCAATGGTGGGGATCGGGCGGTTATCACAGGTTCCGCACGGGCGGGGACAGGCGTCCTGAATGCCAGTGGTTCGCTGTCCCTGGCGCGGTTGCCGCAGTGGCAGGCGGAGGTCAACCTGCAAGGCAATAACCTGAAGCTGATGGATACCCATGAAATCCAGGCGTTTGTTTCGCCCGACCTGAAATTCAGCCTGTCGCCGGGGCGTGTGGATGTCACGGGGCGTTTGCTGATCCCGGAAAGTACGGTCAGCCTGCGTGAAATTCCGCAAACAGCCAGTACGGTTTCCGAAGATGTGGTTATTGTCGGGCGGCGGGCAGCACAGCAGCAAAAAACGGCAGTTGTACGGGAAGCGCCGTTGGATATTTACCCGAATGTCAGCATTGAGCTGGGCGACAAGGTGAAGTTTGTTGGTTTCGGGCTGGATGCCAATCTGCAAGGCAAACTACAGGTTTTGCGTAACCGTCAGGATATTGTTGCGCAAGGTGTATTGAGTGTTGCCAACGGTTTTTACAAGGCTTATGGGCAAAAGCTCACAATCGAACGGGGGCGGCTGTTGTTCAATGGGGCGCTGGATAATCCGGGGCTGGATGTGCGGGCTGTGCGTGAAGTGGAGCAAGGCGACATCAAAGTGGGGATTGAGCTTGCTGGTACGGTGCGGAAACCGGAATCCACCCTGTTTTCCAATCCGCAACAGACGCAAAGTGACACCCTCAGTTATTTGTTGACCGGGCGGGCCATGTCAGGGGTCAGTGGCGACCAGTCATCCTTGCTGATTGGTGCGGTTACGCAGTTTGGGATCACCGGCGGTGAAGGTCTGGTGCAGCAACTGGGTGGTAGCCTTGGGCTGGATGAACTGGGGGTCAAAAGCAATAATGGCGATTTCTCACAAAGTGAAGTGGCGCTGGGTAAACGCTTGGGGCCGCGTTTGTATGTGCGTTATATCGTCAGCCTGTTTGATTCCCTGCAACAGATTGCCCTGACCTATCAGGTCAACAAGCGCTTGCAGATTGAAGCGAAATCCGGCGTGCATCATGGTATCGACCTGATTTATAAAGTGGATACAAACAAAGGCCCGTTAGGGCCGTAACAGCGTGTTTCTGCCAGTATTTTGGCAGGTAAAAATAATGCAGGATTTATGCTTTTTCATTGTTGACATCAGGTGGGGATTCGATCAAAATGCCCCCCTTTCCAGTCGGAGGGGTTCCCGAGCGGTCAAAGGGGACAGACTGTAAATCTGTTGGCTCTGCCTTCGAAGGTTCGAATCCTTCCCCCTCCACCATTTTGATTTGGTTTGCACGTTCAGCTTTTCATGCTTCGGTCGTGAAAGATAGGCGGGTGTAGTTCAATGGTAGAACCTCAGCCTTCCAAGCTGATGGTGTGGGTTCGATTCCCATCACCCGCTCCACTGTGTGGCTGAGTCGTTTAAAAATTTACGCTCTTGTAGCTCAGGTGGTAGAGCGCGTCCTTGGTAAGGACGAGGTCGGCAGTTCGAGTCTGCCCAAGAGCACCAAGTTATTAATCCTTAATTCCAGGGGTTTCCAAAGATGGCAAAAGGTAAATTTGAGCGCACGAAGCCGCACGTAAACGTAGGTACAATCGGCCACGTCGACCACGGCAAGACCACCCTGACCGCAGCCCTGACTGTGTGCCAGTCCCGCAAGTT
>JBBIHI010000167.1:0-5903 GCA_037447095.1 Thiotrichaceae bacterium
ATGCCGATGCCTGGGGTGCAGTTGCGGCGGAGTGTCAGGGGGCATTGCCTGCCCATATCCTGCCGACAGGCCATTGGCTGGCAGAAATGCCTGCCGGGGCGGAGGCACAGGTTGGCCTGATCCGTTCACCCCGAATGTATTCCGCCCTGGCATTACGTGAACTATTTGAATACCTGCAACAACACACCGCGCACCGCGACGTAACCCTGTTTCTGGATGTCCCATGGCAAATGCTTGAACAGTTACGTTTGATGCAGCAGGTCTATGGCGTTTAGCGGGAGTAACGTTTCGGGTAGGTGTAACGGTAAGGGTTGCTTGGGTAGCGCGGGTAACTGCGCGGATAGGATGCCGGGTAAGCCGGATACCCCGAATCAAGCCCCTGTTGCAGCGCCTGATCCAGAACGCCGGTTTGTTTCAGGTAATACCCGGCACCACCCAACAGGCTGGCAGCCAGCAAGACGGTCAGCACAATCTTGACGATGCTGTACGGGCGTTCGCCCTGGGTCTTGCCGTTACGCCCATTGACGACGAAGCGGTAGGTATTGCCACTGTAACGGAATGCCGCCGACCACACCGGCAGCAACAGGTGTTTGAAAGTACGCGCCGAATGTTCGGTTTGCAGGTTGGCTACCCGCTGCTGGTCGCCGCCAATATCACTGAGTACCGCCTGATAAATCCGTCCATCCATGATCTGGCGGGCTTCTTCGAAGCCTGTGTTCAAATCAATCTGGTATAGCTCACTCTGGAAGCCGCTCAGGTAGCTTTCATCGTAGGGAACAAGGTTGGGCAAATCCCAAGGCTCCAGCCGGTCAAGGATGGCGCGGGGCAGGGTATGCGTTGCCCCCACCAGTACATCGTCGAAAAACAGCCTGACCCGGCCACTGACCGGTGTCCAGCGTATTTGCGGAACGTTTTGCACCTGCTGGCGTGGTTGTCCATCCACAATGACCGTTACGACCTGCTGCACGTAATAGACTGTACCGCGCTCGCCCCGGTAGAAGGTGTCGGTATGGCTGTCAAATGTCCAGTAAGGGATGTAAATGCCCAGCAGTTTTTCATCCCGCCGTGCCTTGTCTTTCAGTGCGGAAGGCGCAAACCACAAACTGCCAATCCATTTGTCGAAAGCTGCCCGCGCCCCTTTTTCGTCCACCACGAATGGCAACAGGGATTTGGGCTGGAACAGGCGTGCCTGTTCCGTACCGGTCACGACCGGCGTGCCACAGAATGGGCAGTCACCGGCGTGGTAGTTGGGCTTCAGCTCGAAAATGGCGGCACAGTTCGGGCATTTGATCACCTGGGTATTATCCAGTGGGCGCAGCTTGGTTTGCTCGATAGCCTGTAACGCCTGCTCGAAATTGTATTCCCGGATTGGCTCGCTGCGCTGGTGGATATGGTTTTCAAAGCCGCAGTACGTACACCGCAAGGTATCCGTACCCGGTTGGTAAAGCAAATCAGCACCGCACTGCTCGCAAGGAAAATGCTGTTGGTTGTTGTTTTCCGCCATGTCAGCCCTGTTTTACGCTCAGTTTTGTGGCGGAATCGCAGGTGGTATCGGTGGTGGCACTTCTGCCGCAGCAAACAGCCCTGCCAGTGCTGAGATAGACCCGGCAGCCTGCCAGTTGGCCATGCCTGCTTGCCAGACCAGGGTTGCATCGGTCAGCCGCCCATCATGTACCATCTGCTGTAATTGTTGCAGGTTATGCGGGCCGCTGGAGGTTTGCCCCAAGGCCACGTGCCAGTTGCTGTCCGGCAAGGGCGGCGGTGCAGCGGCGGCAGGCTTGTTGAGCGCTTCCGCCATTTTGTTGGCAACCGCGAAACCCATGCCCATGTCCAGTGCGCTGTTGCCATTGCCGTTGCCGATGCTTTGCGCGGTCTGGAATTGCAGGTACTGGTCAAGATTGCCGATCACGCCCATGCTGGTGCGCTTGTCGAGGGCTTCTTCCACTTCGGTCGGCAGGGAAACGTTTTCCACCAGCACTGAGGTCAGCTTCAGGCCATAGCTTTCAAACTCGGGGGAGATTTTCTGGGTGATGAATTGCCCAAGCTGCTCGTAATTCGCCGCCATGTCGAGCACCGGGATATTCGCCCCGGCAGCCACGCTGCTGAAACGGGTAACGATCAGGTTGCGCAACTGGTCGCTGATTTCATCGACGGTGAAATGTCCATCCGTACCCATGATTTCCTGCATGAATTTGCGGGCATCGGCAATGCGGATGGCGTAAGTCCCGAAGGCACGCAAACGTACCCCGCCGAACTCGCTGTCACGCACCATTACCGGGTTACGGGTTCCCCATTTCAGGTTGGTGAACTGCTTGGTGTTGAAGAAATAGACTTCTGCCTTGAACGGGCTTTGAAAGCCGTGATCCCAGTGTTGCAGGGTGGAAAGCAGCGGCAGGTTTTTGGTTTCCAACACATACAGGCCAGGGCCGAGTACGTCGGCGACTTCGCCTTCATTGACGAAAATCGCGGTCTGCGATTCACGCACGGTGAGTTTTGCACCGTACTTGATTTCGTTGCCCTGCCGCTCGAAGCGGTAAACCATGGTGTCGCTGGTGTCGTCAGTCCATTCAATGACATCGACGAATTCACCCATCAGTTTGTCCCATAATCCCATATTATGCTCCTGCCTTCGGGGTGGCGTCTGCTTTGGCTTTGGCAGCAATCAGGGCTTCGCGCAAGTTGCTTTCCATGGTCTGGAGTTCGCCTTCCGCCTTGGCACGCATGGCCTTGCCTTCATCGGCAATGCGTAGTGAATCGTTGATGGTGTCGATCAGGGTCTGGTTGGCTTTCTTGACCGACTCGATGTCGAACACGCCACGTTCCATCTGTTTGCGGGTTTCTTCGTTGCCCAGACGCAGGGTTTCGGCGTTCTTTTCCAGCAGTTCATTGGTCAGGTCGCCCGCTTCCTTGACCACCTTGGCAGCGTCGCTCATGCGGAAGATGGTGACAGCTTGCGCCAACTGGTTTTTCCACAGCGGAACGGTGTTGATCAGGGTGGAATTGATCTTGTTGATCAGGGTTTTGTCGTTTTCCTGTACCAGCCGGATGCTCGGCAGGCTTTGCATCGCCACCTGACGGGTCAGGCGCAGGTCGTAAACGCGGCGTTCGAGGTCATCACGGGCGGCACGCAGGTCACGCAGGCTTTGCGCCATCAGCATATCGTCAGTTTTGACAGCGGCATCAGCAGCCAGCTTGGGAATGTCGTCCGTATCCAGGCGGTGTAGCTTTTCGGCTCCGGCAGTGATGTAGGTTTCCAGGTTGTGGAAGAAATCCAGGTTGGCTGCATACAGTTTGTCGAGGGTAATGACGTCGGTCAGCAACTGGGTTTTGTGGTCTTCCATCTGGTCGGTGATGGAGTCGATCTGTTTGCGTACATCCTCGTATTTGCTGAGGAATTCGGCAACCGGCTTGGCCTTGCCGATCAGCTTGTCCCACCAGCTTGGCTCGTCGTTCGGGTTGAGGGAGTCAACATCAAACCCCTTGATGGCCGTGATCATGCTGGTCAGGGCTGTACCTGCCGCACCAATATCCTTGTTTTTGACGCCTTCGAGCATTTTTTCGGAAATGGCATTCATCTGTTCCTGGGTCTTGGTGCCGAAGAACATGATGCTGCTGCGGTCGTTCATGTCGATTTCGTTGATGACATTTTCGATTTGTTGCTTTTGGGTATCATCGGCCTGCTCGTAAGCGACCAGTTCGCTGCTCACTTCCGGTGAAGGGGCAAGTTCCGTACCCGGAATTGTGGCGGGCATGGTTTGGGTGACAGTAGCGGCCTGTGTTTCACTCATGATGGTAATCTCCTGAATTCATTCTGGTTTTAAATAACGCCTTCGCGTTTGAGCTGGGTTTCCAGCACTTGCATTTGTACGTCGAGATCGAACTGGTTGTTTTCCTGTAGCTTGGTCTGCTGTTCAGTGAAAGTTTGTTCAATGGAATCCAGCACCCGGCTGAAATTGGTTTCCAGTGCTGCCGGGGTGGCTGGCCCCTGGTGGGTGCGGGCATAGCCTTCGGTGACGCGCTGGGTGCCGTCCAGATAGACCTTGAGGAATTTACGGGCGCTGTCCAGACGCGCGGGGTCATCCTCAATGCCGGAAACGATTGCCCGCGCCTTGTCGGTAATGCGTTGCAGGCGGGCATTGAATTCCGGGTTATGGATATTGCGCCGGGCGGCGTCGATGGCGTCAATTTTGACATTGGCGGCCTTCAACGCATCCAGCACTTCTTCCAGGGAAACGCCGAGTGACAGCGTGCCGGTTTTGTCCTTGCGTGGGTCAAGCCCGTAATACAGCGCAAAACCGAGGAAAGCCGCCGCGCCGACCAGTGCTGCGCCCAACAGGGAGCCGATGGCAAAGCTGGATGTCCACCAGTCCAGTACTGTGCTTGCCCCGCCGATAAACAGCGCGGCGATGGTTTTGTACGGTGTGGAAGGTGCGCGTGCCAGTTTGCTGCGTTCGTATTCACCTTGCAGCTTGAAACCCTGCCGGGCGATGCTCGCCGCAATCATGTACGCAGCAAATACGCCGCCAGTCACCAAGGTATCCATGACCCTCCCACGCAGCAGTGAAGCAATCACCGTGATCAGCAGGGGCAGGGGCAATACAAACAGCAGGATGCCTTTCAAGCCGTAGCGCACGGTATGGAGGGTTTCATCGTAACGTTGTGCAGAAGCCATGCGTTGCGTTTCCTAAAGGATGGGTGGGAGCAGATGCAAGATGGAGGACAGGCTGACAACGCCAATAGTCACAAATAACAAAACGAAACCAACGATCTTTTTTAGTGTATGGGCCATAAGTCATCCTCTGTCTGCTGGTAGGAGTATAGCGCTTTTATTATTGGGCATAGCTTACGCCATTCAAGCGCCGGGGCGCGAGTAAAACCGATTGTTTGCATGAATATTTCGTAATGCGTTTGCAAGCTTGCGGTAATGTTGTGTACCGCAAAATGGGCGCATTGTTGAATTATCCGTAAAGGAGCAAGTGTTTCATGTTCAAACGTAACCGACTGGCATTGGCAACCGCGACCGGGCTGCTGGGTACAGCCATGCTGGGGACTGCGCTATGGCCAGCAATGGCCGAAACGCCTGCAACTGTTAACCCTCCGACAACGGCAGCAACTGCCGTTCCCCCACCTGCCGCCGCACCCGTTGTGGCGGCAGGCTCTTTACCGGAGTTGACCACACTGATCAAGCAGAACAGTGCGGCAGTGGTGAGCATTAATGTGGAAGGCAAACGGGCAGGAAAAATGTCCGGTTTGCCCGATGATCTGGAATTGCCGCCGGAGCTGAAACGTTTCTTCCGTGGCCTGCCGCAGGGCGAAGATGATTCAGGCCCGGTGCATGCGGAAGGTTCCGGCTTTATCGTTTCCCCGGATGGTTACATCGTGACCAATGCCCATGTGGCGTCTCTATTTTGGACTGTCACCGTAGGCTTGCCGGACAAACGTGAGCTTCCGGCGGAAATTGTCGGCACGGACAAGCTCAGTGACGTGGCTCTGCTGAAAATCAAGGCAGATAACCTGCCCGTAGTACAAATGGGCAATTCCGACTCACTGGAAGTGGGGCAATGGGTGGTTGCCATCGGCGCACCTTTCGGGCTTGACCATAGCGCAACCCAGGGCATTGTCAGCGCCTTGTCGCGCAGCTTGCCGGACGGGACTTACGTGCCGTTTATCCAGACCGATGTGGCGGTGAATCCGGGCAATTCCGGTGGCCCGTTGTTCGATCTTGGCGGGCATGTGGTTGGGGTGAATTCGCAGATTTACAGCCGTAGCGGCGGTTACATGGGCATTTCGTTTGCCATTCCGGTGAATGTGGTCAAGAAAGTGGTGGACGACCTCAAGTCCAAGGGCACGGTCAGCCGTGGCTGGCTGGGCGTGGCCATCCAGGATATGGATCAGGATTTGGC
>JBBIHI010000168.1:0-5886 GCA_037447095.1 Thiotrichaceae bacterium
GAACATCTGGTTCAGGACGAATACGCCGCCCAAGCCCAGCAGCAGGCCAATGCTGCCACCTGCGCTTGCCAGCAGGGTTGCTTCGGTCAGGAACAGGTGCAGCACTTCGCGGGTGGGTGCGCCCAGCGCCTTGAGCAGGCCGATTTCCGCCTTGCGCTGGCTGACCGCGACCAGCATCACGTTCATGATCAGGATGCCCGCCACGATCAGGCTGATGGCGGCAATTCCACCCAATGCCCAGGTGAGGGAATTGAGGATATTGTCGAAAGTGCTGATCAGGGAATCCTGACGGATGACGGTGACATCCTGCTCGCCGTCATGGCGCTGGCGCAGGATGTTTTCAATGTCCCGTTTGGCCTGATCCAGCAAGTCCTGGTTTTCGGCGGTAACGACGATCTGGAACAGGGAAGGCATATTGAACAGGTTGCGGGCGCTGGCAACCGGGATGACCACCATATCGTTCATGTTGGAACCCAGTGATTGCCCCTTCCCAGCCAGCACGCCAATCACGCGGAACCGGGACTGGCCGATACGCACCCATTCACCGAGCGCATTGCGGTTGGCAAACAGCTCTTTCCACACGGTTTCCCCGAGCAGGCAGACAGAGGTGGCAACACGCGGGTTGGTATCCGGTAAGGGTTGGCCGATGGCCAGTTCCAGTTGTCGGGCATTGAGCAGGGCGGGTGTGGAACCCATGATGCTGACTTCGCGTTCGCGTGATTCAAACGACACGGGGGCAGCGCCGAAAATGATCGGTGCAACATCCTTGATGGCAGAACTGCGTTGCAGGGCAAGCGCATCGTCCAGGGTCAAATCGCGGGGTGTTGTGCCAAGTATCGGCGGGGCGGCACCTGCGGTTTCCGTGCGCCCCGGCATGACCAGCAACAGGTTGGAACCCAGCCCCTGAAACTGGCCGATCACATACCGGCGGGCGCCTTCCCCCAGTGAGGTCAGCAGGATGATGGCAGCAACCCCGATGCTCATGGCCAGCAGGATCAGCGCGGTACGCCCCGGATAAGCCCGGAGCGCCTGATAACTGAAATAAAGGGTATCCCGCGCTTCCATATACCATGGATTTTACCACAATCCCCGACAAGCCTGCGGATTCCTGTTTATAATCAGACTGGTATCAAATAGCCGAGCAGGGGTAAGGAAATTCATGGACAGTTACATATATGCTGCCGCCGCCGTTCTGGTTGTGGTGGTGCTGGTAGGCGGATTGTTTGCAGCATTTTATACCCGTGCGCAAAAGGACACCTGCTATGTCCGTACCGGACTTTGGGGGGAAAATATCATCATGGGTGGCGGGGCACTGGTGCTGCCGGTCGTGCATGAAGTCCTGCCCATCAATATGAAAACCATGCGCATCGAGATTACCCGTGAGCAGGAACATGCGCTGGTGACGAAAGACCCGTTGCGGGTGGACGTTACCGCCGAATTTTTCCTGCGCGTTTCCCCGGATGAACAGGCGATCAGCACCGCTGCCCGTGCCTTGGGCAGGCGCACAATGGAACCGGGCAAGGTGCAGGAAATCTTTGAAGCCCCCTGCGTTGCCGCCCTGCGTTCGGTTGCTTCCGGGATGGAACTGGATGAGCTGCACCGCAAACGCGCCGACTTCGAGCACAACGTGGAAGAGTGCGTGAATGCCGAGTTCCGCAAGAATGGGCTGGAACTGGTATCGGTTGCCCTGACCCGGCTTGACCAGACCGACCGCAGCTATTTCGATGCCAACAACTCGTTTGACGCGCGGGGTCTGACCATCCTCCAGCGCATCATTTCCGACAATGAAAAGCACCGCAACCACATTGCCCAGGAAAATGCGGTTGCCATCAAGCACAAAAACCTTGAAGCCACCATCCAGAAAGAAAAACTCGATTACGAGGAAGTGCTGGCACAAAACGAGCGCAAGCGCCAAAAGGCTGAAAACGATGCCGACACCCAGCGCAAGATTGAGGAGCTGACCATCCACAAGGAGCTGGCCATCGAGCAGGCACAACAGGTGGCAAATATCCGTCAGGCTGAACTGGAACGCGAAGTCTCCCAGGCGTGGATGGAAACCAACAAGGTCAAGGCAGAGTATGAAAAAATTTCCGAGGAAATCCGTACCGCCCGCGAACGCGCCGAAGCCGAGCGTGCCCGCATTATCGAGCTGATCAGTGCCGAGAAGGAAGCCCGCCGCCAGCGCATCATTGCCGAAGCCAATGCCGATGCCGAAAAGCTTGCCGCGCAGGCAGCACAAATCCGTTACGAAGTCGAAGCGGCAGGCAAGCGTGCGCTCAATGAGGCATCCAACCTGCTTTCCAACGACCAGATTGCCATGCAGGTCAAGCTGGAAATCGTCAGGCAGTTACCCAATATCATCCGTGAAAGCGTGCGCCCCATCGAGAACATCGAGGGCATCAAGATCATGCACATTGATGGACTGAACCAGGCGATTGGCGGGCGGGGCAATGGGGAAGGCAATGCGTCGTCCGGCAATGCCAGTCTGGCTGACCAGGTGGTTGACAGTGCCTTGCGCTACCGCGCCCAGGTTCCCCTGATTGAAACCCTGCTCAGCGAAGTCGGCCTCAAGGGCAACTCGATCAATGAGCTGACCGGCAACCTGCGGGAGGAAATGCGTAGTGATAACGGAAAATCAGGTGCACAACCTTCCCGGCATGACGACGAGCGTTCAGATGGGCATCTGGATGATGATGAAGATGAATGAGGCAGAAAGAAAAAGGCCGACCCCATTCTAGAAGTCGGCCATCCAGTATGCCAGTGAGGGTTCATTGAGGGAGTCAGACTGGCATACGGAAAAGGTGGGTGGGAATCATGCCCCCTGTTTGCGTGAAACCCACCGCGTGAACACATCATGGCTAGAGACTAAAGGAAAAAGTGTAACGTGGGGTTTACAGATCGCAGATTTTTTATACTTTTTTTTCCTGCCGGATGATTGATGGCATGAGGAAGGGTAGGAAATCCTACCTTGTTGGAAAATGCCCTTCGCAGCAGACTTGGCTCAGGAGTCAATATCATGTTTTGAGGGAGGGTGTCATGTCTGCTGCACGTTTCGCATCTTATCTACAGTCGCGTTTGAAAACCTTGAATTTGAATAAAACCGAGGCTGCCCGCCGCTCCGGTGTTTCCCGGCAGACCTGGCACCGGATTGCCGTTGCGGATATTGGGGAAGTGCGCCTTTCCACCCTGGCCAAACTGGCAAGAACCCTCCAGGTCAGGCCGGAAGACTTGCTGCGTGTCTATTTCCAGGATGAATCCGGTGCTACGCCTCATACTGCCCATGCTCAGGGTACGCAGTCGCATTCCCTGCATTGAGGGGCGCCCGCGCATACCCCGCAAATCACGGGATGGAGGGGTAATTTCACTGTCCGTTGTCTGCAAAACTTTACTTTTGTCCAGTTTCCGGGGATAAAATGCGGCCTTGTGATAAATCAGGATGCAGGCAGCTTGTCTGGACATATAAATAAATGAGCGAGAATCTGGTCATCGTCGAGTCTCCGGCGAAGGGAAAAACCATCCAAAAGTATCTGGGTAGCGGCTTTGAAGTGCTGGCTTCCTACGGCCATGTGCGTGACCTCATCCCCAAGGAAGGGGCTGTCGACCCGGACAACCATTACGCCATGCGTTACGAAATCATCGACCGCAACCAGCGCCACGTCGATGCGATTGCCCGCGCCCTGAAGAAAGCCAAAAACCTGTATCTGGCAACTGACCCGGATCGCGAAGGCGAGGCCATTTCCTGGCATTTGTATGAGCTGCTGAAAGACCGTGGGGCATTGAAGGACAAAACGGTCCACCGCGTGGTGTTCCATGAAATTACCAAACGGGCGGTTCAGGAAGCCATCCAGAATCCGCGTGAGCTGGCGCTGAGTCTGGTGGATGCGCAACAGGCACGCCGGGCGCTGGACTATCTGGTGGGTTTCAACCTTTCCCCGTTGTTGTGGCGCAAGATCAAGCAAGGCTTGTCTGCCGGGCGTGTGCAAAGCCCGGCGTTGCGGCTGATTGTCGAGCGCGAGGAAGAAATCGAAAACTTCGTCCGTCAGGAATACTGGACGATGACCGCGCAGAACGAGAAGGATGCACAAGCGTTCACGTCTCGTTTGCACACCCTCGATGGCAAGAAACTCGACCAGTTTGACCTGAACAATGAAGGTTCCGCCACCACGGTGCGCGAACGTTTGCTCAAGGTCGCCAATGGCAAACTGCTGGTCAGCAAGGTCGAGAAGAAACAGCGCAAGCGTTACCCGTCCCCGCCGTTCACCACGTCGACCCTGCAACAGGAAGCAGTGCGCAAACTGCGCTTTTCCACCCAGCGTGCGATGCGGATTGCCCAGCAGTTGTATGAAGGGATTGATCTCGGCAGTGGCGGCACGGTTGGCCTGATTACCTACATGCGTACCGATTCGGTCAATCTGGCCAATGAAGCGATTGCCGAATTGCGTGAACTGATTGGGGAACGTTACGGCAAACCAAAACTGCCGGACAGCCCGAATTTCTACAAGACCAAATCCAAAAATGCGCAGGAAGCGCATGAGGCGATTCGCCCGACCTCAGCCAAGCGCACACCGGAAAGCGTCAAGGCATTCCTCAGTGAGGAACAGTTCCGTTTGTATGAGCTGATCTGGAAGCGGACGGTGGCCTGCCAAATGATTTACGCCACGCTGGATACCGTATCGGCGGATTTGCAGGCCGAACCGGGCAGCTTCTTCCGTGCGTCCGGCTCCACCATCCGTGATCCCGGTTTCCTGATGGTGTATGAGGAAGGTCTGGATGACCGCGCCAGTGAAAAGGAAAACCCGTTGCCGCCGCTGGAGGAAGGGGAAAATGTCACCTTACACGACATCCTCGCCGAGCAGCATTTCACCGAACCACCACCGCGCTATTCCGAAGCCTCGCTGGTCAAGGCGCTGGAAGAGTTCGGTATCGGGCGGCCTTCTACTTACGCCAGCATCATTTCCACCCTGCTGTCGCGTGAGTACGTGGAGCTGGATAACCGTCGCTTCATCCCTACTGACATTGGGCGGATCGTCAACCGTTTCCTGACCGAGCATTTCACCCAGTACGTCGATTACGATTTCACCGCCAATCTGGAAGACCAACTGGATGAAATTTCACGCGGGGAAAAGGAATGGGTGCCAGTCATGGATGCATTCTGGCAGCCGTTCCACAAGCTGGTCGACGACAAGATGGGCAGCGTCAACCGCAGCGATGTCCTGCAATCGCGTGAGCTGGGCACTGACCCTGCCAGCGGCAAGCCGGTATCGGTGCGCATGGGGCGTTTCGGGCCTTTTGTGCAGATAGGTAGCAAGGATGACGAGGAAAAGCCCACATTCGCCAGCCTGCGCCCAGGCATGAAAATGGACTCGGTTAACCTGGAACAGGCGTTGGAACTGTTCAAGCTGCCACGCCATCTTGGCGAAACGGCAGATGGCAAGCCGGTCAGTACCAATGTCGGGCGTTTCGGCCCTTATGTGAAATTTGGCAGCGAATATGCTTCCCTGAAAAAGGAAGATGACCCGTACACCATTACCTTGGCGCGGGCACTGGAGCTGATTGCCGAGAAAAAGCAGAAGGATGCGGAAAAGCTGTTGCGGGATTTCGGCGATGGCCTGCAAATCCTCAAGGGTCGTTGGGGGCCATTCCTCAAGCAGGGCAAGGTCAATGCCAAGCTGCCCAAAGACCGTGAACTTGACAGTTTTACGCTGGAAGAATGCCATGCACTGATTGTCGCAGCCATACCTGCCAAAACCACGAAAAAGGCCAACACGAAAGCCGCCGCCAATGATGCGGAAGCAACGGAACCAGCCAAAAAGCCAGCGACCAGGAAAGCCGTCAGCAAAAAAACGACGGATAAGGCCGATGCCGCGAAACCGGCAGCTTCCCGTA
>JBBIHI010000169.1:0-5862 GCA_037447095.1 Thiotrichaceae bacterium
CAGCCAGTTCACCTCATCCATTTCCCGTTTCCGCACATTCTATTCCGAACAGTTCGTCCCCCGCGCCAAGGCTGATGGTATACCCATCACACATAATTATCTGGAAGAGAAGAATGCCTTGCCGCTGCCTGCGACCATGATGATTGATTTCTCCAAATTCCTGACTGAAAACAAGGACAGTAATTACAAGGTACGTTTTTATAGCGACAAGCCTTTCCCCTGGCGCAAAGATGGTGGGGCACATGATGAGTTTGAACGTTGGGCATTGGGGGAGTTACGCCAGAATCCTTCCCAGGCTGTGTGGCGTTTTGAGGGCAAACCCGGTGATATGGTGTTGCGTTATGCGCGGGCAGACCGCCTGACGGAAAGTTGTGTCGGTTGCCATAATACTTACCCCGGAACACCCAAGCACGACTGGAAAGTCGGCGATGTGCGCGGCGTATTGGAGGTCAGCCGCCCTATCAGCGGTTTTGAGACGGCGGCCAAAAAAGCCATGACGGAATCTTTCCTGATGCTGTTTGGGCTTGGGGTCGCCATGTTGTTGGTGCTGATGCTGGCCTTGCGCAGCTTGCGGGCTTCCCTGAAGGCTTCGCGGGTGGCTGAGGAAAGTGCGCGTCGGGCCAACCAGCGTCTGGTATTGGGTATCGAAGAACGCGAAATGCTGGCGGAAGACCTCAAGGCCAACCAACTCAAGACCCAGACCATTATTGATTCGGTACTGGATGCCATTATCGTGATCAATTCCAAGGGTATCATTATCGAGACCAACCAGTCGGTGGTGCCGATCCTGGGGTATGAACCAGCGGAATTATTGGGTCAGAATGTCAATATCCTGATCGCGGGTGAACACCATGATGCCCATGACGGCTATATCCAGCGTTATCTGGGGACAGGTGAGCAGCATATTATCGGCAGGCCCCGCCAGTTGACGGCGTGGCGCAAGGATGGTTCCATATTGCCGATTGACCTTTCGGTGAATGAGGCGCGTCTGGGTGACAACGTGGTGTTTACCGGCATCATCCGGGATGTCAGCCACCGTATTCAGGCACAGGAAGAGCTTGCCCACGCCCGTGATGCCGCACTGGAGTCCGCCCGCCTCAAGTCAGAATTTCTGGCCAATATGAGCCATGAAATCCGCACACCCATGAACGGGGTGATTGGCATGACCGAGCTGTTGCTGGACAGCAAACTGAGCCGTGAGCAGCGTGACCAGGTACGTACCGTGCAACACAGTGCGGAGTCATTGCTGCGCATCATCAACGACATCCTCGATTTTTCCAAGATTGAAGCGGGTAAGCTTTCCATCAGCAATACCACCTTCGAGTTGTTGCCGACCATTGAAGGCATTATGGATTTGCTGGCAGATGCGGCGCAAACCAAGGGAATTGAGCTGGCATTTTTCATTGACCACAATGTGCCACAAGCGGTGGTGGGTGATCCGGTGCGCTTGCGGCAGATACTGATCAACCTGCTGAACAATGCCATTAAATTCACCGAGCGGGGTTACGTCATTCTCAAGATCAGCGCACTGGATTTGGCGTATTGCCTGGCAGGTGAAAGACAGCCACTGCGTTTTGATGTGATAGATACCGGCTGTGGCATTTCCGAGGATGCACAAGCCAAATTGTTTAGCGCTTTCTCCCAGGTGGATGGTTCCGTTACCCGTCAGCATGGCGGAACGGGGCTGGGCCTGGCGATCAGCAAGCAGCTTGCCCATTTGATGGGTGGGGACGTTGGTTTGCTGAGCAAGGTCGGTGTGGGTTCCAGTTTTTGGGTGACAATCACCGTGGAAGTCAGTATTCCCAGCACGCAACATGATGTTTCCCGTCACTTGTCGGTGCTGTTGCTGGGTGCAAAACCATTACTGAATGCTTACTATGAAGCGCAGATGCGCGAATGGGGTATGGATCCGGTGACGGTGGATTCACTCAACAACTTGCTGGTGACGCTGGAAGTGAACGCTGCCTACGATGTCATCGTGCTGGATGCCGATATGTTTTACCACAAGCCGGATCATCCGCTGGGCGTGTTAACCCTGATCAAATCGGTACGTGAATACAGTCACGCGCCGATTGTCATTTACGGTAGCAGCAGGCAAATCACCTTGCTGGAAAGGGTGCGTATCGGGCGTCAGGTTCATTTGTTGGCCAAGCCGGTCAAGCATTCCCTGATCCGGCGCTATTTGTCGCGTTTGCAGGCAATACCAGCCGGGGCGCAAACGGAAGCGGCGGGTGAGGCGGCAAGTGGGCGGGAATCAGCCGATAGCAGTATCCGTATCCTGTTAACCGAGGATCATCTGGTCAACCAGAAGGTGGCGTTGGCGATGCTGAAAAAACTGGATTATCTGCATGTGGATTGCGCCCTGAATGGGGAGGAGGCTTTGCAGGCGGTGCAACAAAAAGACTACGGCATTGTATTGATGGACTGCCAGATGCCGAAAATGGACGGCTACGAGGCAACCCGGCAAATCCGCAAGCTGGAAAACCCGCGTTATCAGGAATTACCGATTATTGCCCTGACCGCACACACCATGAAAGGCGATGACGAAAAATGCTACGCCGCCGGAATGAACGATTACCTTTCCAAACCCGTGAGGATTGATGAATTGCAGCAGAAACTGGAGAAATGGCTGAAAGCCAAGGCCAGGGTGACGGCTGCCGCTTAATCGGCATCCAGGAACTCACCGCTCTGGTGCTGCCACATCTCAAAGTAACGCCCGCGCTGTGCCAGTAATTCGGCGTGGGTTCCCTGCTCAATGATGGCACCGTTTTCCAGCACGATAATGCGATCCATGCGCAGGATGGTGGCGAGGCGGTGGGCAATCACAATCGCCGTCTTGTTGGCAATCAACTGAAAAATGGCCTGCTGGATTTGCTGTTCGGTCAGGGAATCCAGTGCGCTGGTGGCTTCGTCCAGCACCACAATGGACGCATGTTCCAGGAAAGCGCGTGCAATCGCTACCCGCTGTTTTTCCCCGCCGGACAGTTTCACGCCACGTTCACCGACCAGGGTTTCAAAGCCTTGCGGCAGTTTGCCGATGAAATCCAGCGCACCCGCCTGTTCCGCTACCTCGCGTAACTGTGCTTCGCTGACTGATTTGCCGAGGGTGATATTGTCGCGGATGCTGCGGTGGAACAGCTCCGGCTGCTGCGGAACCAGCGAAATCTGTGAGCGCAGGGAGGCCAGCGTGAAGCTTTGCGCATCCGTGCCATCCAGCAGGATGCGCCCTTGCTGCGGGTCAACGAAACGGAACAGCAGTTTGGTCAGCGAGGTTTTGCCCGAGCCGGAATGGCCCACCAATGCCACCTTTTCTCCAGCGCGGATATGCAGGTTGAAGTCTTCAAACAGGCCGGGAAGAACCCCATCCCCTCTATAAGCAAACTGAACATGCTCAAAACGGATGTCGCCCTGTCGAATGACATGCGGATTCATCCCCTCACGATCCTGTTCCAGATCGGTCTGGCGGAACACGTCAGCCATTTCCCGCGCATCGGCCAGCACGTTGAAAAAGCGCCGGAAATTCATCCCGAAATCCCACAAATGCTTGATCAGGATCAGCAGCACGGTCTGGAACAGCACAAACTCGCCGATTGCAAACGTACCATCCCGCCAACGGCCAATCATCCAGTACACCAGCAGCAACTGGATACCGAACACCAGCGTGCTTTGCACCGCAAACGAAACGAAGGTCAGCAGCCACGCCACATTGCGTTTGCGGTAGGCTTCATCGGCCAGTCCGGCGATATGGCTGCGTTCGCGCTGTTCGAGGGCGAAACTCTTGATGATGGCAATATTGTTGATAGTGTCGGAATACGCGCCACCCAGCCGTGAATCCATTTCCGCCACGCGCAGGTCGTAACGCAGTTTCCACACCAGATAGCCGGTACTCCAGCCGAGGAACAGCACCACCCAGATCAGGAAATACAGCGCGAAACGCGGTTGCTGCTGGTAGAACAGCACGAAGGCAACACCAATCTGCAACAGGCTGCCGTAAAACTCGATCACCAGCCAGTCAATAATGGTCTCGAATGCCTTGATGAAACGGTTGGCCTGCTTGACCAGGCTGCCTGCGAAATTGTTCTCGAAAAAGTACTGCCGCTGTTGCACCAGCACGTCGAAACAGCGCTTGTCGAGTTTGTTCAGCCCCCAGCTCTGGAACATGATCATGCCCAGTTCCAGCGTCCGCCAGCTCAGCCAGATGGCACCGTACATCAACCCTACCTGCAACAAACTGTGCAGGACGCTGGCATAACCTGATGGGGAATAGGCAAGTGCCAGTTGGTTGGCAATGTCCTTGTAATACAGCGGAACCAGCATCTCCAGCCCGCTGCCGCCGGAAATGCCCAGCATGACCAGCAAAAACCAGCCCCATTTCTGGTGGACGATGGAACCGTATTCGTGGAACAGGATTTCCATGCAGATTTAGTCGGCGAAGGCTTCTTCGTTGACACATTCAAGCCCTTTGCCATCCAGTTTGACGAATTTTTCTGATTTCAGGTCGAGGCGGTATGCCCACACAATGTCTTTGCCCTTGAAGGCTTCGACATCCTTGTTGCCGGTGACTTCGGCGAAAATGGTTGAATCCGGTTTGCCATCCTGGGTGCAACTGGTATAGGTGATGTAGTGGCCTTCTGCCAGTTTGGACTGTGGTAAGGCATCGGTGACTTTCCAGTAAGCAAGCCCCTTGTCGTCGTTGCGCAGGAATTTTCCGGCATAAATGTAGGCGGTTTCCTCGTCGGCATTGACCAGCGTGCCAATGGAATAATCGCAGACGTGTTCCGTACCGAGTGAATCGCCAACACAAGCCCCACCGGATTCATCCAGCCCGGCAGGATAAGGGGGGATTTCCGTGCCAACCAGATCAGCGGCATACACCATGCCGGGCAGGACAAGCAGGGAAATCAGCAAGGGCAGGCGCATGGCATTCTCCATTTTTCGGGGGTGGATGCCCATTATAAACCCAAGACCGGCGTGGTTGTGATGTTCCATGCGGGTATAGAATACCCCTTTTATTATTGTGACAATGCCATGCCCGATTGTTGGAACCCGTCATTTGCCAGCACCCACATCTGTTTCCGTCAGTTACCACAGGCTGAGAGGTGGCAACGCTTCGCTGACTGGCCGGATTGCGCAAGCCTGACGGCTTTGTTGCCCGCAGGTTTGGCTATGCGTGACGGTGTTCCGGTGCGGTTTTTGCCGCAGGATGGGCAAATCCCCTTCCTGGGGTTGTATTACGAGGACAGGATTTTCCAGCACGGTATTGTGGCTACCCGCCCTGCCAATTGGCATGATTTCCTGAATGCACTGATCTGGGCTGTTTACCCGCAAACCAAGGTGGGCATCAGTACCTTACATGCGGCTGATCTGGCCAGCCACGGCAAGCTACGTACTCCGCAACGTGATGCCCTGACCCTGTTTGATGAAAACGGCGTGGTGATTGCCGCAACCCGCCGCCAGTTATTGCAGCATGTGCTGGATTTTGACTGGCAAGCCCTGTTTTGCGCGGAACGGGCTGCCTGGGGGGCTGGGATCGGCTGTTTCGTGGTCGGCCATGCCTTGCTGGAGAAAATGCTGACCCCGTATGTCGGGGTGACGGCCCATGCCCTGTTGATGGAAGTGGGGGAAGGTTTCTTTACCCTGGAGTTGCAGGAACAGCAGGCATATCTGGACATGCGGCTGGCAGCAGCGTTACAAGAGGGTGCCTTGCAGTCACCCCTGCATCTGACACCGCTGCCTGTATTGGGGGTTCCTGGCTGGTGGGATAATGCAGATACCGGTTTTTATGCAGACAAGGGTTATTTCCGGGCAAAGTCGCGGCAGCGTTACGCGCAAATCCTCGGGTAAAGCACGGGTCGGTGTATT
>JBBIHI010000170.1:0-5814 GCA_037447095.1 Thiotrichaceae bacterium
AAAAGGCATACCTCGACTACTCGATGTACGTCATCCTCGACCGCGCCCTGCCGCACCTCGGCGACGGCCTCAAGCCGGTGCAGCGGCGCATCGTCTACGCCATGTCGGAACTCGGCCTTTCCGCTGCTTCCAAGCACAAAAAATCGGCTCGTACCGTCGGTGACGTGCTGGGTAAATTCCACCCGCACGGCGATTCGGCCTGCTACGAAGCCATGGTGCTGATGGCGCAGCCGTTTTCCTACCGCTACACGCTGGTGGACGGGCAGGGCAACTGGGGTTCGCAGGACGACCCGAAATCCTTCGCCGCCATGCGTTACACCGAGTCGCGCCTGACCGCCTACGCCAGGGTGCTGTTGCAGGAACTGGGGCAAGGCACGGTTGACTGGGTTCCCAACTTCGACGGTACGCTGGAAGAGCCAGCCATCCTGCCCGCACGTCTGCCCAATGTGCTGTTGAATGGCGCGACCGGCATCGCGGTCGGCATGGCCACCGACATTCCGCCGCACAACCTGCGCGAAGTGGTCAATGCCTGCATCCACCTGCTCGACCACCCGGCAGCCACGCTGGCGGAACTGTGCCAGTTCATCCCCGCGCCCGATTTCCCCACCGAAGCCGAAATCATCACCCCGGCAACCGATTTCGTCAGCCTGTACGAAAAGGGTAACGGCACGTTCAAGATGCGTGCCCGCTACGAAGTCGAAGACGGCGACATCGTGATCACTGCATTGCCGTATCAGGTATCCGGCAGCAAGGTGCTGGAACAGATCGCCGCGCAGATGCAGGCCAAGAAACTGCCGCTGGTGGAAGACTTGCGCGACGAATCCGACCACGAACAGCCAGTGCGCCTCGTCATCGTGCCACGTTCCAACCGCGTGGATGTGGAAATGCTCATGTCGCACCTGTTCGCCAGCACCGACCTGGAGCGTAGTTACCGCGTCAACATGAACATGATCGGCCTCAATGGCCGCCCGCAGGTCAAGGACTTGCGCCAGATTCTGGTGGAATGGCTGGCATTCCGCCGTCAGACCGTCACCCGCCGCCTGCAATGGCGTCTGGACAAGGTGGAAAAGCGCCTGCACCTGTTGGCAGGCTTACTGGTCGCCTTCCTCAACCTCGACGAAGTGATCCACATCATCCGCACCGAAGACGAACCGAAAGCGGTGCTGATGAAACGTTTCGACCTGACCGAAATCCAGACCGATTACATCCTCGACACCAAACTGCGCCAACTGGCGCGGCTGGAAGAAATGAAAATCCGGGGCGAACAGGACGAGTTGGCACAAGAGCGTGAAGAACTGTTGTCATTGCTTGGTTCCGACAAGAAACTGACCAGCCTGATCCGCAAAGAGTTGAAGGAAGACGCCAGACTGTACGGCGACGAACGCCGTTCCCCGCTCAAGGAACGTGCTGCCGCGCAAGTGCTGGACGAAACCGCGCTGGCCCCTTCCGAGCCGGTTACGGTAGTGGTGTCGAAAATGGGCTGGATCCGTGCCGCCAAAGGGCATGACATTGACCCGGCCACGCTCAGCTACAAGCAGGGCGACAGTTTCCTCACCGCCGCACGCGGGCGTTCCAGCCAGCCAGTGGTATTGCTCGACAGCACCGGGCGCACCTATTCGTTGCCCGCCAATGGCCTGCCTTCTGCGCGTGGGCAGGGCGAACCGCTGACCGGCAAACTGTCACCCCCCGCCGGGGCGCAGTTCCACTACGCACTGATGGGCAAGGATAGTGACCAGTACCTGCTGTCGTCGGTGGAAGGCTACGGTTTCATCTGTTCCCTCGCCGACATGCAAAGCCGCAACAAGTCCGGCAAGGTGACGCTGACCGCAGGCGAGGGTGTGGGCATCCTGCCGCCGCTGCTGGTGGGTAATGTGGAAACCGACACGCTGGCGCTGGTGTCATCTTCCGGTTTCCTGCTGGTGATCGGCTTGCAGGATTTGCCGGTATTGTCCAAAGGCAAGGGCAACAAGCTGATCAGCCTGAAAAAGGACGATCTGGGCATTGCCAGCGAAACCCTGCTGTATGCGGTGATCCTGACGCCGGGCGATACGCTGGTGGTGCGGGCAGGCAAGCAGTTCAAGAGCATCAAGGGTGCGGAACTGGACGACTACCGCGCCGAACGTGCCAAGCGTGGCAAGCTGTTGCCCAAGGGTTATCAAAATGTTACGGGTCTGGAGATTATGACGGTTTCGTAAGGGAAACTTGAATCTGCGGCCAAGTCGCCTAATATTCATCACATAACATCCAACGTAGAGGTTGAACAGAAATGATGCGAATTGTCTTGTTGGTGCTGACCAATCTGGCCATCATGGTGGTGTTGTCCATTACCATGAGCATTATCGGTGCCGTGTTTGGCATTGATATGAGCCGTGGCAGCATGGGCGCCATCCTCACCATGGCGGTGATTTTCGGTTTTGGCGGTTCCTTCGTGAGCCTGCTGCTGTCCAAATGGATGGCCAAGCGCAGCATGGGCGTGCAGTTGATTGAAACACCCAATACCGCGCAGGAACGCTGGCTGGTGGAAACGGTACGCCGTCACGCTGAAAAGGCGGGCATCGGGATGCCGGAAGTGGGCATTTTCTATTCCCCCGACCCGAATGCGTTTGCGACAGGTGCCAACCGCAATCATGCACTGGTGGCGGTTAGCCAGGGCTTGCTTGACCACATGACTGCCGATGAGGTGGAAGCGGTGCTGGGGCATGAAATCGGCCACGTTGCCAACGGCGACATGGTGACACAAACCCTGTTGCAAGGCGTGCTGAATACGTTCGTGATTATCTTTGCGCGGATCATCGGCCTGGCGATCGACAGTTTCCTGCGTGGGAATGATGATGAAGACAGCGGCGTAGGTTTGGGTTATTACCTTGGTTCCATGGTGGCAGAGATTTTCCTGAGTTTCCTGGCGACAGCGGTGGTCATGTGGTTCTCGCGCTGGCGTGAATTCCGTGCCGATGCTGCCGGGGCTGATCTGGCCGGTCGTAACAAGATGATCAATGCCCTCAAGCGCCTGCAACAGGCCCATGCGGTGCAGGATTTGCCGGGTGAAATGGCCGCGTTTGGTATTGCCGGTGGTCTGGGAACGGGTCTGCGCAAGCTGTTCATGACCCACCCGCCGCTGGAAGAGCGTATCGCAGCGCTGGAAAATAGCCGCTAAACCTTCTTATAATCCCCGGTTTTCCTGACCGGGGATTTTTGCGTGTACCAGTTATTGCGAGAACTGCTGTTTCTCTTCCCTCCTGAAACTTCCCATCACCTTGCCCTGGATGCCTTGAAGCTGGCTGGCAAAACCGGTTTGCTGGGCAAACCGCAGGCCATACCCGGCAAAGCGGTCACAGTCATGGGCATGGATTTTCCGAATCCGGTCGGTCTGGCTGCCGGGCTGGACAAGAACGGCGACTACATTGACGCGCTGGCGGCACTGGGGTTTGGCTTTCTGGAAATCGGTACGGTCACACCGCGCCCGCAACCGGGGAACCCCAAACCGCGCCTGTTCCGTCTGCCGGAAGCCCAGGGCATCATCAACCGCATGGGTTTCAATAACCACGGTATCGACTACCTGCTGGAAAAGGTGCGCAAAGCCCGTTACCAGGGCATCCTGGGCATCAATATCGGCAAGAATTTTGATACGCCGGTTGAACGTGCGGTGGATGATTACCTGATTGGTTTGCGCAAGGCATACCCGCACGCGCATTACATTACCGTGAATATTTCCTCGCCGAACACGCCGGGTCTGCGCAAGCTGCAATACGGCGATGACCTGAAAAACCTGTTGGCCACCTTGCGCGGGGAACAGGGCAAACTGGCGCAGGAGTACGGGCGTTACGTGCCGGTGGCGGTCAAGGTTGCGCCTGACCTGACAGAAGCGGAAATCCGTGACATGGCGGGTGTGTTTTCCAGCGTACAGATTGATGCACTGATTGCGACCAATACCACGCTCGACAAATCGGCAGTGCAGGGTTTGCGTCATGCGGATGAACAGGGTGGGCTGAGCGGGATGCCGTTAACCCGGCATTCGACTGAAGTGATCCGTCAGTTCCGCGCCGATATGGCTGGCAGCATTCCCATCATTGGGGTAGGCGGCATTATGTCGGGTACGGATGCGCTGGCAAAACTGGAAGCGGGGGCGAGTCTGGTGCAGGTATACAGCGGCTTCATTTACCGTGGCCCGGAACTGGTCTGCGAATGTGTGGAGGCAACAAAAAAGGCCGGTTAACACCGGCCTTTTCCTTTCAGGTTTTAAACCCGATTACTTTGCAGCAGGAGCAGCAGCTTCAGCGGCAGGTGCTGCTGGAGCAGCAGGAGCGGCTGGTGCAGCAGCCGGAGCAGCGGCAGTAGCAGTAGCTGCTGGAGCGGCAGCAGCAGGTTGGGCAGCAGCCATGGCTTTACGCTGTTCTTCCATTTTCTTGAAGAAAGCTTCAGCTTGTGCACGTTGCATTTCCATTTGCTTCTGGATTTGCTCGAAGCTAGGAGCTGGTTGCATACCATAGCCGTAAGGCATCATCATCGGGTAGCCAGACATCATTGGAGCAGCGCCTTGGGCAGGAGCCTGGCCTTGGGCAGGAGCCATCATTGGCGCTTGTTGCATCATAGGCATACCGTAACCGCCCCAAGGGTTGCCACCGTTGGATGAGCTGTTGGTGTAGCCGTACATGTTGTTGTAGCCATTGCCGTAGCCGTAGCCGTTACCGTACAGGTTAGCAGCAGTGTTGCCACGACCTTGGGCTGCGGTATCAGCATCCATGTCGGTTTTGCCTTTGCCTTTGAACGTGATGGTGAAGTCAACATCGCCATCAGCGTTGCCTTTGCCACGACCCCAGCCGTTGGCATCGCCGTTACCGCTGCCGTAGCCATTGCCGTTACCGCTGGTAGTGGCAGAGCCGTTACCAGTGCCTTGACCGATACCGTTACCGTTGTCAAAGCCGTCGAAGAAGTTTGCGGAAGCAACCCCGGAAGCAGCGAGGAGAGCAACCATCAGTGCAATTTTAGTGTGTTTCATGAGATATACCTCTAGCGGAAAATACGCCCGTCGGCGTGGGTTAATAACGAAAATCTAATATAAGCAAATCATAATATTCTGATTGGCAGAAAGCAAGTACCTTTTGCTAGATTATCAGTGAATTCATACAATACTTTTCCAAGGGTTCACCATGAGATAAAGGAGAAAACAATGACAATCGGCCCCGTCATGCTCGACATTCAAGGCACACAATTAGAGCATGAAGATGTGGATTTGTTGCAAAACCCCATGGTTGGTGGGCTTATTCTGTTTACCCGCAACTATGAATCAGCCCGGCAGGTAACGGAACTGGTGCAGGCCATACGTGAGGCAGCAGCAGGTGACATCCTGTTGGCAGTCGACCATGAAGGGGGCAGGGTGCAACGTTTCCGCCCGGAATTTACCCGTTTGCCGCCGGTAGCAAGCCTTGGTAAACAATATGCTGATGATCCGCTGGAAGCAAGACGTCTGGCACGGCTGGCAGGCTGGCTGATGGCCTCGGAAGTGCGGGCAGTCGGGGTTGATTTCAGTTTCGCGCCGGTACTGGATCTGGATTTCGGGGTAAGCCGGGTGATTGGCGACCGTTCTTTCAACCGCCAACCTGAGATCGTCGCTGATCTGGCCGGGACATACATAGAAGGGATGCGCTCCGCAGGCATGGCTTCCACTGGCAAGCACTTCCCCGGCCATGGTTTTGTGGAGGCCGATTCGCACCTCGACATCCCGCGCGACAACAGACGTTTGTCAGCCATCATGCAGGAGGATGTGTTGCCATTCCGGCAACTGATGGCGCAGGGGCTGGATGCGGTCATGCCTGC
>JBBIHI010000171.1:0-5759 GCA_037447095.1 Thiotrichaceae bacterium
TGCTGTTTTTATGGCCTCCAAACTTAATCGCCAAGGCAAATGGCAATGTCACCTTGCTGCTGAAAACCGCTGATTAGGAAAATTGTCGTGTACAGAGAAGTTGCCGATAACGCCAGTACGCCCGTTTTCTATCTGAGCATCCACAAAATCCGCCCATAGCTGTAACAGCTTGCGACGTTCATCCGCATACTGCGCCCGGTTGTAAACGCCCTTGATACCGCCAATAGCGTGCGCCAGTGCCTTTTCTATCGCATCGCTGGGCATTCCCATTTCATGCAAGTGCGTGGAAGCCGTGCGCCGGAAGTCATGCAACACGAAATGCTGTACATCCATATCCAGCATCTTGATAGCCTGATTCAGCGTGGATTTGCAGATAGGCTTATCCATCCGCCCATGCCGTGCCGGGAACACATAGGTTTCACTGGTAGCCAAGGCTTTCAGTTCCTTGAACAAGCCGACCGCTTGCGTGGAAAGGTAAACCCAATGCTCCTTATCCTTCTTCATGCGCTCTGCCGGAATGCGCCAGATAGCCGCCTCAAAATCGAATTCTGACCATTCCGCCTTGAGCAATTCGCTTTTACGCACCATCGTTATGCAAAGCAGGTGTAACGCCAGCTTGTTGGGACGTGCCATATCCGAAAGATAAATTGCCCGCATGACCTTACCGATTTCTTCCGGCGACAATACCCGTTCACGGCTGCTTTGTGTCGCCACAAAACGCGCCACCAACAGGCTTGCCGGATTGATCGTGGCAACTTGCCGTGCAATCGCGTAATCGTACATACGCTTGATGACATTACGCGCCAACAATGCCGCTTGCGGTGAACCCCGACCTTTGATCTTGTCGCAAATCGCCAGCACATCGCCTGAAGTCACTTCCCCCATCGGTTTGTTGCCAATCGCAGGGTAAATGTCTTTCTCCAAGGTGCGTAGGGTGCTTTTGCGGTAATCCTCCGACTTGTCTGCAATCTGTTCCGTAAACCAATGCTGGGCAAACACCTTGACCGAATCCAGCGCCAATGCCGCCCCACGGTCTTTTTTCGCATCTGCAACCGGGGAAATGCCTTTCAGCACTTGTGCAGCATACTTGCGCCCACGTTCACGCGCCGCCTCTATGCTGATTTCGGGGTAACTGCCAATCGTAACGGGGGATTGCCGTTCACCATTCAGGGTATAGCGGTAACGCCAGATTTTTGAACCCGACGGCATGACTTCGATAAACAGCCCGGTACAACCGCCATCCGACTTCGGGTAGCGGCTTGCTTTCGGCTTCAAGTTACCTATCGTGGTGGGTGTCAGTGGCTTGGTGATGGTTGGCATACAGTCCTTGGTATACGTTGTTTTGTATGCCTACTTGTATGCCATAAACTGGCTGGTGTCAATCTGTGCTAGTTTGCAATCTATGCAACATAATTCATTAAAATCATTATGTTAGTTTTGCAACGAAGCTAATTTTTTGCATTACCTGCACTAGCTAGTGGATAGGTTACTTGCCAATGCAAAAAGAGCTGAAGATTTCCCCTAACAAATCATCAGGGGTAAATTTGCCGGTAATCTGGCCGAGGGAGTCCTGCGCGAGACGTAACTCTTCCGCCATCAGTTCACCGGCATTGAATTCGCGTAACTGGAATTCGGCACGTCCGACTGCCGCCTGGGTGGCTTCCAGTGCCTGCAAATGGCGGCGGCGGGCAATGAATGTATCTTCCGCTTCGCCCTGATAACCCATGCGGGTTTTCAGTTCAGCACGCAAGGCTTCAATACCCTGGTCGTGTTTGGCGGAAATGTAGATATGTTCGCCCTGTTTGCCGGGTTGCTTGCCGCTGAGGTCGATCTTGTTATGCACGGTAACGCGCGGCAGGTGGGGGGGCAGCCGTGCCAGGATGTCGGCATTTTCCGGCTCATCATGGCGGGTATCGTCGACCAGCAGCAGGATCAGGTCAGCACGTTCGATTTCCTTCCACGCACGCTCGATGCCGATCTTTTCCACCGGGTCGTCGCTGTCACGCAAACCGGCAGTGTCGACGATGTGCAGGGGCATTCCATCCAGATTGATGCGTTCACGCAGTACATCGCGGGTGGTTCCGGCAATATCCGTGACGATGGCGGTTTCCTGCCCGGCCAATGCATTCAGCAGGCTGGATTTGCCTGCATTGGGTCTGCCGACAATTACCAAGTGCATACCGTCACGCAACAGGCTACCTTGGCGAGCTTTCTGGAAAATGGAGTGCAATTGCTGCTTGATACTATCCAGACGATGGGTGACTTCATTGTCAGCGAGGAAATCAATTTCCTCGTCGGGAAAATCGAGTGCTGCCTCGACATACACACGCAGCTCGATCAGACCAGTCAACAAGATATTGACCGTTGTGGAAAATTCACCTTGTAAGGAGCGTAGGGCAGAGCGTGCAGCCTGTTCCGAACCGGAATCAATCAGATCGGCAATCGCTTCGGCCTGCGCCAGATCCAGCTTGTCATTGAGGAAGGCACGTTCGGAAAACTCACCCGGTTGTGCCAGCCGTGCGCCCAGTTCCACGCAACGCTTGAGCAGCATGTCGAGCACTACTGTCCCGCCATGACCTTGTAATTCCAGCACATCTTCGCCGGTAAACGAATGTGGGGCAGGGAAGTACAATGCAATCCCGTCATCCAACGATGTGCCATCCGCCGCCTTGAACAAACGGTGGGATGCTTTACGCGGTGAGGGGAGGGAACCTAGGATTGCTGTGGCAAGTGCGGGAACCTGCTTGCCGGAGATACGGATAATCCCAACCCCACCACGCCCCGGCGGGGTAGCCACAGCCGCGATGGTGTCGGGATTGTTCCACATGAAACATCAGCCTTTACGCATGACCGATCAGTTTCTTGTTGATGTACCACTGCTGAGCCATCGACAAACCACTGTTGACCACCCAGTACAATACCAGACCCGCAGGGAACCACAGGAACATGAAGGTGAACATAATCGGCATGAACTGGAAGATTTTCTGCTGCATCGGGTCAACCTGAGGCGGGTTGAGTTTCTGTTGCAGGAACATCGAAGCACCGTAAACCAGTGGCAGCACGAAATACGGATCCATGATCGACAAGTCCTTGTACCACAGAATCCACGGTGCCTGACGCAATTCCACACTTTCCAGCAGTACCCAGTACAGCCCCATGAATACCGGAATCTGCAACAGGATCGGCAAACAGCCACCCAGCGGGTTGATCTTTTCCTTGCGGTAAATTTCCATCAGCGCTTTTTGCTTGCCTTCCTGGTCATCCGCATAGCGTTCATTGATCTCTTTCAACTTGGGGGAAACGGCTTTCATCTTGGCCATTGACTTGTAACTGATCGCGGATGGCCAGAACAACACCCCCTTGATCAGTACGGTCAACAGGATAATCGTCCAACCCCAGTTCCCAACCAGTTTATGGATGAGTTGCATCAACCAGAAAATCGGTTTGGAAATAAACGCGAAAATCCCATAATCCACTGTCAGATCAAGCCCGTTGGCTATCTTTGCCAAGCTGTCCTGATCCTTGGGGCCAACATACAGGTTATCCTTGAATGTACCGGTTGCACCGGGGGCAACTTGTTGTACCGGGCTGCGCATTCCCAGTACATACGCTTCCGTGCCCTGATTTTTCGTGACCATGCTGTAGTACTGTTCTTCCTGGCCTTGGGCAGGAACCCAAGCACTGATGAAATAATGTTCCAGCATGGCTACCCAACCATTAGCAGCCTTTTCATCCAGACGCTTATTTTCTTTCGCCATGCTGTCCATTTCTGTGAACGGCAATTTGGCAAACTTGCCTTCGTGGTAATAAGCACCACCGATATAGGCACGGACACCACCAAACATGCCTCCGGTTTGTTTCGGTGGCTGGCCATGCTTGAGCTGGGTATAGGCGGTACCACTCCAGGTATTGGCGGAATGGTTCTGGACTTCATGTTCAACACCAACCAGAAAACTTCCGCGCTTAAAGATAAAACGCTTGGTAACACCCACCCCATCCGCACCTTGCCAAGTCAAGGGCACGACCAGTTCTTCTTGGCCATCCGCCAAAGTGTATTCGGTTTTTTCAACGGAATACGTCGCCAGATGGTCGGGAGCCAGGGTCTTCGCATCCTGACCCGCCACCGCCTGGGCTTGCAAGCCGGACTGGGCAACATAATTGCGCCCATCTAGGTCAAGGATTTTGACCGGCTTGTCCTTTTCTTCAAGGCTTACAGGATAGGTCGGCAAATCGGCATCAAGGACATCACCACCATGGGTACTGATATGCAGCAACAGTGTATCGGTACGCACCGTAATGATTTGCCCGTCTGTCGCCTCACTGGCAGCGGTTTGTGCGGGTGCGGCAGTCGCTTCACCCGTCTGCTCCGGCACATCCTGACCAGCCTTACCGGCTTCCACTGTTGCTGCCGTACTTGCCGCTGTCACAGGAGGTTGAGGCGCATGATCCTGTTTCCAGGTTGTCCAGATCAGGAACAGCATGAAAACCAAAGTGAGGTACAGAAAAGGACGTTGCGAATCCATGGGTATGCAATCCGGTTATTGAGGGTTAGGGCGGGGCAGGGTACTGTCAGTTTGCCCAGACCCGGCAGAGTATAGCTTGTGCAAGCGCAGCCATAAACCTTCCAGTTGCTGGAAAAGCTCTTTATTACTCAGGGTCAGGACTTCCGGGCGGCACATCACCACAATATCAGTAGCGGGAAGGCTCGCCTGATGCAAGCGGAAACTTTCACGTATCAGGCGACGGATACGGTTACGGTCGTGGGCGCGGCGCAGGACTTTCTTGGCAATGGCCATTCCCAAACGGGGACAGCCAATTTCATTCAGGGTGGCACGGGCTGTCAGCCCCCCTTCGTAAAAGCGTTTGCCTTGCTGGAAAACCCGCTGGAATTCCGCCGGACGGGTTAAACGCACATGACGCGGGAAGCTGCCCACTCCCTGCTTGCACACCAAACTTACGGGATCAGACGGGCACGACCCTTGGCACGACGGGCGCTCAGGACTTTACGGCCATCAGCAGTCGCCATACGGGCACGGAAACCATGAGTACGGGCACGGTGCAGCTTGCTAGGTTGAAAGGTTCTTTTCATGACAAATCACCCAATAATTCAGAAAATCGTTCGTTGCTCTGCCTGAAAAAAAGTTTCGTCTTCACAGGCAGCCAAAAAGGTCAGGCACATTAAGGGATTGCAGCGTTTTTGTCAATATGCTGATCAACTTGTTCGGCTAGCTTGCGCTTGTGGATAACTCAAGGCAACACCTATAATCAGGGCTTCCAACACACCACCCTATCCGTTTCAAACCACCTTGGAACCGCTTTTCTATGCTCTGGCAACAATGCTTACAACAATTGGAACAGGAAGTCCCTGCCCACGAAGTCAGCACCTGGCTACGCGCCCTGCACGCTGTCGAAAAACGCCACGCCATGTACCTGCTGGCGCCCAATACGATTGTCCTGCAACAGGTACATGAGAATTATTTACCACGCATCCTGTTTCACGCCCGTATCCTGAGCGGGGATAATGAATTCGATGTCCTGCTGCAAATCGGCTCTTCCAGCCCCGCACCCAGTAAACCACGGCCACCAGCCCCTCCGCCCCCTCCCCTGGTGCGCGAATCCCAACCGGAGCGTGTTGAGCCGGTCATGCCAGCCCCGGCCAGTGAGCGTTTTGCCAACAACCTCAACCAGCGCATGACCTTTGCCAATTTCGTGCAGGGCAAATCCAACCAGTTAGCGTGTGCGGCTGCCCAGCAGGTCGA
>JBBIHI010000172.1:0-5752 GCA_037447095.1 Thiotrichaceae bacterium
TGCGTCTTCCCCACCAGCGTATCGCCATCCAGATACAGGTGACCACCAGCCAAAAACCTAACAGAATACCGGCAAGCCACTCCCAGATTGTCAAACCGGCTTTGCTTGCTGGCGCGGCTTTGTCCGTACCGTCAGATTGCTGCTGCGGTACTGATTCTACTTCTGGTTTCACAGGTTCTGCTGGTGTAACGGAACCGGCTGGTGCTGCCTGCCCACCCGTCACGACCAGTTTGGTCGCGGCAACCTGTGTAGTTTCCTGTTTGCCGGTCGCGGTATTCCACCAATCCAGGCTAATCGCGGGAAGCTCGTATTCCCCATTGTAAGGCGCAACAATGACCCACTTTTCCTGACGCACGCCAACAACACCGTTAGCTCCGGCATCATTGCGCAATTCCGGCTGGTCGGTGTAAGCCTTGATGCCCGCCGGGGCTGTGACATCCAGCTTGGGTAATTGCTCTGCTGCCAGACCATCTGCCACGATAGCCAGGGTCAGGGTGACGGGTTCCCCCGCCTTGAGCTGGTTGGCAGGTATTTGCCAGTGTGCATTCAGGGTAATGCTTTTTGCCGGTAGCCATTGTTTGCCGGTATAGTTTGCCGGTTGCCCCTGCACCTGCAAGGTCAATGGCTTGGAAAAACGCCGTACCTGCTGCCCGGTCACGCCAAACGGGTCATTGCTGCCCATGCCCGGCTGTTCCAGCGTACCTTCAAAGGCTGTCCTGCCCAGCGTCAACTCACCACTTTGCTGCGGATGCAGGACATAACGGCGTTCCGCCACCAGATAATTCCGCCCATCACGCATCATTGTGGTATTACGGGTATTACCCAGTTGCTGGATGTCGCCCTTGCCCTGTTCAATCGGCGGGTGGGAAAGGGATGCCTGCCCCTGGAAATCACTGATATGCAACAGGCGTTGGGTAACGATGACCTGTTGCTGGACATACGGCTGCTTGGGTTCAGCCTCCAGTTCCACAATCACATCACCCCCACCACCGCCGCTGCCTGCCTGTGGCTGGTCAAGCACCTGCAATTCAAGCGGCTGGCTCTGGTCGCTGCCAAATGAAACCGGCGGAACTTTCAAGGTTCCGGTATTGCGCGGGAACAGGCTGAGTTCCCAGACCGTCTGTGCACCGCCAACGCCGTTGGTCATGCTGAAACTGGTGCTCTGCGAGCGCCCACGCAGCTCGAAATCCTTTTGCAGGGGAGCAAAATCCGGCTCACCGTTGACAATGCCATCCACGGTAAAACGCAGCGTCACCTGATCCCCCAGGGCAACCGGATTGCGGTCAAACTGCGCAACGATATTGGCGGCAAACGCCCACAACGGGTTGAGCCACAAAAATACAGCCAGTATTAACCTTACCATTCACTACCTCCCGCCTGTGTACCCCGTTGCTGGTACTGGTACTGGAACTTGCGCCGCCACAAACCCGCCGGATCATCCGGGATACGCCGTAACCATTGTTCAGTGGCCTGCTGCTGTTCGCGTTGTTGCGCGTCTTCTTCGCTGTTTTCCTTGCCCTTTTCCTGTTTGTCCTGATCCTTCTTGTCGCCCTTGCCTTGCTTGTCCTGTTTTTCCTGCTGCTCCTTTTCAGCCTGCTGCTGCTTAGCATCCTGCTGTTTGCCTTGCCCTGACGGCTTGTCCTGAGCCTGCTGCTTGTCGGCATCCTGCCCCTGTTGCTGTTTTTCCTGTCCCTGCGGCCCTTGCTGGTTTTGTTGCTGCTTCTGTTGTGAAGGGTTTTGCTGCTGGCCTTGCCCTTGCTTCTGCTGGTTTTGTTGTTGCTTGTTATCCTGCTGCTGGTTTTTACCTTCCTGCTGTTGCTGTTGGGCTTTTTTCACAACATCCAGATTGTAACGGGCATCCTCGTGTTTGGGGTCTGTTTTCAGTACCTTTTCGTAAGCCACGATAGCCTCATCAAGCTTGCCCTGCCGTGCCAGTGCATTGGCATAATTGTACTGGTCGCTAACACTGTTTTTGCCCGCATACTGCTGGGCAGCACCCGCATAATCCTTGTTTTTGTAGGCAGCAGCAGCTTTCCACTCCGGGTTTTCAAACAGTTTGGCTGCCTCGCCGGTATTTCCCGCCCGCATGGCCTGCTGTGCCTGCTGGTCAGGTGTCTGCCATAAATCGCTCCAGCCGAATGCATACGCCTGATGTGGCTGAGGCAAGACAAAGCAGACCAGCAGCGCTGCCAGCCACCCGCGCCGGAAAGCCAGCGCAGCCAAAGGCAACAGCAGCGGTAACACCCAGAAACCTTCATTCAGCCAGGTATCAATCTGCCGCCCCTGACCGTCTTGCGGCTTGGCGGAAACATCCGCTTCCCACTGCGCACTGATCCGGCTCAGGTCATTATCCCCCTGACCGGCCTTTGCATAAAGCCCTCCGCCTGCATCCGCAATGCCTTCCAGCTCCTTGGTATTGGTCGTCGCCACCACCGTTTTACCGAACCCATCGGTCAGGAAACCGCCGCGTGGCAATGGAACCGGCGCACCTGCTTCACTACCGATAGCCAATACGGAAACCGGATAACCCTGTTTGCGTGCATCCGTTGCCGCTGCTTCGGCCTCATCGGCGTCGTTTGCCCCGTCCGTCAGCACCAGGATATGGCCTTTCGTCACACCTGCCTGCTTGAGCAAATCGACGGAACGCTTGATGGCTGGCGTCAGCAAACTACCGGGGGCAGGCATGATGTCCGGGGTAAGGTTCTTGACCTGTTCGGCAATGGTGGTGGTGTCATCTGTCAGCGGGGAAACCACAAAGGCGTCACCAGCAAATACCACCAGCCCGGTCTGCCCATCCTTGCGGGCATTCAGGATGTCCAGCAGCTTGAAACGCTCCAGGGTCAGACGGTTTGGCTTTTCATCTTCAGCATACATCGACGCTGAAAAGTCCATCGCTACCACCAGCGCCTGCTGGTTATGGAATACCGGTACTTCACGCTTTTCCCAGGCCGGGCCAGCCATGGCCACCACAGCGGCAAACAAAGCTATGGAAAGGATAAGCAGCGGCAAACGCCCCCATGAACTGGCCTGCCCACTCAGCACAAACGGCATGAGCTGCTTGTCGATGATCCGTTCCCATGCGCCATGCTGCGGCTTGACCCACGCCCGGAAACCCCACAGCAGCGGGATCAGCAGCAACAGCCACAACCACGCGGGATACATGAAATGCAGGTTTCCCATCCAGTCACTCCGGGTTTGCTTTCAAGGCTGCAATCAGCAGGGCTAACAGGAAAGCCAGCAACAGCGGCCAGCGGAACAGTTCCTGCTGCGGACGCCAGTGTTCGGCTTCTTTTTCGACGGGTTCCAGCCGGTCGAGTTCAGCATAAATATTCTTGAACTCCTCGGTATCGCGGGCGCGGAAATATTTCCCCCCGGTCTTTTCGGCAATCCCTTTCAATGTGGCTTCATCAAGGTCTGCTTGCGGGTTCATCAACTGGAAACCGAACACACTGCGCATCTGGTCACTTTCAGAACCAATACCGACCGTATAGATTTTCAGGCCAGCGGCGGCAGCCATGTCAGCCGCTTCCATCGGGCTGACACTGCCTGCGGTATTGGCACCGTCCGTCATCAGGATCAGGACACGGTTTTTTTCCGGGCTATCCTGCAAGCGCTTAAGGGCAAGGCCAATCGCATCCCCAATGGCAGTGCGTTCCCCGGCCAGACCAAGTGCGGATTCATTCAGCAACTGCAATACGGTTTGCCGGTCGAAGGTCAACGGTGCCTGCAAATAGGCTTGATCACCAAACAACACCAGACCAATACGGTCGCCTGCCCGTCTGCGGATAAATTCACCCGCAACCGCCTTGACCGCATCCAGCCGGTCAACCACCTGACCATTCAGCATGTAGTCCTGTTCCTGCATACTGCCCGACAAATCCACGGCCAGCATCAGGTCACGCCCAGCCACCGGCAATGCCACACTATCGCCAATCCAGACCGGGCGGGCAGCCGCTGCCACCAGTGCCAGCCACGCCAGGATGCCCAGCGACAACGCCAACAGGCTACGCGAGGAATGCCCCAGCAATTTGTTGCCCTGCTGGAAATCTTCCAGGAACGGTACTTTCAGCGCCACCCCGGCGACCTGAGGGACGGGTTTCAGGAGTTTGCGTACCAGCCACGGCAACGGCAACAGCAGGAACATCCACCACCAGACAAAATCATACATGGCCGTTCCCCCGTTGCAGCTTGAGCCACTCGTGGATGGCGGCAATCAGGGCGCGGGTTTCCGCCTGCGCGTCGGCACGGTACGGCATCTCGGTCAGCAGGGTGTCGAATTTTCCCTTGAACAGGTTCTTTCCGGCTTTTTTATCCAGAAAATCCAGCCAGGCAGTACCGGTCAGACCTGCCACTTGCCCACGCCCATAACGGCTGATGGCAACCCGGCGCAGCAGCACCGATAATTCACGCAACAGGGTTAACGGTTCGTCACGATAGCGGGTTTGCAAACCTACCAGTTCGGCTTTCGCCAGCCCAAACCAGTCGACCTGCCGTTGCGCACGCCGTTTCCACCAGTGCCAGACCAGCAGCAGGACAACACCTAACAACAAGGCCAGCAATACCCACCAGCCCGGCGCGGGCGGCCACCAGCCAATCGGCGCAGGCAAATGGATGTCACGTAATGGCAGTTCTTCCGGGTTCATCGCAGCCCCCGTGACAATTTCAGCAGGCAATCATTGCTGCTGTCAGCGGTGGAAACCTGCACCAGCGGCAACCGGTAATTGCGGCTGAATTCCTGCAAGCTTTTGTACGCCTGGGTGGAACGCTCCGCATAGCGCTTGCGCCACAGTGGCAAGCCCAGATTGATGCGGAACTTGCGCCGCCCATCGGTCAGGTTCAGGTTGCCGCGTGCCGGTAACTGTTCCTCAAACGGGTCATGGATGGATACCAGCGTCAGTTGTGAATGGCGGCTGATCATCGCCAATTGGCGCATCGCTGCCGGGGTGGACTGGCGAAAATCACTCAATATGAAAACCTGACTGCCGGGTTGCGCAACACGGCGCAAACGTGTCCAACTGGCCTGCAAATCCCCACCCCGGCTATCCGTCGCCACACTGCGGGTCAGGTCGCTCAACTGGCGCAGGAAATGCAAAGCGGCGGAACGGCTGCGTGACGGTTTCAGCTCCATATGCTTGCCATTTTGCAGGATACCGCCGATACGGTCGCCTTCCTGAAGGGTTTTCCACAACAGCAACGAAGCCAGTTCTGCTGCAACGACGGATTTGAAACGGCCACGGGTAGCGAAAAACATTGCCGGGCGCAAATCCAGCCACAGCAACACCGGCTTTTCACGCTCTTCCTCGAAAACCTTGGTATGCACACGGCCACTGCGTGCCGTCACCCGCCAGTCAATGGTACGGATGTCATCACCGGGCTGATACGGGCGCGATTCGGCGAAATCCATGCCCCGCCCCTTATGGACGGAACGGTGTAAACCGGCATGGCGGGCGCGGATATGCTTTTTCGCCAGATGCAGGGTGCGCACCTGCCCTTGCAAGCGCAGCAGGGATTGCAGGGAACTGAACACAATCCCGTCACCTGCCTTGCTGTGCCTGACATCCTGTGCTGCGGGACGCTTGCCTGCCATTATGGGACAGCCACCAATGCCAGCAATTCATCAACAATGTGGTTGGCGCTCATGCCATCCGCTTCCGCTTCAAAGGTCAGCAGGATGCGGTGGCGCAATACGTCATGGGCAACGGCCTGCACATCTTCGGGGGTAACGAAATCACGCCCTGCCAGCCAGGCATGG
>JBBIHI010000173.1:0-5685 GCA_037447095.1 Thiotrichaceae bacterium
CGTGGTTGATCATCGTTTCCGGCTGACTTCCCAGGGGATTTGCAAAACCTGCGTGCCGGGCAAGGCATTTTGCAGATGCTGGGTTAAGGTGCTCAGGAATTCGTCTTCCAGTTGCCCCCCCCACAAGTGGGTATCAGACACTTCAGCGGTGGTCGCATCATGGCGGATAACCATGCCCTCGCGATCCAGCAATGTCGGTAATTTTACCGGCCCTACCCCCAGGCTACGGATATTGCTACCCACACCTGCCATCGCAGGCGCGGTGGAAGCCAGCGACAGGGTATGGTACAGGGTTGGCTCGCTGGAACAGGCGGATACGGCCAGGCCAACCAGCATCAGCCACAACAGGGATTTCATGATCAGTCTCCTTTCTTGCCGCGCAGCAAGGATGTTGGCTGGCGTTGCAAGGTTTCGGTCAGGGTGCGCACGGAACGTGCCGCCGAGGTCACTTCCTCCAGCATTTCCTGCAACTGGTATTGGGTTGGGGAGTTTTGTGCCGTCAGCCGGTCAATATGCGCCAAGGAGCCTTGCAGTTTCTGCAAGGTTTTGGTCAGTTCGGTAGTAACGGTAGGCAGGGTTTGCCGGTCAACCGTTTCCAGCACTTTGCGGGCAGCCTTGACGGCCTGTTCGGCCTCAGCCAGCGTGCCGTTCAGGTTGTCGACGGCCTTGTCAAGCTTGCCACTTTTCACCAGTTTTTTGATGCCATCCAGGGTTTCCTGCATACTGGCCATGATGTCAGCAGCCATGGCAGGCAGGTCGTCCAGCGGCGAACCGACCGTCGGGAATTCACTGTAAGACTGGTTGGAAACAATCTGTGCAGGCGTTGTATCCTTTTCCATGCTGAGGTTGATGACCTTTTGCCCGGTCAGCAGGTTGGCGGTTTCCAGCTTCGCCCGCAAACCTTTTTCCACCAACTTTCGCATGGTGTTTTCGGCATCGGTTTTACTGAGTTTTTCATTGAACTGTTGCGGCTGGATGGAAACCGTGACCGGAATACGCACCGCCAAGGATTGGGCGTCCATTTTCATGCCGATATTTTCCACCTGGCCGACCGGGATGCCCTGATATTCCACGGGGGCACCAAGCGCCAGACCACGCACCGAGCCGCTGAAATTCATAACGTAATACAGTTTTTCGCTGTACTGCTTTTCCTGGGTTGCAGCAAAGCTTTTGTACAGGACGAACTCCGATTCTTCCGCACTGACATCCCCGGCTGTTGTGGATTTGGGCGTTTCAAACGCTATCCCGCCAATCAGCAGTGAGGTCAGCGATTCTATGCGGAACTCTGCCCCGGCGGCGCTCATTTTGAACTCCGCGCCACTGGCATTCCAGAAACGGGTATTGGTACGCACGAAATCGTAATAAGGGTCGCGGATAAAAACTTCCAGCCGCACCTGGTTCTGTTCCGGCAGCAACTTGTAATCCATCACTTCGCCGACCTGAAGCTGCTTGTAGAATACTGGCGCACCGATGTCTATTGAACCCAGTGAATCCGCCATCAGGAAAAAACGGCGGCCATTTTCGGTGGGGGCAATCACTGGCGGGCGGTCTTCCCCGGTATAAAATGACTGGTCATCGTTATCGGTACCCGGATCCATGCCAATATACGTACCGGAAAAAAAAGTGGTCAGGCCGGAAACGCCGGAGCGGTTGATGCGCGGCGTTACTACCCAGAAACGTGCGTCATGGCCAAGGTGGGCACCGATTTCCTTGTTCAGCTCAATCTGCGCATTGATGTATTTGAGGTCTTCACTCAAGGTCAGTTTTTTGACCTTGCCAACCGTGACGGCCTTATAACGGACTTCGGTCTTGCCCGCTTCAATCCCTTCCGCACTGGTAAATTGTACGGTGATACTGGGGCCTTTCTGGTACCAAATCTGGAATAACAGCCAGCAGCCAATCAGCAAGGCGGTCAGGGGAATCAGCCAGACAGGGGACGGCCATTTCTGGTCGCGGATTTCCACTTCAGGCAAACCACCCTGCTGCATATCCAGGCCGTTCATTGTTGCTGTCCCTCGTGGCGGGAAATATCCCAGATCAGGTGCTCATCCAGGGTACGGGCGGCAAACATGGTCAGCACCACCACGGCGGCAAATGACAGGCTGCCCATATTGGCATCCACCCGCGCCAACGTGCCAAACTGCACCAGCCCGGTCAGGATCGCGATCACAAAAATATCGACCATCGACCAACGCCCGACATATTCGATAATTTTATAAAGCAGCATACGTTCGCGTGTCCGCCAGCGTGATTTGAGCTGGATACTGACCAGCAGGAAAGACAAGGTAATCAGTTTGAGCAAAGGCACAACAATACTGGCTCCGAAAACGATGATGGCCAACGGCCACTGCCCGGCCTCCATCAAATGGAAAACACCGCTGAGGATGGTATCAGGCTTTCCTGAACCCATCATGTAAACACTCATGATCGGCAAGGTATTGGCCGGAATATACAGGATCATCGCCGCAATCAGCAGAGCCCAGGTGACTTCAATGCTGTTGTTGTGTTCATGCAGGTGCAAACGCGCGTGGCACAGCGGGCAATGCATGGCGGTATGTTTCCCCACCCCTGCCGGAGGGCGGCTCAGACACCCACAAATACGGCATTGCAACAAGCCTGCGTCACGGGCAGTACGGATCAGGCGCTCAGGTACTGGCATAGCTTTCCCCGCGCAAATGACGTAACTCGCGCCAGACACTGAACGGGTCAAGGGTTGCGTTGGCGGCAGCCATGACCACAATAAACCCGGCAAATGACCAGAACGCCGTATCCACAATCAGGGTTGCCATATCGCCCAGTTTGACCACCGCTACCAGAATGCCGAGCATGAACACTTCCAGCATCCCCCAGGGTTTCAGTTCGCGCATCCAGCGGAACAGGAAAATCGCCGGTTCCGGCGTCCAGGCAAAACGTATCGTCAGCAAGACCACCAGCAGGGAAAGCAGCTCAAATAACGGGAAAATAATGGTGTTCAGCGAAATCAACAGGGCCAGGAGTTGGTAGCCCTGATGCCACAATTCCACACTGGCGGCAAACAGGTGCAATTCCAGTTCCACGCCTTGTGTACGCAAAGCCAGCAAAGGGAACAGGTTGCTTAGCAGGAACAGAACCAATGCCGCAAACACCAGTGCCAATACGTTTTCAAGCATATGCGGGCGGTTACGATAGAGGATGGCGGAGCAGCGCACGCAACGTGCTGTCTTACTGCCCGGCAACCTGCGGTACACATGGAGTTGGCCGCATTCCGGGCAAGCTATATCCAGTGGGTCAGCCATTTAACTGCGCCACTCCCTGAAACAGGTATAGCCAAGCCGACAGGAACAAGCGTTTGCATCAACAGGCCACATAAATACTCCTCTATCCATGCAGCCACTATACCGGAAAGCCCCAGTCAGGCAAGCTAACGCGCCACGTATATTTACACAATGGCCATCATTATTTTCCCCTGATAAAAGTTCCCGCCAGAACCGAGAACTTCATGACGCATACGGCAAAGGAGCCGCCAACGTCCTGCTGGAAGGGTACACTAATTTAACAAACCTTGAATCGTGGAAAGTAAATCATTACGGTTAATTGGCTTCATTATCGAAGCATTGGCACCTAGGAATTTTGCCATGGATAAATATTCTTTCTCAAAACTTGACATGGCAATTACTGGAATATCCCCGTATTGTTCCCTTACCAGTAAAATGGTTTCCATACCTTCCTGATTAGGCATGACCAGATCAATGAGCAACAAATCTGGATTCATTTCTCTCAGTTTAACCATTACCTCAGAGCCATCAGAAGCAGTAATCACGTGGTACCCAGCACTTTCTAACAAGGCAGCTACCACATCCAAGGTAATTTCATCATCATCTACAACTAATATTTTTTTCATGTTACTCCTTATTTCCAATATTATTTATGTGAGCGATCCCGGAAAAAACTTCATCGAGACTTTTTTGCAAATTGTCAAGCAGCCGCAATGCCAGATCATTATCACCGTCTCGGCAAGCTTCTTCAAGTTCGGCAGCATATTGATATATTCTTGTTGCGCCAACATTACCACTCCCACCTTTCAAAGTATGCGCTTTTGTTGCAGCAGCAACTAGATTATTGCCTTTTATATCAGATGCCATCTGGTCGACAATAAATAAATTTTTGCTGCGGAACTTTGACAAAATTAGACGGTAAACATTCACGTCACCCCCAATACGTTCCAACCCGTCAACAGTGTCAACACCCGGAATGGCAGGAAAGACTTGCCCATGATTGGTTGGCACATCCTCTATGGTTGTGATTTTATTTCCTGTTCCGGTAGTGCGTGGCGTAATCCATTTACTCATGGTGATAAAGAGTTCAGAAACATTGATTGGCTTGGCTATATGGTCATTCATGCCTACTGACAAGACCTTTTCCTTATCCCCCTTTATTGCATTAGCTGTCATCGCCAATATCGGTAACTCCTTGAATCTTTCTTGCTCGCGAATTTTCATGGTTGCAGTATATCCGTCCATAACCGGCATTTGACAGTCCATCAGAATACCATCAAATTTTTCTCCCGCCAGTATTTCCAACGCTTCCTTGCCATTGATAGCGACTTCCACACTGATTCCATTCGCGGTCAACAATTCTCTGGCGACTTCCTGGTTGGTCTCATTATCTTCAACTATTAATACCTTGGCTCCAACAAGAGATTTTTTTGCCAGAGTGACCTTCTCGGTCAGGTTCTGAATCAATTCAGAGCGACGACTGGAAACCCTTCCAGTTTGCTGGGCAAGAATGACTTTGAAATAAAAAGTGCTCCCAACGTCTGGTTCAGACTCCACCCAAATTTCCCCTCCCATCTTCTCGACAAGCATTCTGGATATTGCCAAACCAAGGCCGGTACCACCATATTTGCGGGTTATGGATGCATCCGCCTGACTGAACGACTTGAATAACCTACCTATCTGCTCTTCAGTCATGCCAATACCATTGTCCGCAACAGAAAACTGCAATGTAATATTATCTTCGGACACATCAGCCAAACTGCAAGTAACGTCTAACGTCCCCTGTTCATGCGTAAACTTAACCGCATTATTACACAGGTTAATCAGTATCTGAGCCAATCGTAGAGGGTCGCCAATCAAGCCTGTAGGCACATCCGCTGCCCAATGAAAAGAAAACAGGATACCTTTTTCTTCACATTTCAGGCTGATAATATTACTTAAATTATCAAAGACATCTTCCAGGCGAAAGTCAATGGCCTCCATTTCAAGATTTCCAGATTCAATCTTGGAAAAATCAAGTATGTCATTAATTATACCAAGCAGGCTTTGTGCTGATGCATGTGCTTTTTGAATATAATCACGCTGCTTGGTGTTTAAGTCCGTTTCCAGAACCAGATAAGTCATGCCAATGACCGCATTCATTGGCGTGCGTATTTCATGGCTCATATTGGCAAGAAATTGCGATTTTGACCGGTTTGCTTTTTCTGCTGTCTCCTTGGCAGTTCGCAATTCCCTGGTTCTATCAGACACCAGCCCTTCCAGAAGAGCTTTCGACTGGGCAAGCGTATGCGCATGTTGCCGCGCCCGAAAACTGATATACAGCATTCCCGTCAACAATATGGCCAGTAACGTAAGGGACAACAGATACCATGTTGAAGTTAAAAAACCATAATCCTTGGATTGAATGTTCAGCAATATAACGAAAGGGGTT
>JBBIHI010000174.1:0-5680 GCA_037447095.1 Thiotrichaceae bacterium
GGCGCGGATGGTTTCCACCTTTTCCAGCACCATCGAAGCGGAAATTTCCGGCTGCTTGACCGCGAACGTGCCGCCGAAACCGCAGCATTCGGCTTTGCGGATTTGTTCCAGCTTGGTGACCTTGGCGAGTTGGTCCAGCAGGGCTTCGATCCTGTCGGCCACGCCCATTTCGCGACGGGAGGAGCAGGAGGTATGCACGGCCACTTTCACCGGTTCACCCAAATCCTTCAGCTTGATTTTCAGTATGTCGACCAGGAATTCGGTGAGTTCGTACACACGGCTTGCCACGTCCAGCGCCTGTGCTTCATCCGGCTGCCCGGCGAACAGCTCGGGGTAATGCATTTTCATCATGCCAGCACAGGAGCCGGAGGGGATGACGATGGGAATGGGCTTGGGGAACAGCGCGATCTGGGTGCGGGCGACGGCACGGGCTTCGTCACGGTAACCGGAGTTCCACGCCGGTTGCCCGCAGCAGGTTTGTTCCTGCGGGAAAATGACCTGCACGCCTTCGCGCCGGATCAGTTGCACGGCGGATACGCCTGCGTTCGGGTAGATCAGGTCGATCAGGCAGGTGCCGAAAAAGTAGATGGTGTCGGGGCGGTTTGCCATAAGCCTGTTTCCGGTAATCAAACATGACAGGCTGTAACATAACACCACACTGCTGGCGTCTGCACAAAATCTGCAAAATCTTTCCGTGGTATCTCCACACCCCGCCAGCAAGCCCTGCACAAGTGCGGCGTAACATCCTTCCCTGACACTACTCACGAGCTGCACGCTGACCATGACAACAACAATCCGGCGTTACCGCCAGCCAATGCAGCGGGTCAAAGACCCCATAGACTCCTCAGCGGTTCCGGTCAGTGGCGCGACACCCACTGACTGGAATCCGCAACCTTTAATGTTTTATAGTCATCTGACAGCCTGTAACCGGAATAGGTATGAACAAACACATCCTCATCGCTGACGACGACCCGCATATCCGTGACGTGATCGGTTTCGCGCTGGAAAAAGCTGGGATGCAAACCACCCTCGCCGAAGACGGGCGTCAGGCGGTTGAGCTGTTCCGCCAGCATTCCCCCGACCTGATGGTGCTCGACATCAATATGCCGGAGCTGGATGGTCTGGAAGTGTGCCGCGAAATCCGCAAGTTTTCCGACGTGCCGATCCTGTTCCTGTCGTCCCGCGACGATGAAATCGACCGTATTCTGGGGCTGGAAATTGGCGGCGATGATTACGTCACCAAGCCATTCAGCCCGCGCGAACTGGTTGCCCGCATCAATGTAATCCTCAAGCGTACCCAGACCACGACCAAACCCGCCGAAAATGACACCGGCATCCGCCACGGCAAGCTCAGCATTCACCCGGAACAGCACAGTGTCAGTTGGAACAGCCAACTCCTCAACCTGACCGCCACCGAATTCGCCATGCTGCATATGTTTGCCCGCCAGCCTGCCCGTGTGTTCAGCCGCGACAGCATCATGAATGGCGCTTACGACAGCAATGTGTATGTCAGCGACCGTACCATCGACAGCCATATCCGCCACATCCGCCAGAAACTGGCCGAAGCAGGTTGCGACAACATCATCGAAACCGTCCACGGTGTCGGTTACAAGCTTGCCCCATGCCAATAAACGCCCGTCTGCCATTACCCCGCAAAACACTGTTCCGTCTGCGCAGCATTTTGCTGGTGGTGATGCTGACGGTGCTGGCTTTGCCGCTGGGCGGTCTGTATTTCTTCCGCATCTATGAAAACGGTCTGGTGCAGCAGACCGAGCTGGAGCTGATTTCCCAGTCGGCGGCACTGGCAGCGACGTTTCGCGAAATGGTGCGTGAGGAACATGACCAGAATTACGGTTATGTGGAATTCTCCCAGTCGCTGACCGAACCCTACCAGCCTTATTCACACAAGCCTGACCGGTTGGCTGGTTCGCCCTATACGCCGATCACGCCAACGACCGACCTGATCAAGCCGATTGCCCCGCCACGCCCGGCAGCCTTGCCCAGCACCAAGGCTACCGACCCGATCGCCAAGCGGATTGGCGGACAGATGATGTCGATTATCCAGAATATGCAGCAGGTGACGCTTTCTGGTGCCCGCATACTGGACATGAACGGTACGGTGATTGCCGGGCGTGAAGAAGTCGGCCTGTCGCTGGCGCATATCCCGGAAGTGAAACAGGCATTGAGCGGGCAATATGCCAGCGTTATCCGGCAGCGCATTTCCGACCAGCCACCGCCACCGCTGTATTCCATCAGCCGGGGAACCAGCATCCGGGTGTTTACCGCCTTCCCGATCATTGAAAACGGGCGCTTGCAGGGCGTGGTTTACCTGTCACGTACCCCGACCAATATCATCAAACACCTGTACGAAGTACGCTGGACGCTGGCACTTGCCACCCTGACCTTGCTGGTGGTGGCGGTCTTGCTGGTGCTGTTTGTATCTTCAACGATTTCCCGCCCCATCCGCGAACTGCTCCAACAAACCGAGCGGGTGCGGCAGGGGGAACAGCGCGAAATCGAACCATTGCAATTTCCTGTGACCCAGGAAGTGGCACACTTGTCGGAAAGCTTCACCGGTATGTCAAAAGCGTTGGCGGAACGTTCCGACTATATCCGCCGCTTTGCGACCCACGTTTCGCATGAATTCAAGACCCCGCTGACCTCGATGCAGGGTGCACTGGAACTGTTGCGTGACCACCTCGATTCCATGCCTCAGGAACGGCGGGAAAGTTTCCTCGACAACCTGCTGGCGGATACCCAGCGCCTCAAGCAACTGGTCAACCGCCTGCTGGAACTGGCACGTGCCGATGCACTGGAACCCAGCAAACAGGTCAGCACCTTGCCGGACATTTTCAAGGGCTTGCAAAACCGTTACCGGGAACGTGGTCTGGAAATTGTTTTCCAACCCGTGTTACCCGATACCCGGTTGGCGATTGCCCCCGATGCGCTGGAAAGTGTCATTACCAACCTGCTCGACAATAGCCTGCAACACGCTGCGCACAGGATGGACGTACAGACCCGCTTACTGGATGGTCAACTGGGGCTGACCCTGCATGATGACGGCAACGGCATTTCCCCCGCCAACCGCGACAAGATTTTCACCCCGTTTTTCACCACCCGGCGCAGTCAGGGGGGGACAGGGTTGGGGCTGGAAATTATTGTTTCCATCCTGCGGGCCTATAACGGCCACATTGCCTTGGGTGACAGCGGGCAGGGGGCGGCTTTCATCCTGAGCCTGCCGACCGAAAAACCGCCGAAAATGGCCTGATTATCCGCAAGTCAAGCAGTTTGTCTGAAAATGCTCATATCCACTTGCCACGCACGGCATAATGACCCAAGTGCAATTCCAATAATAAATAAGACGAGAAAACCCCATGTTGCGCCAATTACCCATTGCTAGCCTGTTGGTTATGCTGGTGTCCAGCCAGGCATTTGCCCTTCCCCCGCCAGAAGTCATGGAAGCGATCAGCCGCCAGCAGAAAATCCAGGAGCGGGTTGCGGCGGCCAATAGTGTGGCACCACCTGCACCGGTCGTCGCGGCCAAAGCAGCTCCTACACCGCCTCCCGTTAATGTTGCGGCCAAATCCGTGCCGCCTGCACCAAACATGATGCTTGCCGCCAATAGTGCAGTGCCTGCGCCACAGCCCAGCGCGGCGGCCAACAGTGCCCTGATCCCGGAGCCGGAGGATGAACCCGCCAAGCCAGCCAACCCGACCAAAATCGTGCTGGATAACAAGGACTGGGAAGGTGCGAAACCGGAAGATGTGCAGGCTGTGCTGGATTCCACACTCAGCGCGATCACCCCGTACATGAATATCCACCCACTAGGCAATATCCTGGTTCGCCACACTCAAAAGGCCAACCCCGACAGCCTGTATGAAAAAGGCCCGCACGGCGAGTACATCATTGAGTTGTCATCTGGAGGCAATCACTGGGCACAGTACGTTTACCAGTTTTCCCACGAAATGTGCCACCTGATCAGCAATTACGATCTGGCACCCAACAATAGCTCCCGCCAGCAATGGGTGGATGAATCCCTGTGCGATGCGTTCGGCCTGTTTACCTTGCAACAGATGGAAGCGCAGTGGGAAACCAAGCCACCTTATCCGAACTGGAAAGATTACGCGCACAACTTCAGCCAGTACGCAGATGATGAACTCAAGCAACCTTACCGTAAGCTGCCTGATGGCATGAAGTTCGGTGCCTGGTTTGCCAACCACCAGCAACAGCTCAGTGATGACCCTTATGCAGAGCAACGTCACCTCAGTGAGGTGGTCAGCACCCAGCTCCTGCCAATTTTTGCGGCGAAACCGGAAAGCTGGACGGCGCTCAATTTCCTGAACCTGGGTGATGACAGCCGCGACAAGTCCCTGTTGATGTTCCTCGCGGACTGGCAGACGAATACACCGCCGGAGATACAGGAAACGCTCGGTCAGGTTCAGCAATTGCTGATGCCGGGAAGGTAATGCCGTTCTTCTGAAAGCGACGTGAGAGGATTTCAAAAAAAGTTAATATGATACATGAGGTATTAGGTGAACTTTTCACCATGATCCATATCAATATAATACACATAAAGCATATGGCAGAGGGGGACGTACCATGAGCAAGCCGCTATTGCTACTGGGCGCATTAACCATTTTCATGATGGGCTACTGGATACCGGAAGACCGGCATGTGCCGGTGGAAGGCGCGAAGCCTTACGACTGGAATCCGGCATCATTCTGGTATGTGGGCGGTAGCCAACCGCAAAAAGGCATCAATATTTTCGCCAACAAGGGGACGCCGGTGGAGGCAACTACCAGCGGCTGGGTCATTTACCGTGAAAATGATCCGCAAGGCGATAATTCCGTCTTGGTACTGGGCGCGAAATGGCGTTTGCACCACTATGCCAATCTTGACCATGTGGATGTCAAACCCGCCTCTTGGGTCAGGACTGGCCAGCGCATCGGTACGGTAGGTACACCGCCCAGCGCAAGTTCCAAGGCGCGTCCGGCCAATCTGTATTATTCCATCCGCAGCCTTGCACCACAGGTATCCGGGTGGGATCCGAACAAGCCGTTCGGGCTGGATCAGGTCTTTTACGTCAATCCGCACGAGTTCCTGACCGCATACCAGTATACGGATAAGCCGCCAGAGGCCGCTAAAAGCCCTGAGCCTGTCCCGGTCACGGTACCAGCGCCAGTCAGTGCTGTTGCTACAGACAAGGCAACAGCCACCAAACCAAACTGATACGCCAAACTCCGTTATACTGTGGCTTTGTCATTGACCATGCAAAGCCACCATGACGCACATCACCACCACCGATAAACCGCTCGTCCTCGTCGACGGCTCTTCCTACCTGTTTCGTGCCTTCCACGCCCTGCCGCCGCTGACCAATTCGCACGGTGAACCGACCGGGGCGATGCACGGCGTGCTCAACATGCTCGACCGGCTGCGCAAGGATTACGACCCGCAACACATGGCGGTGATTTTCGACGCGCCCGGCAAGACCTTCCGCGACGACATGTACCCCGAATACAAGGCCAACCGCCCGCCAATGCCGGAGGATTTACGCTGCCAGATCGAGCCGCTGCTGGACATCATTCGCGCGCAGGGCTACCCGCTGCTGATCATTCCCGACGTGGAGGCAGATGATGTAATCGGCACGCTGGCGCAGGAATACGAAGGCAAGGTGATCATT
>JBBIHI010000175.1:0-5633 GCA_037447095.1 Thiotrichaceae bacterium
GGCAAGCTGTTTGAGCTTTGGGGGCTGATCCTTGGCGTACCGGTATGCACCTACATTTTCATGTACGCCATCCGCTATGAAAAGCCACGCCGGTTTGGCGCCCTACCCGTCAATGCCAATCGGCATCCGTCGGGTTAACTTTCAGCACACCGGCAATCGCCACCAGACATTCACCGATATAGACCAAAGGTAAACGCCCGCGCTGCCACGGTGGGATGCCTGCTTCCTGCAACAAATGCTTCACCGAATGCCCACCGCCACGGTAAGGGATCAGCATGGATTCCCCGCCCTGACGGAAGCGTACCGTTATTTCCTGCGGGTATTTTTCCAGCCAGGAATGCCAGCCAGCCAGCCATTCCGGCTGCACACTTTGCCCCAGCGATGGCAGGAACAGCGGTTCGTGGATATTGCACCACACCAGCCTTTGTGCGGGATCATGCCCACTCAGGGGAGCCATGGCATACAGTTCATCACGGTAGCGGTGGATTTCACAGCCATGCCAATGCACCACAGGAGCAGCATCAGGGCGGGCGTGCAAAACCTCATTCACCACCTGTAGCAGGCGTTTCTCATCCGGGCAGACAAACCCCTGTTCCCGCAACCATTCGCGCAGCAAACCTTTCTGCATGGGTAATGCCAGCGGCAGCAAGGAGGCTACGGACAGTGTTCCCGCCTGCTTGCCACGTACTTCAGCAAGCTTGCCCAACAAAAACTGGCTGAGCATTTCACGGCTTTCCCCCTGCAATCGGGCAGCGCGTGCCAATGTGCGGTTGATGGATTTCCAGCGTTGCTTGAGTAATGGTAATGCCTGTTGGCGCAGGAAATTGCGGTCAAACCGGGTATCGGTATTGCTGGGGTCGTGCAAACAGGCCAGTTGCCACTGATCTGCATAGGCTTGCAATTGCTGGCGGCTGCACGGCAACAACGGTCGCCCCAAACAGCCTGCGCCAAACGGGCGGATTTCAGGCATGGCGGCCAGACCATCCACACCACTGCCACGTAACAAATGCAGCAACAGGGTTTCCGCCTGGTCATCCTGATGGTGGGCGGTCAGGAGTATTTCGCCTGTTTGCAAATGCTGCCTGAATATCGCATAACGGGCATCGCGGGCGACAGCTTCTATGCTTTCACCCTTTTCAGGCTGCAAAGCAAGACTGACTGATACAAATGGAATATCCAGTTCCTGGCATACTGAACGGCAATGTTCCGGCCATTCTGCCGAAACAGCCTGTAAACCATGCTCAACATGCAGGGCACGGAAACGCAAATGAGGGTATTGGCTGCGCAATACCGCGCAGAGATGCAACAGGACATGGGAATCGAGGCCACCGCTGAAACCGATAAGGTAGGCAATGGCAGGATGACGCCGGATAAAATCGCTCAGGCTGGCGTCGGGGCTGATGATGGTCACGCCCTATCCTATTCCTCGAATGAACCGAAGCCCATGATCCGCTGGTAACGCTTGTCCAGCAAGGTATCAATTTTCATGGCATTCAGGGAGCGCAGATTGGCATCCAGTGCTTCACCTACAGCCATCGCGGCGGCTTCCATATCGCGGTGCGCACCGCCCAGGGGTTCAGGGATAATCTGGTCAATCAGCCCCAGCGATTTCAAACGATCGGCTGTAATGCCCATCGCATCTGCCGCATCGGCTGCCTTTTCCGCACTCTTCCACAGGATGGAAGCGCAACCTTCCGGGGAAATGACCGAGTACGTGGCGTATTGCAGCATCATGACGCGATCACCGACGCCGATGGCCAGTGCACCGCCAGAGCCGCCCTCTCCGACTACCGTACAAATGATCGGGGTACGCAATTTCGCCATTTCATACAGGTTGCGGGCAATCGCTTCGCTTTGACCACGCTCTTCCGCACCGATACCCGGATACGCACCCGGCGTGTCGATAAAGGTAATCACCGGCAGATGGAATTTCTCGGCCAGACGCATCAGACGCAGGGCTTTACGGTAACCTTCCGGGCGGGGCATACCGAAATTGCGCATGATGTTTTCCTTGGTGTCACGGCCTTTCTGATGGCCGATGACCATCACCGATTGCCCACGGAAACGTGCCAAGCCACCAATAATGGCCTTATCGTCCGCAAAGGCCCGGTCGCCATGCAACTCACGGAAATCGGTAAACAGGTATCTGATCAGGTCAAGGGTATACGGGCGTTTGGGGTGGCGGGCAAGCTGGGAAATCTGGCGCGGCGTCAGTTTGGAGAAAATCGAGCGCGTCAGGGAAGTCGCCTTTTCCTCCAGCTTGGTAATCTCTTCGCTCAGGTTGATTTCCGCATCACCGACGTAACGCAGTTCTTCAATCTTCGCCTGCAACTCGGCGATAGGCTGTTCAAAATCAAGAAAATCAGGATTCATTGAAAGTCTTTTGTCCGTAACCCTTTAAGTCAGGGAGCCAATTTTACATAGCTTGTACACGGATTACGACCTCAAAAATACTGTTCCGTGGTGATATGCCCCGGCTTGTGGCGCAAATGGCGATGCAAGCCGCGTTCGCCCAGCAAGGTTTTCATATCATTGAGCATATTGTGGTTGCCACACAGCATGACGTGGCTGTGCTCAGGGGAAATACGGCTGCCAGCCAGCCGTTCCAGTTTCCCCTCCGCCAATGCGGTGGTGATACGCCCCTTGAAACCGTGGGGATTTTCCTCACGGCTGACGCAGGACACGAAGCGGAACTGTTCCGGGTAACGCTGCCTGAAACGCTCAATCCATTCGGCATAGGCCAGTTCTTCCCGCAAGGGTACGCCATGAACCAGCATCACTTTCCTGAAACGTTGCCAAACGTCGGGTGTTTTCAGGATGGAAAGGTACGGCCCCAGACCCGTGCCGGTTGCCAACATCCACAAATCATCAGCAACCGGGATTTCATCCAGCACGAAAAAACCGCTGGCAGGCTGGGAAAGCTCAATCGCATCACCTGCCCGCAATGCGCCCAATGCCGTCGATAGCCTGCCACCCGGCACGACATTGTAAAAAATCTCGGCCAACGGCTCGTCGGGGGAATTGATCAGGGAATAGGGTTTTGCAACAGGCAGGATTTTTCCCTCAACCTCCAGTGGCAGTTGCAGGCGCACGAACTGCCCGGCCTTGAATGGCAGCAATTCCGCGCTGATCCTCAAGGAAAACAGGCGTTTTGACCACTGCCGATTTTCCACAACCTGCCCTGCTGTCCAGCTTGAACGAACGACGGCTGTCATGTGTGCACCTCCGAATAATCCAATAATACCCACTGCTTTACCCGGATAAAGCTTACACCTGCGCCTGTCCCGCTGGTATTTGCCATGCCCCCCACGTGGTATTTCCCGTACCCGCCAAGGCCGTTATACTTGCGCCTTGTTTGAGGAGGTCGCTATGCCCAAGTTTGTATTCGATATTGACGGTTTTGCCGATTTTGACGAACGTGTCCTGAAAGCTTCCGAACAGCATCCGGTACTGGTGGACTTCTGGGCAGACTGGTGCGGCCCCTGCCTGTTCCTGGATCCCGTCCTGAAAGCCGTGGTGGCTGAATACCATGCCCAGGTCTTACTCGCCAAAGTCGATACCGAGGAAGATGAAAACCTCAAACTGGCAGGCCGTTTCAAGGTACGTGGCTTCCCGACCGTTGTGCTGATTGAACACGGTGAGGAAGTGGCCCGTTTCAGCAGCGCCCGCAGCAAACCTTTCCTGCGCGAATTCATTGAAGACAATAGCACCCTGCTTGTGAAGAAACATTCCGCTCATCAGTGATAGGTGGCGAAACCCTCCAGACTGTGCAATGATCAGCGCTTATGGATAGATAATAAAAAATTATTCGTGAGCCTAAAGCTGATAATATGAAAATCAAGACATTATCTTACACCTCTTCAGGTGGATTCTCTGAGAAGCTACCTGAAATCACTGGCAAGCAGCTTCTGATCCTGATCTTCGGGCACAGTTCGTTTCTTGAAACGCCAGCACCGTTTGAAGCCTTGGCACAACAATACCCACAGGCAGTTTTCATGGGCTGTTCCAGTGCCGGTGAAATCCTTGGCGACAGCATTCATGACAATACCCTGGCAATTGCTCTGGTCAGTTTTGACGCTTCCCAGTTACGCATGAGCCATATCGGCATTAATGATGCCAATGAATCACGCCATGCAGGCCGTATACTGGCAGACCGTCTCGCCGGTGAAAACCTGCAAGGTGTCTTCGTCCTGTCGGATGGCCTGCATGTCAATGGCAGTGAACTGGCACAAGGCTTCAATGATGTGCTCAGCAATATCACCGTCACTGGCGGTCTGGCGGGTGATGGGGAACACTTCCGCAGCACCTGGGTACTGAAAGATGGCAAACCGGCCAGCAACACCATCGCCGCCCTCGGCCTGTACGGTAATGTCTGCATCGGCCATGGCTCCAAAGGTGGCTGGAAATCCTTCGGCCCCGCCCGTGAAGTGACCCGCGCCGAACACAATGTGCTGTATGAACTTTCCGGCAAACCGGCACTCGCCCTGTATAAAACCTATCTCGGTGAAATGGCGGATGGCTTGCCTGCAACCGGCCTGCGTTTCCCGCTAAGCCTCAGCAAACCCGGCGAAGACAAGGAACTGGTGCGCACCATCCTCGCGGTTGACGAAGCCACCCAGTCACTGACGTTCGCAGGCGACATTCCGGTTGGCTCTTACGCACAACTGATGCGAGCCAATATCGAGCAACTGGTGGAAGGCGCGGAAGATGCCGCGTTGATGAGTGCGACCGAAACCGACCAGGAAGTACTGTGCATTTCCATCAGTTGTGTTGGCCGCCGCATGGTCATGGGCGCCAATGCCGAGGAAGAAATCGAGGCCGTATTGGATAGCTTGCCGGAAACTGCCCAGCAGATTGGTTTCTATTCTTACGGGGAACTGTCGCCTTATTCCAAAGGCAACAGTTGTGACCTGCACAACCAGACCATGACCTTGACAACGCTTTACGAACCGTAAAACGTTTCGCTTACATAATCGCCACCGGGTACGACCCCAGTACGCGGACGACCTCAGCTCCCTGACGCAAAATTTCCAATGCCTGGCCGATAGCCTCATCCTGTTCATGCCCACGCACATCAAGGAAAAAGAAATACTCCCAGTTAGTGGTGCGTGACGGGCGTGATTCGATGCGGGTCATGTCCACGCCATTTTCAGACAATGGTTTCAGCAGCTTGTACAGGGAGCCAGGCTGATTGCGGGTAGAAACCAGCAGTGAAGTACGGTCATTACCACTGGGTGATACCACCTGATCACCAATCACCAGGAAACGGGTAGTATTGTTAGGATTATCCTCAATACTGTCCTGCACAACCTTCAGGCTGTAAATAGGCGCTGCCTGGACACTACCAATCGCTGCAACCGTATCATCCTGCGAAGCCAGACGGGCAGCCTCCGCATTGCTGCTAACCGGAATCCGTTCCGCATGGGGCAAATGTTTATCCAGCCAATAGCGGCATTGACCCAGTGACTGGGCATGGGAATAGACCTTTTGCACGCTTTGCCAATTATCGTGACGGCACATCAGGTTTTGGTGGATACGCAGGGAAATTTCCCCGCAAATCCGCAGCTCGGACTGCACGAACATGTCCAGCGTATGGGTGATCACCCCTTCGGTGGAGTTTTCAATCGGCACGA
>JBBIHI010000176.1:0-5586 GCA_037447095.1 Thiotrichaceae bacterium
CATTTCCAAGGAAACCCTGGACGCTGTTGTCGAAATGGTCAGCCGTTCCGGTCAGGCCAACATTGACAAAAAAGGCGTGCTTGACGACCTGATCATCACTGAACTGGCACGTCAGGAAGCCAACAAGTCCGGCCTTGCCGACCGTGAAGAGATCAAGGCCAAAGTCAAGGATTACACCGACAAACTGGTGCTGAATGCCTGGACCCAGGAAAAGGCCGCTTCCTTCAATATTACTGACGACGAACTGAAAGCCGCTTACGACAAGCAAATCGCTGGTGCCGACAAGTACGAATACCATGCCCGCCACATCCTGATGAAAACCAAGGAAGAAGCCGAAAAGGTCATCAAGGATCTGGATAACAAAATGGATTTTGCCGATCTGGCCAAGAAATCTTCCGATGGCCCATCTGCTGCCAACGGTGGCGACCTGGGCTGGTTCCGCCTGAGCACCATGGTCAAGCCATTTGCTGACGCCGTTGCCAAAATGGAACCGGGTTCCACCACCAAGGAACCCGTGCAAACCGAATTCGGCTGGCACGTCATCAAGCTGGAAGAACGCCGCGAAGTCAAACCACCTGAATTTGCCAGCGTCAAGGATCAACTGAAGCGCCAACTGGAGCAGGAAAAGATGCTCAAGTACATGGACGAGCTGAAAGCCAAGGCTGACATCAAGGTCATGCTGCCGGAAGACAAAGCCGATGCCAAAAAAGCTGATGCACCCGCCGCCGATGCCAGCGCTGGCGGCAAATCTGAAGAGAAGAAATAAAACTCTCTCATTCCTCCCCCGCTTCAGGGGGAGGTTTCTTCCGGGTTCTCGACACCCACCGCAACAAGCGCTATCTTTTCCTCCCTGATCCAGCAAAAATTTACCCAATAGCGAACGAAAGGGAACCAATATGAAACCAGAGTGGAAAACATTCCTTATTGATTGCGGCGCAGAATTTGAAGGCGACTCACTGGTATCCTTTGGCAATCCCGAACGCGAGCGGCGCATTCCCCCGCAGGGCGCAATCCTGTGTGACCTGTCGCACTTTGGCCTGATCAGCGTGACGGGCGAAGATGCGGAGCCTTTCCTGCAAGGGCAATTGACCAATGACATCCATCAGGTCACGGATTCGCTTTCCCAGCTCAGTGCCTATTGCACACCGCAAGGCCGGGCACTGGCGACATTCTTCATCACCAAACGCCAGGGAACCTATTACCTGAGCGTGGCACGTGACCTGCTGGAGCCGACCCTCAAACGCCTGCGCATGTATGTATTACGCTCCAAAGTATCATTGGAAGATGCCAGCGCCAGTCTGGTGCACTTCGGTTACGCTGCCCCGGATGGCGACAAGCAATTGCTGGAAATCCTCGGCAAAGCCCCTGCCAATGCCTACGACACCGTGCAGGTACACAACCTGACCATCATGCGCCAGCCAGCGCCGATTCCCCGTTTCAAGATTCTCGGCGAGCTGGAAGATGCACGTAAACTGTGGGAACGCCTCAATGTCAATGCCGCCTGCGTCGGGCGCAGTAGCTGGGAATATTTCAACGTCATGTCCGGCGTGCCGATGGTGACGCTGGCCAGCAAGGAAGCCTGGGGTCCACAGATGATGAACATGCATCTGATCAACGGCGTGAGTTTCACCAAAGGCTGTTTCCCCGGCCAGGAAATCGTTGCCCGCATCAAATACCTGGGCAAGAGCAAACGGCAGATGTACCGCATCGGCATTCCGCATTGTGTGAAACCACCCGCCGCCGGAACCAACCTTACCAGCCCCGACGATGCGGAAGCTGGAACCATCCTCAACGCCACGCTGAACCCGGATGGTTATGTGGAAGCGTTGGCGGTGATGAAAATTGCCGAGACAACCAAACCGCTGGCATTGGGGGAATATACGGTCAAGGTGCTGGAATTGCCTTACGCGCTGTCATGATGGCATCCGTAAAGGTGGCGCTCGGGCGCATGACAGCTTTGGTCTTCTCGGAATCGGCGAAGAAATAGCCCCCAATATCGACAGGCTGCCCTTGCACGCTGTTCAGCTCGGCAAGGATTTTTTCTTCGTTTTCTGCCAGAACCGTGGCCAGCTTGCTGAAATGCTCGGCCATCTCAGGCGCTTCGGTTTGTTTGGCCAACGCCTGCGCCCAATACAGCGCCAGATAGAAATGGTTGCCGCGCGTATCCAGTTCGCCAGTTCTGGGTTTCGGTGACTTGTCATTCAACAACACATTACCAATGGCTTCATCCAGCGTTTCCGCCAGCACTTTGGCCTTGTTGCTGCCGTATTGTCTGGCCACCTGCTCAAAGGAAACGGTCAATGCCAGAAACTCACCCAGCGAATCCCAGCTAAGGTGGTTTTCTTCCAGCAGTTGTTTCACCAGTACCGGCGCAGTACCACCCGCGCCCGTTTCATACAAGCCACCGCCGTTCATCAGCGGTACGATGGACAGCATTTTCGCGCTGGTTCCCACTTCCATGATCGGGAACAGGTCGGTCAGGTAATCGCGCAGGATGTTACCGGTCACGGAAATGGTGCTTTTGCCACGGATAATCCGTTCCAGACTGAAACGCATCGCCCGCAGTGGCGACATGATGCAAATATCAACATCCGTCAGGTCGTGATCCTGCAAATAGGTTTTCACCTTCCTGATCAGCTCAGCTTCATGCGGGCGGTATTCATCCAGCCAGAATACTGCGGGCAAGTGGGATTCACGCGCCCGCCGGACTGCCAGCGCCACCCAGTCACGCACCGGCAGGTCTTTGGTCTGGCACATGCGCCAGATGTCACCGGCTTCCACGTTTTGCTCAATCAGGACTTTGCCCTGATCGTCCACAATCCGTGCCACGCCATCTTCGGGAATTTCAAAGGTCTTGTCATGGGAGCCGTATTCTTCCGCCTTTTGTGCCATCAGACCAACGTTCGGCACGGAACCCAGCGTCCTAGGGTCGAAAGAGCCGTTGGTTTTACAGAAATTGATCATCTCCTGATAAATACGCGCGAAGGTACTTTCCGGCATCACCGCCTTGGTGTCTTTCAAACGACCATCCGGACCATACATTTTGCCGCCGTTGCGGATCATGGCAGGCATCGAGGCATCGACGATCACGTAGTTCGGGGAATGCAGGTTGGAAATACCCTTGGCGGAATCCACCATTGCCAGCTCCGGGCGGTGTTCGTAGGAGGCGTGAATATCCTGTTCGATTTCTTCGCGCAGTGAGGTCGGCAAGGTGGCAATCTTTTCGTAAACACTGCTCATGCCATTGTTCGGGTTGACACCGATCTCCTTGAACAATTCGCCGTGCTTGTCGAACAATTCCTTGTAAAAAATCTTTACACAGTGGCCGAACACGATGGGGTGCGAGACTTTCATCATGGTCGCTTTCACGTGCAGCGAGAACATCACGCCGGTCTTCTGCGCATCCTCAATCTGCTTTTCATAAAACTCGCACAGGGCTTTTTTGCTCATGAACATGCTGTCGATGATTTCGCCTTCCAGCAGGGAAACCTTGGGTTTGAGTACGATGGTTTGACCACTCTTGGTCAGCAAATCCATACTGACATCACAAGCACGATCCAGGGTCAGGCATTTTTCACTGTGATAGAAATCACCCTCCTTCATGTGCGAAACGTGCGTCCGTGAAGCTTGGCTCCACTCCTTCATGTCGTGTGGGTAGGTTTGCGCATAACGCTTTACCGCAGCCGGTACGCGACGGTCAGAGTTGCCTTCACGCAATACCGGGTTGACCGCACTCCCCAACACCTTGGAATAACGGCGCAACAGTTCCTTGGCTTCATCCGTTTGCGGGTCTTCCGGGTAGTCCGGCAGTGGGTAGCCTGCGGCCTGCAACTCTTTAACGGTTGCGATCAGTTGCGGCACGGAAGCGCTGATATTGGGCAGCTTGATGATATTGCTATCCGGTTTCTGCGTCAGCTCAGCCAGCACCGCCAGATCGTCAGAAACCTGCTGTTCTGCGCTCAGGTAGTCGGAAAACTCTGCCAAAGTACGCGCAGGCAGGGACAAATCGTTTTTGGTGATCCCGATACCCGCACCGGAAGCAAAGGTGCGGATGATCGGCAGTAAGGAGCAGGTCGCCAGCAGCGGCGCTTCATCAGTCAGCGTGTAAATGACCGTTGGTATTTCATTATTCATGCGCAGTTATCCCGAACAAGCTACATTGTATTACAATACTAGCCAATTACTGCGGAATTTTCTACACAAAAGATAGATATTGTCGACAATTTATAGCAAAACCACTTTTGTTGCAGCGCACATAAACATTCCTGTAATATTCTGAGCACTTTCCTTGGGTATGTTGGGGTCAGTTTCGACATGGCAGAACAGGCACTGCAAATCAATCACCTCGCCAGTGGCATTGCCGCCACTATCCTGCAAGGTTTCAACCGTCACTTTGAGATATTCCACCGCATCACTGCCGGGGCGCGGGAACGTTTCGAGCAGGCTGACTGGCGGGCGGTGCAACTGGCCTCGCGGGAGCGCATCGTGCTGTATGACCGGCGTATCGAGGAAACCATTGCCATCGTGCGTGACCTGTATGAAGTCCGGCAGTTTGAGCCTGCCTTGTGGCGCGAAGTGAAGTATTGCTACATGCGCCAGTTGCTCAGCCACCAGCAGCCGGAACTGGCGGAAACCTTCTATACCTCGGTATTCTGCCGCCAGTTTCCACGCCAGTATTACACCAAGGAGTTCATTTTCATCCGTAGCTCGATGTCGACCGAGTACATTGATGCGGAAGAAACCAGCTACGTGTCGTATTACCCCGGCAGGCAGGGCTTGCGCGAGTCGATTACCCGCATTCTGGAAAATGCCGGTTTCACCCTGCCGTTTGAGAACCTCGACCGTGATATGCGCAACATTTTCCGCGCGATCGTCAAACACTACCCCGGTCGCCAGCAACGCAAGGCGCAACTGAATTTCCAGCTTACCGTGCTGCGCCATGCGTTTTTCCGTAACAAGGCAGCGTACATTGTCGGGCGCATGATCAATGGGCGGGAAGAAACCGCGTTTGCGCTGCCGATCCTCAACAATGAGCAGGGCGGGCTGTATATCGACGCGCTGGTGTGGGGCGAAAAAGCACTGTCGGTGGTGTTCAGCTACTCGCAGGCGTATTTCATGATGGAACATCAGGTGCCGTCGGCGGTGGTGTCATTCCTGCAAAAACTGCTGCCGCGCCGCAACCAGTCGGAGTTGTATTCCGCCATCGGTTTCCACAAGCAGGGCAAATCGGCGTTTTACCGCGACTTTTTGCATCACCTGAAACATTCCAGTGACGAATTCGTGATTGCGCCGGGAATACGCGGGATGGTGATGATGGTATTCACCCTGCCCTCCTACCCCTACGTGTTCAAGATCATCAAGGACAAGTTCGCGCCACAGAAGGACTTTACCCGCCAGCAGGTTGAGGAAAAATACCAGTTGGTCAAGCGCCACGACCGGGTGGGGCGGATGGCCGACATGCTGGAATATTCCAACGTCTCGCTGCCGCTGGAGCGCTTTGATGCCGGCTTGCTGGAGGAATTGCAGGCCACCTGTGCCAGCAGCATCAGCTATGACCAGGAGAACCTGGTTTTCCGCCATGTATAT
>JBBIHI010000177.1:0-5581 GCA_037447095.1 Thiotrichaceae bacterium
ACCCAGCGGGTGGGTGCGACGCCCCTGAGCGAATTCGGCGAAATCCGCCACGCTATCCCCATGTTGTCGCTGGGCAATGTGTTCAGCGATGAAGAATTGCAGGCATTCGACAAGCGCATCCACGACCGCCTGAAATTGGACGCGGAAATCGAATACGTCGCCGAACCCAAGCTCGACGGTCTGGCGATTAGCCTGATGTACGAAAACGGCGTGTTTACCCGTGCGGCTACCCGTGGCGATGGCGAAACCGGCGAAGATGTTACGCAAAACGTGCGCACCATTGATGCCGTGCCATTACGGCTGATGGGGAAAAACTGGCCGCAAGTGTTGGAAGTGCGCGGTGAAATCTACATGCCCAAGGCCGGTTTCAATGCCCTGAACGACCGCTTGCGCAACGAGGGTGCGAAAACCTTCGTCAACCCACGTAATGCGGCGGCGGGCAGCCTGCGCCAGTTGGATTCACGGATCACCGCACAGCGCCCGCTGAGCATTTTCTGCTACGCCGTTGGTCTGGTGGAGGGTGGGGCGATGCCGGATACCCATTACGCCAGTTTGCAGCAACTCGCCGAATGGGGCTTCCGTGTGTGCCCGGAAATCCGCGTGGTGCAGGGCGCGGCAGCCTGCCTCGATTTCTACCGCCAGATCGGGGCAAAACGCGAATCGTTGCCTTACGACATTGACGGGGTGGTATATAAGGTCAATGCCATTGCCATCCAGCAGGAATTGGGCTTTGTCAGCCGTGCGCCGCGTTGGGCGGTTGCGCACAAATTCCCGGCACAGGAAGAGATTACCGTGCTGGAAGACGTGGAGTTTCAGGTCGGGCGTACCGGCGCATTGACCCCGGTTGCCCGCCTCAAGCCGGTCTTCGTCGGGGGCGTGACGGTCAGCAATGCCACCTTGCATAATATGGATGAAATCGAGCGCAAGGATGTGCGTATCGGCGATTCGGTCATCGTGCGCCGGGCGGGGGATGTGATCCCCGAAGTCGCCCGTGTGATGCTGGAACGCCGCCCGGAGGATGCCCGCCAGATTGCCATGCCCAACCATTGCCCGATCTGTGGCTCGGATGTGCAGCGCCCGGAAGGCGAAGCAGTCTACCGTTGTAGCGGTGGCCTGTATTGCCCCGCGCAGGTCAAGGAAGCGATTAAACACTTTGCATCGCGCAAGGCCATGAACATTGACGGGCTGGGTGACAAACTGGTGGATCAGTTCTTCGAGCAGGGGCTGATCCGACATGTCGATGATTTGTATCGCCTGTCCGAACAGAAAGCGCAGATTGCCGCGCTGGAGCGCATGGGCGACAAATCCGCCGAGAATCTGGTGAACGCGCTGGAAAAGAGCAAGGCCACCACGCTGGAACGCTTTATTTTCGCCCTGGGTATCCGTGAGGTGGGCGAGGCAACGGCAAAGGTGTTGGCACGTCATTTCGGTTCCCTTGAGATGTTGCAGGCTGCTGATGAAGAAACTCTGAAACTGGTTCCCGACGTAGGGCCAGTAGTGGCGGCGAATATTGCGCAGTTCTTCCGCGAAATGCATAACCACGACACCATCCAGCACCTGCGGGAACTGGGCGTGCATTGGGCTGATTACGAAGCCAAACCACCGGAAGCGCTGCCGCTGGCAGGCAAAACTTACGTGATTACCGGCACGCTCAGCCGTTCCCGCGATGAGATCAAGGCTGATCTGGAAGCCTTAGGTGCAAAAGTGGCGGGGAGTGTCTCCAAAAAGACGACAGCGTTGATTGCAGGCGAGAATGCCGGTTCCAAGCACGAAAAGGCGGAAAGCCTGGGCGTTGCAATTTTGGACGAGGCCGCCTTGTCGGTTTTGCTGAACCACTCGTGTCATGAAACCTAAAAAAATGCACTGCGCAGGTTGACAGTCAATGCGGCTGAATTTATCATGCGCAGCCTGTTTAGCGGGAATAGCTCAGTGGTAGAGCACAACCTTGCCAAGGTTGGGGTCGCGAGTTCGAGCCTCGTTTCCCGCTCCAAATTTCAAAAAGTACCTTCCGATGGGTGCTTTGATGTCACAAGATAATGCGGGAATAGCTCAGTGGTAGAGCACAACCTTGCCAAGGTTGGGGTCGCGAGTTCGAGCCTCGTTTCCCGCTCCAATTTTTCTGCACGTGGTTCCAACCACACCCTGATGGCTGGGTGGCAGAGTGGTCATGCACCGGATTGCAAATCCGTGTACCTCGGTTCGATTCCGGGCTCAGCCTCCATTTGATCGTTTCATACTGTTCCATAACGTCCCGTAAACCTTTATCTGAAACCATTCTTAAGTTCTCAGTCCTTAACCCTTGTCCCAGGCAACTGGCTGTTTTTCCCTATGTTCAATAATTTATACATGCGCTATGCTCAGTATGATTTGTCCGCAGATCAAAGATTTGTGCGTGATTATTAATGGAAATATAGGGGTTGGCTATGAACGAAGGTAAACGGCAACTGGTTGAGGTGATTGCGGCTTTGCGGAGTGATCTTGAAGCGGCAATGGTTGAAGGTGAAAACAAGAACGTCAGGTTTGACCTTGAAGAAGTTGAGGTCGAGTTGCATACGCAAATTACCAACAGCGGGGACTTGACGGTCAATGGCGGGGTTGAGTTCAAGATTTTGGGCTTTGAACTGGGCAAGGCGGGCGTTGAGGGGAAGGGGAGCTATGGTAAGGAAAATGCGCATACCATCCATTTGAAGTTGAAGCCCAAGCATTGGAACAAGCAAATACAGGCTTATACAGATGTAGAAATCTCTGACCTTGACTGAGGGGTTGTGAACAATGTTGAAGTCAGAGCTGGTTGCGCTGGTGGAAGTGCCAACAACGCTCAAGGGTGAAGATGGTCAGTTTAAAAGATCAATAGGCACAGCTTATCCAATACGGGATGGGCTGGTACTCACCGCACGACATGTGCTGTATCACAATAATATTAACCCTGAGAAAAGGCGCATTCTTAGCTGGCGGCGTTCTGATGAAGTTGCGCCTTACCATACAGCAGCAGTGACGCAAGCTGACATCACGTTTGAAAATGAAGACTTCGATATTGCAGTGGTTAAATGTGATACTTCCAGATTAGCAGTACCGTTATCTGTTCTGAGTGATAATTTTCCGAAAGCGCATGAATCTTGGGAGGCAATGGGATACCCCAGAGCTGGAGTGGAAGACGGGCTGCGCAAAAAGACTCCAGCAGGAGGTGCTTTTTTCACGCCTGATCAAGACTATTACATTCAGCAATTGGAATCCAAAGGTGATGCGGAGGAAAGCAGGCTTTGGAAAGGCATGTCCGGTGCCCCAGTGTTTGACTGTCAAAGTGGCAAGCTATCGGGCATCCTGATCCGCACACCCAATAACTATGACAAGGTTGTTGAGTATGCAGATGAGCGAAGCGAAACAACTGTTGAAGCAGTGTTTGAAAACCGTTTGGTGTCAGTATCCATTCCTTACCTGTTGCGGCCCGGAAAGTGTGATGGCTTTCTTGATGCAGTCAGTCAGCAAAATCTGGCGGAAATAGTGTTACCTTCCCCTATATTGTCTGCTGACTTTGAGCAATGGCTGGTTGATGAATTGGCAGAAGAGTTACATGCCCTGAAGAGTAAAACCCTTGTACTCCATGAACAGTTGATCAAGGAGCTTGGGCTGAATGGCAAGCTGGAGGCTGGCAGTGAAGATGCTTGTAGCCAGATTGCCAATACTTTACTGAAAGAACATGAATTTGAAAATGCAGTTGATGCCCTGGCTGCCGCTGCCAGTGAGTGTTTGCTTGAAAATGGGCGCAGGTATTCAGCGCAATTGCCGCTGGAGCAAGTGCGTTCGGCTGTGGAAAGCGCATTGGGTTGGCTGGCGTTACGCGCCATTGATGAGTCACAGTTGCGGACGATCCTGCCGGTTTGCACCCATCGCAGCAGCCTATTCTTTAGGCTAAAAAGCGTGCAATCATTGGCTGGAATTGAGATCGCGATGGCTCGCAGGTTCAACCGTAAGCCGAATTTCAACAGCCAGTATGATTCCGAGCATGAAAGCCGTTACCGGATCACCTTGCCGAAAGAGTTGTTTAAATGGGATGGTGAAGAAAGTGTTCGGCGTGTGTTTATTGAAATATGGAATCGGGTAATACAGATTCCCTCAAAACGGAAAGAATTACATGACCACTATACACTTGATGACATCCGCTATTTGAATCGGCAACTGGCAAAGCGCCGTGAACATCGGCGGTACCCTGAACATTTTTACCTCTCGTTTACCGAAAAGGATTGTAAAGATGATAAAGGCTGCGCCGATTTCATTTTAGGCATTTATCAGGACTTGTTGAGCAAGCTGCATGAAATGACCGTCATTGAATATGGTGGTGGCGACGAGCAAAGTGTTTTGTTTGTGATACCCGAAGAAGACATCCGTACTACCATTGATTTGTTTTACGAAGAAATTAACGGGAAATTAGGTAATAAAGCATGACCCTCCCCATCACCCCCCGCAAAAAATACATCCTGCCTACCCATGGCACCTGGAAGCCAAGCGTACACGTCTTCGATAACCGTACCGCGAATGCCCTGACGGCGGCGTGGCTCTCGGAGCGACCGCTGCTGGTGCGCGGCGACCCCGGCACAGGCAAAAGCCAGTTGGCGCGTGCGGCGGCGGTGGCTTTGGGTTGGCAATTGGTGTCCGAAGTGGTCAGTGCGCATACAGAAATTCAGGATTTGTGGTATCGCTTTGATGCGGTCAGCCGTCTTGGGCAGGCGCAGCTATTGAGTGCGGCAGGCCAGCAATTTACCCCGGAAACGCTGAAAATCGAGCTTGATCCGCGCAAGTTTCTGAGTCCGGGGGCGTTATGGTGGGCGTATGACTGGAATACGGCGCAGAAATATTATGCTGCCAGCGATTTCCGCTTGTATCACCCCAATCCGGCCAATGAGCAGGATACGGCTTTACCCAGGGGTGTTGTCCTGCTGATTGATGAAATCGACAAGGCAGACGCTGACTTGCCCAACAGCCTGCTGGAAACGCTGGACAATGCCCGGTTCCGCATCCCGTGGGTGAATGAAAGCATCGGCTACAGCGAGAATGCTAAGGACGCCATCAGGCCGTTGGTGATTATCACCACCAATGAAGACCGGCAATTACCGGCGGCGTTTGTGCGTCGCTGCCTGGTGCTGAATCTGGAATTGCCAGAGAAGGAAACGGCGCTGGTTGATTATCTGGTGCGGCGTGGCGGGGAGCATTTCAGCGACCAGCAGGATCAGCTGCTGTTCAGCCGCAAAGTCATGGAAACTGCCGCCAGACAGTTGTTTCAGGACAGGCAGGAAGCGGCGACCCTTGGGTTCAAACCGCCCGGTCAGGCGGAGTATCTGGACATGCTGCGGGTTTTGGCGAGGCTGAAGCTGGATGAGGCGCAGCAACTGAAAAAACTGGAGCAGATTCAGGATTTTGCCCTGAAGAAACACCCCGGCATGAAGCAACGGACGGAAATGGAACAGGAGACTGCGCCCAATTCCTCGCCTGATGAAGGAGAGGATGCCGAGTGAATTCACGGGTTAACCGCGCTGACTTGTTACTTTTTCTGGAACAGCAGGATAGCGGTGAACTGGACAGTATT
>JBBIHI010000178.1:0-5552 GCA_037447095.1 Thiotrichaceae bacterium
CATCCTGCGCAAACTCTTCCGCCTCGGACAATAGCGCGGCGTATTCCAGCTCCTGCCCGGTCTGGGCAGCGAACAGGCTATGGATGCGCGGGGATTTGCTGTGGGCAATCGGGTTGCCGAATACGGCGTAACGGTCAGTCATGCGGGTATCTCGTTTGTCAGTCCGGGCAGCAATATACCACACCACCTGGCGTATACTAACCGCCCGACCCAGACCACGGAAAACACCATGCAACGTATTGCCCTGCTTCTCCTCCCTGCCCTGCTGCTGGGTGCCTGCCAGGAAAAGGAACTGACCAAACAGCAGGAAAAGCTTCAGGCGCAATTACCGGCGGATGCCAGCTTCACCAACGACGGTACTTTGCTGGCTCAAGGCATGGTCGTCCACATCGCCGACGGCGACACCCTTACCGTGCTGGCCAGCAACCAGCAGCAATACAGTATCCGCCTGCAAGGCATTGATGCCCCCGAACGCTCCCAGCCCTTCGGCAAAGTCTGCAAAACCCAACTGGCCGATCTGGCTGCCGGACAAACAGCAAGCGTGGAAGCTTTCAAGCAGGATCGGTACGGGCGGGTCGTGGCAAAAGTCACCGTGAATGGCAAGGATGTGGCGCTGGAACAGTTACGTGCCGGTTGCGCCTGGCATTATACTGCCTATGCGAAGGAGCAAAATCCAACCGACCGTGGAACCTACGCCGCCGCTGAACAGAAGGCACGCAGTCAAGGTATTGGCCTGTGGCAAGATGCCCAACCTGAAGCACCTTGGGATTACCGCCACAAAAAATGACCTCTTGTCCCTTGTGCCCGGCAGGATTGGCTGATCCATCCTATCATTCAGGAATAACTTGCAAGGGAACCCCCACATGGAAGACACATCCACACTCCCCCTGATCCTGGCAGGCCCCATCCTGCGCCGTACCACCCCCAAGTCGGTTACAGTATGGCTGGCGTGCAGCCGCTACCAGAAAAACCTGATACTGAGCATTTATAACGAAAACGGCGAGGAAATTGGCACTTCCCTCATTCAGGACACCCCCAACGCAGCCGAATACCAGACCTTGCTGGACAACCGCCAGCAAATCGCACCGTTGGGTGATAACCTGTTTGTCACCCTGCTGGTCGCCAAACCTTACAACAACGATTGTTTCCCGCTCGACACCCTGCTGGGTTACAGCGTTGCCATCCGCGATGACCCGCAAACGGAACCACAAGTCCTACCGGAAATTGCCGATGTGTGCCTGGCGGGTGAAAGCCGCCCCAGCTTTTACATCACCAAAAAACTGCGGATGCTCGCGTATGGCTCGTGCCGCAAACCGCATGGCCTATCCTTTGACGATCAGGGAGTCACACAGCACAAGGATTCCCTCGCCCTGCTGGCCGACCATCTGGAAGAAAACGGCCACGATCTGGATAAGCGCCCGTCCCATTTGTTCCTGGTTGGCGACCAGATTTATGCCGACGAAATCCCCCAGTTCGTCATGCCATATGTACAAAAACTGGCGGTACAACTGCTCGGGCATGACATTCCCCTGCCGCCCGTGGTGGTGGGGAACGATGCTATAGGGCTGGAAAACTTGTCCATCGAAGACCGCTGCAAGCTGAAGAAAACCTGTGGCCTGACTTCGGATGCCAAAGACACCCAGAACAAGGAACTGGTGCATTTGTTCGGCTTCGGGGAATACGCCGTCATGTACCTGCTGGCGTTCGGCAACCGGATCAACTTCAGCGTCCCGGCAGATGCGCCGGATTCAGCCGATGCGCAAAGCCTGCGCGATTTCCTGGCCAGCCAGGCGCAAACCCGCAAGACCTTTGCCAACATCGCCACCTACATGATGTTCGATGACCACGATGTCACCGACGACTGGAACCTCAACCGGAGCTGGTACAACCAGGTACAAAGCAGCCCGCCGGGTACGCGGGTGGTTTCCAATGCCCTGGCCGCATTCTGGGCATTCCAGGGCTGGGGCAATATGCCGGAAGGCCACTTCCCGGAAGATTTCCCGCTGATGCTCCAGAACCATCTGATGCAGCCGGACAATGCCGAGGCCGCCGCACGTTTCGATTTCACCCTGCACGAATTCCACCGCTGGGCATTTACCCTGCCTACCACGCCGCCCGTGTTTGTACTGGATTGCCGTACCCAGCGTGACTTCGGTACGTTCAATTCACCGCCGAACCTGCTTGACCGTTACGCCATCAATACCTTGCACGACTCCTGGTTTACCATCAATGAACCACCGAACCCGGACAACAGTGACGAATACACCTGCCTGTGTGATGTCCATCAACCACCGGGAGGCTCGCCCATTTTCATTACCGGCACCCCGGTACTTGGCTTCTCGGTGATCGAATGGGCGCAGGAATTCCTGTACCGGACAGGTTTCCTGCTGGGCGTTTCCACCGGCAAGCTCAGCGCCAGCAACCTCGACATTGAAAGCTGGATTGCCAACAAACAAGGTTTTTCCGGCCTGTTGAATACCATCCGCCGGACGCTGGGCTATAAAACAGCAACCTTTATCGCCGGGGATGTGCATTACTCGTTTACCAACCGCGCCGTTTTCACATGCCAGTGCGGGGATGAAAAGGAACCATCGCGGCTGGATTGCCTGCAACTGACCAGTAGCGCCTTGCGCAATACCCCGCCAACCGGACAGTATCTGGAAACCCTGCTCGCCAATGCCGTCACCAAAACCCGGCGTGGGTACAGCAAACCGGAAACCCTGCCGTGGTGGCAGCGGCTGTTCTTCTGGCGTTTCCTGAAACAGGATGTGTGGAAAATCGAGGTTTCAGGCATTCCCGGCAAAGCCAAAGACCCGCGCCCGGCACCTGACCCTGCCCATCAGGCGTGGTGGGAACCCGTTGTCGTCTGGTTACTGGACAATTTCTGGCGCAAACTGGAACCACGTTATGGCCAATGCACCGATGACCACACGTACTGGATTACCTGCCGCCCGAACGTGGCGCTGGTGTATTTCAAGGATGGCGAAGTGACCAAACAGGTGCTGCTGTCGGGGGATCAGCGTGAACGTTCGCTGACGTTTGAAATCAAGGCGGGCGAAGACTGCGCCTAATCCAGCTTTTGCAGGTAGGATGCGCCGCCAATCTGGCGCATCTGACGCAGGATACGGCTCTGGCGCATCCGCACATAAGCAGAAGGTTTCGAGACATTGAAGCGTTCGGGGTTGGGCAACACCGCCGCCAGTAAAGCGGCATCGGTCGGGCTGAGTTTGGTAACGGGCTTGTTCAGCAGGTTTTGCGCCGCCGCACCGACACCGTAATCGGCTTTACCGAACTGGGCAGTATTCAGGTAAACCTCCAGAATCCGGTCTTTCGACCAGAACACTTCCATCAGGCTGGCAATGCCCCATTCCAGCCCTTTGCGCACGTAGCTGCGCCCCTGCCAGAGGAACAGGTTTTTCGCCAGTTGCTGGGTAATGGTACTGCCACCACCCTTGCCCCGGCCTTTCAGCTCATTCTGGATCGCTTCCTCGGTTGCCTGCACATCCACGCCCCAGTGTTCGGCAAACCGCTGGTCTTCAGATGCAATCACCGCCAGTTGCATGTGGCGCGGAATCGCCTCCAGACTCACCCAGTCGTGACGCACGAAGGGCGTTTCCTTGCTGAAAATGGCCAGCACATCCTGTTGCAGCATCACGGCGGAGGTTGGCACAGGAACCCAGCGGAAAATCACCAGCCACACGCACAGCGCCAGCAACAGGTACAGGGGTATGCGCCATACCCAACCCGTCCAGCGTTCTGCGACCAGTTTTTCGCGAAATTGATGCCATTCCATAATGGCGCGTATTAAACCTTATTCGCCGCAGTCGTGCTACCATCCTCGCTTTGCTTCCTGACAGAAAAAACACATGACAACCGCACTTGATATTCAGGGCCTACGCAAAACCTATGGCAACGGTTTCACCGCACTCAAGGGCATTGACCTGCGGGTGGAACAGGGCGATTTCTTCGCCTTGCTGGGTGCGAATGGCGCTGGCAAATCCACCACCATTGGCATTGTCAGCTCACTGGTCAACAAAACCGCTGGCAAGGTCAGCATTTTTGGTTACGACCTCGATACCCAACGCGAACGCGCCAAGGCACAAATCGGCCTGGTTCCGCAGGAGTTCAACTTCAATATTTTTGAACCCGTGATCGAAATTGTCACCAACCAGGGGGGGTATTACGGTATCCCGCGTAGCGAAGCCTTTGCCCGTGCGGAACCCTTACTCAAGCAACTGGGTTTGTGGGAAAAGCGCCACGACCAGGCACGCAGCCTGTCTGGCGGGATGAAACGCCGCCTGATGATTGCCCGTTCCCTGATCCACAACCCGCGCCTGCTGATCCTCGATGAACCCACCGCCGGGGTGGATATCGAAATCCGCCGCTCGATGTGGGAATTCCTGCGCAAACTGAATACGGAAGGCACAACCATTATCCTCACCACCCACTATCTGGAGGAAGCGGAAAGCCTGTGCCGCAATATCGGCATCATCGACAAGGGCGGGCTGATCGAAAATACCAGCATGAAAAAGCTGCTCAACCGGCTGGATACGGAAAGCTACCTGTTCGACCTTGCCGAACCGATGCAGGAAGTGCCCGCCACCAGCAGCAACCTCTGCCATTGCAGCCTGCAAGACCCGACCACCCTGGAAGTCACCTTCCACAAGGAACACTACTCCCTCAATCAGGTATTCGATTTCCTCAACCAACAGGCGATACACGTCCAGAGTATGCGCAACAAGACCAACCGGCTGGAACAACTGTTCATGGAACTGGTGGAGGGCAACAAGCAATGAATGCACAACAACAATGGACAGCCTATTACACCATCCTGATCAAGGAAGTCCTGCGCTTTTCCCGTATCTGGAAACAGACCATCCTGCCGCCGGTCATCACGACTTCGCTGTACTTCGTGATCTTCGGCAACCTGATCGGCTCGCAAATCGGTGACATGAACGGGCACCGTTACATCGACTTCATCATGCCCGGCCTGATCATGATGACCGTGATTACCAATGCCTACGCCAATGTGGTGGCATCGTTTTATGGCAGCAAGTTTCAGGGCAATATCTCGGAAATGCTGGTTTCCCCGACACCCAACTGGATCATCCTGGCGGGCTTCGTCAGCGGCGGGGTAGCTCGCGGCATAGCAGTAGGGATTGCCGTCACCCTGATTTCGCTGTTTTTCACCCAGTTACACATGCAGCATTTCTGGGTGATGGTTTCCATCGTCATCATGACGGCGGTACTGTTTTCACTTGCCGGGGTCATTAACGCCATATACGCGAAAAGTTTCGACGACATCAATATCATCCCGACGTTTGTGCTGACACCGCTGACTTACCTCGGCGGTGTGTTCTACTCCATCCACATGCTGTCACCGTTATGGCAGAAACTCTCCCTGCTGAATCCGGTACTGTATATGGTGAACGGCTTCCGCTACGGGATTCTTGGCATTACCGACATGCCAGTGTGGATAAGTTACAGCGTTATCGGTGCCTTCATTGTTACCCTCGGTATGCTCAGCCTGTACCTGCTGAACCGGGGAACCG
>JBBIHI010000179.1:0-5522 GCA_037447095.1 Thiotrichaceae bacterium
TGCGTCGGCCTGATAACGCACGACCGATGGCAATAAATGCCGACCGTGGGTGTCAGGCAGGGTATCCGTCTGCCCGCTGCGCACGCTGGCCACCAGGGAATTGGTCGTGCCGAGGTCAATACCTGCCGCCAGCCGGTGCTGGTGAGCCGTGGTGGACATGCCGGGTTCGGAAATTTGCAGTAATGCCATGGGGGAAATCCTTAAAGGCTGTCTTCCAGACGTTCTTCACGTCGGCGGATGTCTTCCAGCAAGCGTTCGTAAAAACGCATCCTGAGCATGGCATCCTTGGCCGCCGGGTAATCCGGGGTAGACCAATAGGCAGCGAAATCATTTTCCAGCGCCTGCATGGTCTGGCGGATTTGCGTACCCAGTCCGTCCAGCGCATCAAACGGCTCGGCGGCGGTTTCAGCTTCCTCGATGGCTTCGCGCAGTTCCATCTGCTCCATCAGGAAAGCGGGGTCAGCGGTATTGTCACGCTCATCATTCACCGCCACGCCCGCCAGTTGCAGCAGGTAGCGGGCACGCAAACGCGGCTGGCGCAAGGTATCGTGGGCTTCATTCAGCAGCGAGGTAATCTGCATCGCCAGCCGCCGCTCCTGATCGGAACCGCTGGCAAAACGGTCGGGATGGTATTGCGCCTGCAACTCACGGAAACGTTGTGCCAGCACACCCGCATCCACCGCAAACTGGCGGGGCAAACCGAAAAGCTGGAAATAATCCTGTTTCAGCCCGTCCAGCATCATCAAACCGTGAAGCTCTCGCCACACCCGCAGCGGGCTTTTTCATTCGGGTTGCCGAACTTGAAGCCTTCGTTCAGACCTTCGCGGGTGTAATCAACCTCGGTACCGTCCAGATAGACCAGCGCTTTCGGGTCAACAATGATCTTGACGCCATGGCTTTCAAACACGGTATCGCCTTCCTGAAGCTCATCGACGAACTCCATCACGTAGGCCATGCCGGAACACCCGCTGGTCTTGACCCCAAGGCGCAGACCCAGCCCCTTGCCACGGTTGGTAAGGAACTTGCCTACCCGGTCGGCGGCGGTATCGGTGAGGGTAATCATCGTTTGTCTCCCGGCTTATTGCTGCTGTTCCTGCTGCTTTTTCTGGTAATCCTCAATCGCGGTGCGGATCGCGTCTTCCGCCAGGACGGAACAGTGGACTTTCACCGGTGGCAAATCCAACTCGGCAGCAATGTCAGTATTCTTGATCGCCTTGGCTTCTTCCAGCGTCTTGCCCTTGACCCACTCGGTCAGCAGGCTGGAGGAAGCAATTGCGGAACCACAACCGTAGGTCTTGAACTTGGCGTCTTCGATGATGCCCTGTTCGTTGACCTTGATTTGCAGTTTCATCACGTCACCGCAGGCTGGCGCACCCACCATACCGGTGCCGATATTCACATCAGCCTTGTTGAAACTGCCAACGTTGCGTGGGTTTTCGTAATGGTCAATGACCTTTTCACTGTATGCCATGATCTATAACCTCTCAAAAATTAGTGTGCCACCCATTCAACCTTGCTCAGGTCAATGCCTTCCTTGAACATTTCCCATAGCGGGGAAAGTTCACGCAGCTTGTCAACCGCTGTGCGGATGCGCTCAACGGCATAGTCAATCTCTTCCACCGTGCTGAAACGCCCCATCGACAGGCGCAGGGAACTGTGTGCCAGTTCATCGCTACGCCCCAGCGCCCGCAACACATAACTGGGTTCCAGGCTGGAACTGGTACAAGCGGAACCGGAAGACATGGCCAGCTCTTTCAGCGACATCATCAGGCTTTCGCCTTCCACGTAGTTGAAGCTGATATTGAGGATACCGGCAACCCGCTGTTCCAGATCACCGTTGACGTAATGTTCCTCAATGCTTCTAAGACCATTATACATCCGGTTGCGCAACATCAGGATACGGTCATTTTCCACATTCATTTCGGCTTTGGCGATACGGAAGGCTTCACCCATGCCGACGATCTGGTGGGTAGGCAACGTGCCGGAACGCATCCCGCGCTCATGCCCGCCACCGTGCATCTGCGCCTCGATACGCACACGCGGCTTACGGCGTACATACAAGGCACCAATCCCTTTCGGGCCGTAAATCTTGTGCGCGGAAAAGCTCATCATGTCAACTTTGAGCTGTTCCATGTCAATCGGTACTTTGCCTGCACTTTGCGCTGCATCGACGTGGAAAATCGTCCGGTTGGCACGGCACAGCTCACCAATCGCGGCGATGTCCTGAATCACCCCAATCTCGTTATTGACATGCATGATGGACACCACACTGGTGTACGGGCGCATGGCTGCCTTGAGTTTTTCCAGGTCAATCATGCCGTTGGGTTCGGGGGAAAGGTAGGTAACTTCAAACCCTTCACGTTCCAGTTGGCGGCAGGTGTCGAGTACGGCCTTGTGTTCGGTCTTGCAGGTAATGATGTGTTTGCCGTGGCGCTCGTTGAAATGGGCAGCACCTTTTATGGCCAGATTGTCGGATTCGGTTGCACCACTAGTCCAGACGATTTCTTTCGGATCGGCGTTGATCAGCGCGGCAACGTGGGCGCGGGCTTCTTCCACCGCTTCCTCTGCCGCCCAACCAAAGGCATGGCTTTTGGAAGCCGGATTGCCGAATACACCATCCAGTGTCAGGTAATGCATCATTTTTTCGGCAACACGCGGGTCAACCGGAGTGGTTGCAGCGTAATCGAAATAAATGGGGGTTTTCACTTCGCTCATGTGGTGTGTCCTGCACTAGCGTTTAATGGGAATGCGGATGGGGGGCAAAGTCTATACGTTTTTTATCCTGACGTGCAGCCGTTTCACGCACATCAAGGCGCGAAGTCATGTCAGCCAGGGTAATATCGGACAGGAAATCGCGGATTTGCTTGCTCAAGTCCATCCACAGATCGTGGGTCAGGCAAGGCTTGCTGTCGTGGCAATCACCCAACCCGCCGCAACGGGTAGCATCCACATTCTCATCCACCGCGCTGATAATGTCGGCAACCGCAATCTGCGACGGTTCACCATTCAACTGGTAGCCACCACCCGGCCCCCGCATACTGACCACCAGCCCGGCTTTGCGTAATTTGGCGAACAGTTGCTCCAGATAGGAAAGTGATATATCCTGCCTATCTGATATTTCCGCCAAAGATACTGGGTTTTCGCCATTATGCAGCGCCAGATCCAGCATTGCCGTCACCGCGTAGCGTCCCTTGGTTGTCAGTTTCATGATGATGCTCTCCGTTCAAGCTGAAGGCATCCTAGCAATTCCCGACAAAACTAGTCAAGTATTAGGGTTATCCCTATCCCTTTTGGAAGCGTTATCATCCACCTGATTCTCCCCGAAACCTTCCGCGACCAGTGTTGGTAATGGCACAACTTCCAATGCACCACCCAAACGCTGCACTTCCTCGCACAGTTTATCCATGCGCTCATCCATTCGGTGGATATGATCCAGCATCCGGTTGACCGCATTGGCTACCGGATCGGGCATATCCTGAGTCGCACCGTAGGCATCGAAACCCATTTTCTGGGCAATTTCTTCGCGGCGTTTTTCATGTGGCTGGCGGGGAGTAACAATCTTTCCCGGAATGCCGACAACGGTTGCACCCTCGGGGACATCTTTCACGACGACGGCGTTGGAACCAACCCTCGCACCCTCAGCAAGGGTAATCGGGCCAAGGATTTTTGCACCCGCACCAACAACAACATCGTTACCAAGCGTGGGGTGGCGTTTGCCTTTCTGCCAGCTTGTCCCTCCTAGCGTGACACCGTGGTAAAGCGTGCAATCGTCGCCGATTTCAGCGGTTTCCCCGATTACCACACCCATGCCGTGGTCGATGAAGAAACGCCTGCCGATAGTCGCGCCGGGGTGAATTTCAATGCCGGTAAACAGCCGTGCGATATTGGACAACAGCCGCGATGGCCATTTGAAACCATTTTCCCACAGCCAATGGCTGACCCGATGCACCAGGATAGCGTGGACACCCGGATAGGTGGTGACGATTTCAAACACATTACGGGCGGCAGGGTCACGGTCAAAAATGCAGGAAATGTCTTCGCGGATGCGGCTGAACATACGGCTCCTCGGCAACTCATTATTGCAACGGCTGCATAGTATGCCTGCTTCCAGCCTGAAATGCCCTACCCTGTTTATGCTGATGCGCGGGTACGCTCAGCCACTTGCCGATAATAATTGGCTGAGTAGGCAAGATAAGCTCGTTCCTTGTCGGTCAGCGGTCGCGCCTGTTTCACCGGGCTGCCAACGTACAAATAACCGCTTTCCAAGCGCTTGCCAGGGGGAACAAGGCTACCAGCACCGATCATGACTTCATCTTCGATAACCGCACCGTCGAGGACGATTGCCCCCATGCCGATCAGGCAACGGTTGCCGATGGTGCAGGCGTGCAACACCGCGCGATGCCCGATTGTGACTTCATCACCGATGACCAAGGGCAAACCGTCGGGACGAGTGTATTCACCGCCATGGGTCACATGTAACACCGCTCCATCCTGCACATTGGTCAGCCGCCCGATGACAATGCGGTTGATGTCGCCACGCACCACAGCCATTGGCCACACGGACGAACCTTCGCCAATGCTGGTTTGCCCGCTGACATACGCCATGTCGTCGATATAAGCCGTCGGATGGATAACGGGTGTGTGGTTTTCAAAAGATTTTACTGTCATGCCGCAAGCCTATGTGAGCCTGGGAAAGGATGCAACGGGGCAGGCATTGCACCTGCCCCGCAACAGGTCAGCTACGTGCTGTCAGCCACTCACCAATGGTCGGCGGAATGGTTTTCTGCGCTTTGCCGCTGACATAAATACCAATGTGGCCACCCTTGAAGGACAACTCGGTATAATCCTCAGTCCCCACCACACCTTTCAGCGCACGGGAAGCATCCGGTGGAACCAGATGGTCGAATTCCGCAAACACGTTCAGGACAGGCATGGTGACATTTTTCAGGTCAACCGTTTCACTGCCAATCTGGACTTCGCCTTTCAGCAGTTTGTTTTGCTGGAAGAAATCCTTGATGAACTGGCGGAACGCTTCCCCGGCCTGATCCGGGCTGTCGAAAATCCACTTTTCCATGCGCATGAAGTTCTTCAGGTTCTTGGCGTCCACCATGGTATCCACCATGCCGAGGTACTTCTGCCCCATCAACTGGTAAGGCTTGAGGTTGAGGAATGTCCAGTTGAGCATTTCGCCAGGAACATTGCCGATAGTATCAACCAGCAGATCAATATCAACGTTCTGTACCCAATGGCTGAGCATATTGTCCGGGGTCTGGAAATCGACTGGCGTGACCATTGTCACCAGATTCTTGACCTTTTCCGGGTGCAGGGAACTGTAACACAGACTGAAAGCCCCACCCTGACAAATCCCCAGCAGGTTGATGGCATCTACGCCATGCGCTTCACGGATATAATCCACGCAATTATCGAGATAACCGTTGATGTAATCATCCAGCGTCAGGTAACGGTCGGAAGCATCCGGGTAGCCCCAATCAATCAGGTATACATCCTGACCCGCATCGAGC
>JBBIHI010000180.1:0-5521 GCA_037447095.1 Thiotrichaceae bacterium
TGCTTTCAGGGTTTGGATGGTGTCGGGGTAAAGGGTTTTTTCGTCGCCCAGCACTTCCAGTTTCACCAGTTTGTGGCCGTCGAGCAGTTCGCGGGCAAGGCGGCAGGTACGCACAGCGTCATCCACGTTGTAACAACCTGCGGTATTCGGCAGCAGGGTGTATTGGTCAAGGGAAATCACGTCGAGCAGGTTTGGCTCATCCTTGTTCTGGCCAATATTGGTGCGGCGGATTGCAACGGTAATGATTTGTGCGCCGCTGGCTTCCGTTGCCGCTTTGGTTTCTGCCAGGTCTTTGTATTTGCCAGTACCGACCAGCAGGCGGGAGCTGTATGCTTTGCCTGCAATCGTGAGGGTATCGTTGTGCATGTCTGATTCCTTTATTAACCGCCGCCGATGGCGTGGACGATTTCAACCGTATCGTGGGGGCTGAGCACCACGCTGTCAAACTGGCTGCGCGGGACAAGTTCCTGATTGACTTCGACTGCCAGCCGCTTGCCCTGGATGTCCAGAATGGCCAGCAACTGCGCCACTGTCGTGTCTGCTGGCACAACGTGCGGGGTTCCGTTGACGAGTATTTCCATCATGCTGTCCGGGTGGATATGTGAAAGCGGTATTACATCACAAGCGGGCGGGGCTGTCAGTGGTTTGCTCAGTCCATCGCTGGATCATGCTTTCCAGGTCAGCCGGTGCAAACGGTTTGGTCAGGTAATCATTCATCCCGGCGGCGAGGCAGCGTTCCCGTTCACCGGCAATCGCATGGGCGGTCAGGGCAACGATGGGCAGGTCGGCGAAACGTGGATTGGCGCGGATTTGCCGGGTGGTTTCGTAGCCATCCATGTCCGGCATACTGACATCCATGAAGACCAGATCGAACGGGTGTTGTTGCACTTGGTGGAGGGCTTCCGCGCCGCTGTCGGCAACAGTGGTTTCGACAGCCAGCCTGTTGAGCAGTTCGTGCCCAAAAAAGCGGTTCATTTCGTCGTCATCGACCAGCAGGATTTTTGGGGAAACCCCTCCCAGCCTCCCCTGGTCAGGGGAGGGGCGTTCTTGCATGGTGGTGGCAGATGCGTCTTGTCCCTCCCCTGATAAGGGGAGGCTGGGAGGGGTTTCTTCAGCCACCGCCAACGGAAACATCAATGTAAAGAAAAAGCGGCTGCCTTTGCCCGGTGTGCTGTCCAGCTCCAACTTGCCTCCCATCGCCTCTACCAGCTTGCGGCTGATCGCCAATCCTAGCCCGGAGCCACCATAACGCCGGGTACGTTGGCTGTCGATCTGGCTGAAAGGCTGGAATAAACGGGTTTGATCTTCCGGTGCAATGCCGATGCCGGTATCAGTTACCTCGAAATGCAGGCGGATGTCGCCGTTATCCGCAGCCCCTGTTTCCCGCACGTATAGTTCAACGGAACCGTGATCCGTGAACTTGATGGCGTTTCCCAACAGATTGAGCAGTACCTGGAAAAGGCGTTGAGGATCACCCTTCAGATACAAGTTTTGCGATGCTGTGGGGTACAGGCGCAGCGCCAGATTTTTTTGGGCAGCGCTTGCTTGCAGCATTTGCCTCAGGCGTTCCAGCAGAGTGGGTAGGTGGAATGTCTCATCGTTCAGGGCAATTTTCGTTACCTGTAAGCGTGACAGGTCGAGAATATTATTGATCAAGGCCAACATGTGACGGGAAGCTGCTTCCAGCCGCGATACGTACTCCTGTTCCCGTGCCGGGAGTTGGCTTTGCTTCAGCAATTCTGCGGTGGCCACTACCGAGTTGACTGGCGTGCGTAACTCATGGCTCATGGTGGTCAGAAATTCATCCTTGACCTGGTTTTCTGTCGCGGCCTGTTCCGCCCTGATGCGTATTTGCCGGGTATGCTCGGTCAGCGTCAATGACAAGAGAATCCCGGCAGCCAGTGACCCGAAGGCAAAAATGTCATTGAGCAACGCCGGGTCAGCATTCTCAAGCAGACCCAGCCTCCATAAGATGACGGGCATCACAGCACTGACGAAGACAATAAATCCGGGAGCAACACTACGGATGATACGGGAACCCCGGAACAGCACAACTCCGCCTGCGATAATGCAGAGTAGCAGTGCCAGGATAACCAGCACAAAGCTCCAGAATTCGGTGTCAGGTAGTTTATGGATGAATGGTGTTACACCCAGGATAAGCAGTGACAGGACAGAGAGTATTCTGTCAAGACTTGGTGTCAGGTTTTTTGTATCCAGCAGTTGCCGCCAGAACTGGATGCAACTGGTCAGCAGCAAGTGGAGGGATGCGGTAAACCAGGGTAAATCAGGGTTGCTGACAACGGATAGCCAGGGAATGACGTTATACGTCCGCTGAAATATCAGCGCCAGACTTAGCAGGAAAGCGACAAGGGTCAGATAGCTGCGGTTACGTAAACTGCCAAACAGGAACAGGTTATAAATGGCTAGCGCCAGTAGCCCTATGATTATCCCACCGTAAACCAGGTGATCATGGGCTGTTAGCTGATTCAAGGCATTTGCGGACAGAACCTGCAAAAGCAGGTATTTCAACAGTCCCTCGGAACGGTTGCTGGCTCGCAGGTAAACCAGGTAATTTTTTTCCTGTGCGCAGGGGAGTTTGAGTGTTGGTAGGTGTTGCCAGCTATTTTCCTGGCGCATGTTGCCTTTGGGCTGAATCTTCCGGCTGGCATGACCCACAATATAAGCATCCAGTTGGGCAATGTGGGGAGTGTTGGATATGAGATACCAGTCGCGATTATCGGTGCACTGGACATCCAGCCGAAACCACCAGGTACGGATTTTGGTTTCCTGAAACAGGGTTGTGTACAAGTCAGTATCTGGTGTTGAGAATTGTCTTGTGTATTCGGGAGAACTGACCTGTTCAATGGTCAGCTTGCCGGATGGGTCTGGCAATAATGAGAGATAAGGGTTGGTTGATGTTTGTTCCGCGCTATCCGTCAGGATTAACGGTTGTGCAAGCAAACTGCCTGGCAAGAGCCAGACAAGCAGGCAGGTAATGAAGAGGCGAAAGGACAGTGGCAGCATGGTGTGACTTTAGCTGATCCAATGGGTTATGTAGTGAGTTGACCTAATGGATGTAGAAGAAAAAAACCAGCCCCGCCGACTGTTGAGGGTAATGAAGGGGGGCTGGTACAGAGGAAACGTAAAAAAGACAACCTGACTGTTTATTGAAATGGCGCATTCAGCTAGGTTGCCGGAAAACGATGGTGGTATTTGAACCTTGTTATAGGTGTGTTCAGGTGTCCCCTTGCCTGAACAAAATATTAACCAATGGTGGGGGAATATTCACGGATAAAACTGTCACAAATTGTAACGATTGAAAAGGCAGGCGTGATTCAGGGTCAAGTGTTATTGCGATAGAAAGTTGGTGACAGCCTCTTCAGCTTTTTGTTGTTCATCCTGTAGTTGGCATAAGAATTTATCTGAATAAATATTATCTACTTGCTGTTTGATGATATTTTCAAGCAGCGCAATCAGTGATGGGCTGCCATAGAGGTTAACCGTTCCCTTGATGCTGTGTGCCAGTTTTGCAGCTTGCTCCCAATCACGGTTGGCAAGGCACTCCCGCAGATTCTGGTTGCGTTGCCGGATCAGGGGAAAGGATTGTGTTAGGAAGCGTTTGGCGCTTTCCATCCCCAAAGCGTTGACCAGTAAGTCCATAAAACCTTGCCCTTAGGGGGTAAAACGGTAGCCCTTACGCCAGACGGTGTGTAAATGCTGTGATGCATCTGTGATGGTATTCAGTTTTTTGCGCAGACGGTTGATTTGCATGTCGATACGGCGATCAAGGGGGTGATGCTCGTTACCGTGCATGGAGAAAGAAATGGCGTCACGGGTCAGGGTTGTATCTGCATGACGGCACAGGAATAACAGCAATCGGGTTTCCGACGGACTCAGCCTGATTTGCCGGGTATTATCAGTGTGGATCAGTAACTCCTGATCCGGCTGGAAATGGCAATCGCCAATCTTCAGTGCGGGTTGCGGGCCTGCTGTTTCCTGTACGGGACGGCGCAACACATGATTAATACGGATCAGCAACTCCTTGGGATGGAACGGTTTGCTTAAGTAATCATCAGCCCCCATATCCAGCCCTGCCACCCGGTCATCCGGGGTGGTTTTGGATGACAGGATAATGACGGGAATCTGTGGGTAATACTCCTTCAGCCAGCCTAGCCAGAACAGGCCATCCCGCCCAGGCATGATAATATCCAGGACGATGATGTCGGGCAGTTGTGAGGCCAGCATCTTGCAGGCAATATCACCGTTTTCTGCGCTACAAACGGTGTATCCGTGCTGGATCAGGAATGCTTCGACAAACGCCTGTAACACAGCGTCATCGTCTATGACCAGCACATTAATCGGGTCTGTTGTGCGTTGTTTGTTATTTGGCATCGCGATTCTTCTATATATTACCGTCGTGTATCTGTCTGACTCCCAAGTCAAAATACAGTTTAGCGATTTGTGTCAGAAATGCTAATTAAATTGAGAAATTTTACAATATTTCCGTTTCATTTATTCATTGCGCAATGCATCAACCGGGGGAATGGCGGATGCACGCTGCGCAGGCGCGAAGCCAGCCAGCAGGCCGGTGAGTATTGCAATGCTTTCCGCCAGACTCACATATAGCCAGTCAATTTGTACCGGTAATGCTGGTATTAGGATATGTAATAGCAAAGCAATGCCGATACCCAAAGCCATACCGGCAACACCGCCCAGTCCAGCCAACGCGGCGGCTTCCAGCAGAAACAGGCGTGTCACCTGTTGGCGTGATGCGCCCAATGCCCGTAACAGGCCGATTTCCCCGGTACGCTCATTTACTGCAATACTCATGATGGTCAGGATGCCGACCCCGCCGACCAGCAGGGAGATGCCACCAATCGCGGCCACCACCGCCTTGATAATGGTGAGGATGGAACCCAGGGTCTTGAGCATGTCAGTCTGGCTGGTAATGGTGATGTCATCCCGGCCATGGCGTTGTTTCAGGGTGGCCTTGATCTGGCGGATAATTCCGGCTTCATCAGCCCCCGCCTGATACAGCACGTCAATTTCCATCAGGCCATTGCGGTTGAACAGCGACATGGCGCGGGCAACCGGGATATAAACCGTGTCATCCATATTGAAACCCAGTATCTGCCCTTTCGCCTCCATAACGCCGATGATGCGGAAGCGTTCCTGACCGATGCGGATGCGTTGCCCCAATGGGTTGACGCCGGGGAACAGCTCTTCCTGCACTTTGGCACCAATGACAGCCAGATTGCGTGCCTGCTGGGCAGTATCGGCAGGCAGGAATTGCCCGGTTGCCACATGCAGTTGCCAGGTCTGCGGGGTTTCATGGTTCAGCCCCAATACCGTGACCCAGCGCGAACGGCTCCCGGCTTCCACCTGAGAACTTCCCTGAATGACCGGCACGGCGGTTTCAATACCCTGGATCCGGCGCAGGGCTTGCGCATCGTCGATGGTCAGCGGGCGTACCGTGCTGAACAGCGCACCGGAAAGCCCCAGCGTGGTGCTTTTACCGGGG
>JBBIHI010000181.1:0-5515 GCA_037447095.1 Thiotrichaceae bacterium
CGGCTTCGTCGCTTTGTTCCAGTGCGAAATTGACATCTTCATACAGGTCGCGCATCGGGCATTCATAAGCAACGCTGGCAAATTCCACGGTTGCTGTTTCATCGCTGAAAGCGAACAGTTCCCAGCGCCCCAGCTTGTTGCGCCGGAATACATCGACCTGATAGGTGCGGGGGTCAATCAGTACGTATTCCTGCAAACTTTCCAGTTCGCGGTATAGGGCAAACTTGTTGCCACGGTCGTAGGCTTCCGTGCTGGGTGACAAAACCTCAATGACCAGGGTAGGGGATTGTTTGTAATAGTTGCGTTGCGCGTCGGCAGGGTCGCACGTGACCATCACGTCAGGGTAGAAAAAGGCAGTGTGGTGTTTTACGCGCACTTTCATGTCGGCCATGTAAACCCGGCAACCCGAGCCGCGTAAATGGCTTTTGAGCAAGGCCACCGCATTGATGGATACGATCACATGGGAATCTGCTGCTCCTGCCATGGCGTATACCTGCCCGTCCACATACTCATGTCGGATTGGCGCATCACGCTCCCCAGTTAGGTATTCTTCGGGGCTGATGCCTAATTGCGTTGCTGTTACTGCCATTAGTTTGTTCCCGTAATCATGTTGTTTTCAAAGTATACCAATATTTTCGGTGATTGCTGTTTTACAGAGGGTTATTCCAGTTGTTGCAGGGCGGCCTGGGTGTCGGCGATCAGTTTTTCCATACGCATTTGTTCTTCAACGCGGGTTTCCAGGTCGTATTGGGCTTGCAGGCGTTCCAGTTTGGTTTTGAGGAGGGTATGGCGGCTTTGCTGGGCGGGAGAGCGGGGTGATGCGGGAGTGGCGTTTGTGTTACAGATGTCGGGGGGGATGGCGCGTAACAAGCGGGAGACCGGGATCATGTAACTTTTCAGGTTGCCACGCAGTTTGGCGACCAGCATCCCGGTGATGGCGTTGGCCTGCTGATCCCATACCGGTGCACCGCTCAGGCCGTTGAGGTTTTCGTCGCTGGTATTGTTGACTTGCAACTGAATCCAGCCTTCTGCCACGACTCCGGCGCACGTACCGGTGAACCAGCTTCCTCCCTGGCGGTTGAAGCCGTAGGTTTGGAAACGGTGCCCATGATGACCGCTGTCCGGTAATACCGTGAGTGGTGCATGGGGGAGGGTGGCTGTTCCAATTACTTCCAGCAGGCTGATGTCTTCCACGGTGTGGATGTCCGGTTGCTCAACACGCGGGTGTGACACCTGGACGGTGAGCTTGACTGTTTGCAAGGAAGGGTTGAGCGGCAGGCTGGCGGTTATCTCTGTCCTGCTGGGGATCGGCTGGCTTGCATCCTGCCCCAGTACACTGGCGAGGACATGCGTGCAGGTCAGGATATGCCGGGGCGCAATGGCAAAGCCTGTACCAACCGCACGGCTACCGTCAGCGTTGAGGAACTGGATGATGGAATGGTCGAATGCTTCAGGCATCGGCTTTCCACTTCAGGGTGACTTTGAAGGTGGCTTCGCTGTCGGCGGAGGCGAGGATCACGCCTGCTTTGGCGGAAAACTTGAAACCGACTTCCACTTGCGATTCGGCAGGTTGTAAGCGTTTGATCAGTTTGGTCACGGCAGCCAGGGCGGGTTCGGTTTTGTTGAGTGCTTCTTCAAATTTTTGCCCGGCAGTTTCCTTGCCTCCCGTGTTGCTGATACGTGACAGCTCGTCTTCGCTGGTTTCGGCTTCTATGTAGAGGGTGCCGCCGTTATCCAGCGTGTATTCGATCAGGTGTTTGCTCATGGGGTGTTATCCGGTTTGTTGATGGTCGGTTGCAGCAGGTAACGTTTCAGGTCTGCCCCCAAACGGAATTTCACCCGATCCAAATCCTGCACGATTTGGAATAACGCTGTACTGCTGATGATGCCTTTGTGGTGAAGTGCCGCCAGAATGCCGACCAGTCCGGTGACTTTTAAACCCATTAAGGCCGCCATATTACGCCCTGCCTTTTCATCAATGAGCAAGGGTAATTTGAGTTGGTCAGCCAACAGAATGGCTGCGGATTCGCCGGGGTCAATTTGTAACAGCAGCACTGCCAAACGTGGGTCGTCTTGCAAGGGTGTGACTTGGACAAAATGTGAGGCTTGCAGGGTAAACCACACGGAATCAACCGCTTCACTCCGCGCCACTTCATCCGCCACTGTGTTTGGTACAACGATGTGGCTGAAAAGTTTTTCCAGCAAGGCAAACCGCCCAATATTCAACAGCGCAATCAAGGGGGAACTGTCCGCGACAATCAAACCCTTCATGCAGCATCCGTTTGCAGCAGAAAGGCCACTTCATCCGCCACTTCACTGACGGGGTAGTCGATTGTGGGCAAATTCATCAGGGCGAGCAAGTGGCGTAATTCATGCTTATCCATACCCAATAACTGCGCCATTTTGCCAAGCGAAATATCGCCATTGCGCCATGCTTGCAGGGCAGTTGCCCTAGTCAAACCAATGCACAGGTTTTCATCCGTCAGCGGGATGGCGACACCAATCGGTTTGCCGCGTTTGGTGATGAAAACATATTCGTTTTGTTCCAGCGAGTGACTCAAACTTGCGGGGTTGTTGCGCAACTCACGGATGGTGATGGAATGCATGGCGTTACCTTTGTGCTACGTTATGCAGGTACACTAATGGTAGTGCTGAATGACACAATCAGCAAACATTTATTCCTTCAATATCGGGTTCTGCCTGGGGGGCGTATCAGCAGATTCGGCATTTTTGCTGACCGTGGTTGTTGGCTTTGGTTTCGAGGCGTTGCCAAAAGGCTTCATCAACAGGTTTGGCATCCCCGGATTGCAAGCCTTGCAATAAGGCGGTTTCCAGTTGTTCTTACGCATTCAACTGCGTATAAGGTTCTGGATAATGGATAAGAATGCTTCTGCCTGCTGGATTGCCCACTGCGCCTGTTCTTGTTCAACTGCATCTCCTTTGTAATCTGCAATAAGGCGGATTTCTTCCACACGGTTTAAATTACGCCCCTGTTCGATTGGTACTTTGTTGGTTTTGACCAAGTGGAGGCTGAATGCAGTGATTAATCCGTTATGGGTGCGGATAGTTTCTGCTTCGGCAGTTGGGGCAAGAGCCATTAATGCAGCGCGGGCAGCATCGAACATTGCGTAATAAGCACGGTTGCTTGCCCCGTCCCAGTCTCCGCTAGTAAACAGGATGTGAGCGGAAGCAATTGCCCGTTCAGCTTTGATGAAAAGTTCTTCTGTGGTCACAAGCTGATGCCCTCTTGTTGTATGTTACGCAACAGGTATGGGTTGGAATAGCGTTCAGGATGTTTCCATTCTTCTTCCCATATCGGGAGTGGCTGGATGCGGATGCCGGTTTCCAGTAATACATCGTAGGCAATGTCTGCCATATCAAGTTTGGTTGGCAGGAATTTACCAGGGGAACCGGGAAGCAATACAGCAATATCAGCATCGCTGTCAGGACGGAACTGACCACGGGCGCGGCTGCCGAACAGGATAGCGTTCATCAATGGGAACTGTCGGGCAATACGGGAGAGAAACGCCTTGGCAGCATCCAGTGTATCGGTATCCAGTTTCGCTTCGCTGATTGTTTTCATCGTTGCTCCTGGCATCGAAATGTAGCAGGTGGGGCGTTCGCTTGCGCTACCAGCCCCATCAGCAACATCCTTGCCCATCTATTCGGCTTCAGCATCCATACCGAGCCTGGAAAAAGGGTCATGGACACCCTAACGCACGCTCCGGCTGACCGTGGGCAGACGGACTCTGGCGATTAAGGCCGGGCTGGCCTTGGGCGGACTGGCGGGAAATACGAAGCACACGAAAACCCACATTATCGTTTCGGTTGTCTGTGTTGTTCCTGTTACGCGCGGAAGAACGCACCCAGTCGGTATTGTTGTTCCACGAGCCGCCGCGAATCACACGGCGCACGCCTTGCCCTTTTCCCGACTGAACACTGTAGTATCAAAAATGTGTTGCCGCAATTGGAAAGTGTCTGCCTGTTTCGCATGCCCTATCCAGCTTTGGACACTGGAATCGAAATCCTGCCACGCCATTAGCCCATTACAGTAGGCATCGGCAAACCCTTGTAACCGCCGCGCAAAACGGTAGCCGTTGTCGTTGCGCAGTTTGCGGTAATCGGGGAAGACTTGATACCCAAGTACATCAACTCCATGACGGGACTGAAAAATATTGGCTTTCTTTGGGTGGATGCGTAACCGAAGTGCCAATAACTGTTCTGTAACGGATTGTTTCCAGTCATGAAGCTGTTGTTTGTCCCGAGCCAACAAAATCAGGTCATCGACGTAACGGATGTAGCAACGCACACGTAGCGTTTCTTTGATGAAATGGTCAAGGTCATCCAGATACAGATTGGCCAGAAACTGGCTGGTGAGGTTGCCAATCGGCAAGCCTTTTTTACGCTCCAGCCCTGTGAACAGATCATCACCCGGAAAATACACGGGGAACTCAGCCAGGAATTCTGGTGCATGGTCAATAATCATCCCAAACAACCACAATACCTGCTGATCTTTGATACGGTCGTGCAATTGCTGTTTGAGGATGGCGTGGTCAATGCTGGGAAAATAACGCGAAACATCCAGCTTGAGTGTATACGAATGGGTTTTTGACCACTCCTGATAACGCTTGACCGCCAAATGCACACCATGTCCCTGACGGCAGGCGTAGGTATCAAAAATGAAACGCTTGTCCAGCAACGGCTCGACCACATTCATCAGCGCGTGATGCACGACCCTGTCGCGGAACGGCGCGGCGGAAATCTGGCGGGGCTTGCGTTCGTAGATAGTGAAAATGCGGTATGGGCTGGGCAACCATGTTTGGTGACGTAATTTGGCTTGAATCCTAATCAGTTCTTTATCCATCTGTAGCCCAAAACGGGCAACTTCTTCACGGCTGCGCTTCCCCTTGCGGGCTTTGCGGTAAGCCAGCAGCAGGTTGTCGAAAGACGTGATTTGTTCCCAAAGATTGTTGAGGCGTTTCATGCGCCCGCCTTCAACCAGCCGCCAATTTGCTTGCCCAAACCAAACATCAGTTTGCTGCCATGCTCATAGCTGCCCACCGATACCGACCTGAAATCAAGGCACAATTGCCAAAGGTGGCGGCACACTTCAAGGTCGCGATTGGCCTGCACCAAAAACGACCGTTTGTTGGCAGCGTAAGCCGCTGATACCAGTAACTCCAACACCGTCAAAACGCGGTTTTCGAGCTTTTCGCCCAAGGTATAACGGCGGTTTTTGGGCAGTTTGTCCAGATGTGGGATCATCCACAGCAGCAAATCACGGCAATCTTGCACAGCCTTGGGCACACTGGGATTCGGCTCTTTCTTGCTTATCATGTGTCATACCCATCAAAAAAATTTTGGGCGCTTCGCGCCGCCAAACCAGCCACCGACCATCTAACAACTTCCATCATGTAATCAACCTCCCCGCTCACGAACAGTAAAGGTAAAAGGGTCAATTAGTCCTGGCGGGAAATACGAAGCACACGAAAACCCACATCATCGTTTCGGTAGC
>JBBIHI010000182.1:0-5454 GCA_037447095.1 Thiotrichaceae bacterium
GATAAGCTGGACTAATAGGCTGGATTGGCAGGAGGCTGCTTGAGCAGCTCTCCCAGAAGCTCTTCAATAAATTGGCGGATGCGGGTACGGTTTTCACCCATGAACTGTATCCCTACCCCCGGCTTGGTTCCCCGGTGCCCCATGCCGCTTGATAACCATACAACCCGTCCAGCGATAGTCAGCTTTTTGCTTTCTTCAACCAGACGTAATTGCAGGACAACTTCATCGTGCAGCTCAAAAGGCTGGGTCGTAGGCACAAAAATCCCCCCCTCCTTGATGAAGGGCATATAGCTGGAATGCAAGGATTGCAAATCAGCCACAGTCAGTGTCAGGCTGGCAAGCGCCTTACCGATTCCCTGATGTTCTGCAAACGACGTGCTCACGACCCTCCTTTAAGAACCTTCTCTGAGCAAAACTTTCTGGCGGTGTTTATAAATATTATCAATTACTTTCCTGCCATAACATTAACATGGACTCGACGAACAGGCGCGGGTTAAGTGGATGGGTGGCAAGCTTTTTTAATTCCAGTAACTTCTCATGTTTCTGCCATAAGTGCTGCTTTTCCGCTACTCTTGCAACATCCTGCATCATCAGGGCATGGACATGCGCAAGCTGCCAGTCAAGCAATTCAAGCTTGTCGTGCTTTTCCCACTGGGCAGAAAGATCAGCAATATGGCTAGCACCTTGCCTGACCCTTTCCAGCGCTTCAAGCCATTGCCCACGCTGATCCAGTACCCCGGAAACATCAAGCCGCAAGGCTTCCAGTGGCCGACCGAAAGCTGCTTCCAGCAATATTTCGGTGGGATGTTGCGGGTTTTGCATCTCCAGCCAGGCCAGTGCTTCAGGCTTTGCAGGCAAGGGTAAACGCATGGTCTGGCAACGGCTGCGGATGGTTGGCAACAAACTGCCCGGATGGTCTGTCAGCAACAGGATATGGGTATTGGCTGCCGGTTCTTCGAGGGATTTGAGCAGGCTGTTGGCTGCATTCACATTCATGCGCTCAGCAGGGGCAACCACTGCCACCCGTAACGGGCTATAGCTGCGGCTCAAGCCCAGAAAATGGTTCAGGTCGCGGATCTGCTCAATCAGGATAGCCTGCCGCTCTTCCTGCAAACCCACCCGGACAAAATCAGGGTGCGCTTGTGCGGCAAAGACCTGGCAACTGCGGCAATGGCCACAGGCCGAACCGTCGCTGGCAGGGGTCAGGCATAGCAGGCTTTGTGCGAGGGCTTCAATGAATGCTTCATTACCGCAACCATTTTCCCCGGTAAACAGCAGGGCGTGAGGCAGGTGATTATCCTTCCGGGCACGCTGCACCATTTCCCACACACCTGTCTGCCAGGGGTAAATCATGCGGCATTATCCTGTCGCAAGATGCCATCAAGCACCGCCTGCAATTGTTCCCTGACCGTTTCCAGTGCTTGCCCGGCATCAATCAGTGGATAGCGTTCAGGCACGGCGGAAGCGCGTCGCTGATACCCCTGACGGATACGCCGGAAAAATTCCGCCTGTTCCTGTTCAAAACGGTCAGACGCACCACGCGATTTGGCACGCGCCATGCCGGTTTCCACGTCAAGATCGAACAGGATCACATGATCCGGGCGTACATCACCCTGCACCCATTGTTCCAGCTCGGCGATGCGTTGCAGGGAAATGCCGCGCCCGTATCCCTGGTAAGCGTAGGTTGCATCGGTAAAACGGTCGCAGACGACCCATGTCCCCTCACGCAAAGCAGGCAGGATTCTGGTTTGCAGGTGCTCGTTACGCGCCGCAAACATCAGCAGCAATTCGGTATCAGAATTCATCCCCGGCAATTCAGGGGAAAGCAGTACGTTACGGATCGCTTCGGCAACCTCCGTTCCACCCGGCTCGCGGGTCACGAGAACCTGTTTCCCTTGCGAGCGCAGGTAATCAGCAATCCAGTGCGCATTGGTGCTCTTTCCTGCGCCTTCCCCCCCTTCCAGGGTAATGAATTTTCCGGGTTTCATTGTGGCTTATCCTCTTCCTTGGTGGACTTGTTCCGGTTCAATATGTATTCCTGCACTGCACGGTTATGTTCATCCAGCGTGTTGGAAAAACGTGAGGCAGCACCCGGTGCGGTAGCGACAAAATACAGCGCATCACTGACTGCCGGATGCATGACCGCATCAATCGCTGCCTTGCTGGGTGTGGCAATCGGGGTTGGCGGCAAACCTGTGCGGGTATAGGTATTGTAGGGCGTATCCGTTTGCAAATCAGTCTTGCGGATATTGCCATCATACTTGTCACCCATGCCGTAAATGACCGTCGGGTCTGTTTGCAGCATCATGCCTTTGGCCAGCCGGTTGAGGAAAACCCTTGCCACCAGCGGGCGTTCTTCTGGCAGGCCGGTTTCCTTTTCAACGATGGAAGCAAGAATCAACGCTTCATACGGAGTCTTAATGTACGAGTTAACCTCACGCTTGTCCCAGGCTGCTTTCAGGTACGCCTGCATGGCCTTGTAACTGCGTTGCAGGAATTCCAGGTCGGTGGTTTTGCGCGGGAAGTTGTACGTATCGGGGAAAAACCAGCCTTCCGGCGGCATCCCTGCCTCTGCCCCCAGCTTGGGCATGATATTGGCGTAATCAGCATCCGTCAGGCTTTGCACCAGCGTCGGGTGGCTCCGGACGCTGGCCATAATATCCTTGAAGGTTTTGCCGTCAATAATTGTCAACTGGTATTGCAGGGTCTGCCCGGAAACAAACTTTTCCAGCACATCCGCCGGTTTCATGCCTGCCTCAAGCTTGTACTCACCCGCCTTGAGTTTATCGGCCTTGCCCTCCAGACGCGCATGTAACAGGAATAGCAGTCCATTATCCAGCACGCCGCTGGTTTGCAACTTGCCAGCCACCTGACGGGCGTTACTGCCAGACTTGATTTCAAATACTTCATTCGCCGTTGAGACATGAACAGGTGTCTGCAAAAACTGGTTATACTGATGCCAGACCAGCAAACCTGCCGTCACCAACAAAGTTGGGATCAGAAAGCCCAGGAGTTTGAACAGCAGTTTCATATCAGTGGGTTAACCTTTAGTTGTAATGACTGCAATAACGGCAGGGAGGTATTGTAATCACGTCCTGCAAACTCACGCACCGGCCATAACCCGATCAATGAGTTGGTCATGAACAGGGCTTCAGCCTGCCGGATGTCTTCAAGCCCAATATGCCGGACTCGGCAGTCCACTCCCATTTCCCCCAGCGTTGCAAGGATAAAGCGCCGCATCACACCGGCAATGCCGCAGGCGTGCAAATCCGGTGTATGTACTGAACCATCCGGCATGACCACAAACAGGTTGGACATTGTACCTTCAATCACCCTGCCGTGGTAATCACGTACCAAGCCTTCCTGGAAGTCCGTGCCGAACTCCGCCCTTGCCAACACCTGTTCCAGCCGGTTCAGATGTTTGAAACCGGCCAGGCGTGGTTGATGCGCCAATGCCGTCTCACACAAGGTTAAACGAATTCCCTGTTGAGCGTAATCCTGCGGGTAAACCGGACGGTCACTTAACTGAACAATCCGGGTAGTATTTGCCACGCCATGCGGATTGTACCCGCGTTGCCCTGTACCACGGGTAATGATCAGTTTCATCACACCCGCGTCATTGAAGGTACTGGCAGCGTGGATTTCCTGCATCAGTTGCCCCATATCCGGCAAGGTAATGGCCAATGCCTGCAAACCTTGCAGCAGACGTTCCAGATGCCAATCGGGCAATTGCGGCAAACAACCCCGGATCGCAATGGTTTCCCACACCCCATCACCGTAAAGCAGGCCACGGTCTGTAACCGGCAAGTGATCCGTGGCAATTCCATTAACCCAGATCATGTCCCAATGCCCTTAACAGACCCCGCGCCTTGTGACGGGTTTCCTGCAATTCATTGGCGGGAACCGAGTCCATGACGATCCCCGCGCCGGTACGGAAACCAAGCTGCTGGCCGGTCATCGTCATGGTACGGATCAGGATATTCATATCCATATCACCGTTATGGTTCAGGTAGCCGACGGAACCGGTGTAAGCACCCCGCCCTACCTGTTCCAGCTCGGCGATAATTTCCATGCAGCGGACTTTGGGGCAGCCGGTAATTGTCCCGCCGGGGAATACCGCACGGATGACCTGCCCAGGCGTGGTTCCCTTGCGTAATACACCGCGCACATTGGAAACAATATGGTGGACATGGCTATAGCTTTCCACCACCATCAGCTCATCCACTTGCACCGTACCGTAGTCACAGATTCGCCCCAGATCGTTGCGTTCCAGATCAATCAGCATGATGTGTTCGGCGCGTTCCTTCGGGTGGGCAATGAGTTCTTCCAGCAGAGCCGTATCACGGGCGGGATCACTGCCGCGTGGTCGGGTTCCGGCAATGGGGCGGGTATCCACCACACCATCTTTCACCCTGACCAGACGCTCTGGGGAAGAGCTGATGATGGCAAAATCACCGAAATCGGCAAGGCAGGCAAACGGGGCAGGATTGGTCTGGCGCAGACTCCGGTATAAGCTGGCAGAGGTGTATTCGGCACTCAGCTTGGCTTGCCAGGCACGGGACAAGTTGACCTGAAAGACATCTCCGGCAACGATGTATTCACGGATACGAACTACACCATTGGTGAATTGTTCGGGGGTGTCTTCGGTTAAAGAAACGTCTGATGAAGAAACCCCTCCCGACCTCCCCTTGTCAGGGGAGGAGCAAGAGGTGACATCCTGAATATCTGAAATCAAGACTGAGAATTCGTCTTTAAATGCTTCTTCTGCAAGGAGAATGGTTTCACCACGGTAATGGTCTACGATGACTGCTGCTGCAATCCTTACAGCCATGGCAATTGGCAAACCCGCTGGCTGCTGTGGCAGCTTTAGCGTCGGCTCCAGTTGCCCCGCCAACTCATACCCCAGATACAGAAACCACCCCCCACGAAATGGCAGCTCTTTCTCCTCCCCTGACAAGGGGAGGCCGGGAGGGGTTTCTTCGCTTTTCCCCCAGGCCTCATCCAGCCGCGCACAAAAGCTTTCCTCACCTAAATCATCCAGACGCAAGCTTTCCTGCGGAAACGCAAACAGGATACTGTAACGGTTGTGGGTAGAGGTAACGGCACTTTCCAGCAGGAAAGGATAACGGGCAGGATTCTGTTCATGAAGGGCGAGCAGATCAAGCTCGCCCTTGAGGACTTTCGTATGCAATCAGCTTCAGATTTTCTTGAAAATCAGGGTTCCGTTGGTGCCACCAAAACCGAATGAGTTGCTCATGGCAACGTCAACCTTGGTCTCACGGGCAACATTAGGAACGTAATCCAGGTCACATGCCGGATCCTGATTCTGCATATTGATGGTCGGTGGCAACACCTGATCACGGATAGCCAGCACGCTGAATACCGCTTCGATGCCACCCGCAGCACCCAGCAAGTGACCGGTCATGGACTTGGTGGAACTGACCGCAACCTTGT
>JBBIHI010000183.1:0-5419 GCA_037447095.1 Thiotrichaceae bacterium
TCGCCGGAAATGACCCCATCCAGTTCGCGTGCCAGCACCATGATGTTATCCACCATGCGCTCGGCTTCATGCAGCATTTCATAGTCGTTGGAGTTGACCGGGATGTTGGTGTGCACGTTGCCGTCGCCCGCGTGCATGTGCAGCGCCACGAACAGGCGGCTGGTGCGGATACGCCCGTGAATTTTTCCCAGTGCCTGCATCAGGGGCTCCAGTTCACGCCCGGCAAACATTTCCTGCAAGGGACGCAGGATTTCCTTGCGGTAGGAAATGCGCAACTCACGCCGCAGCAGCAGGTCAATCACCCGGTCTGTCGGGCGCTGGGCGACTTTCGCCACATCATCCAGCAAACCCTGATGTTCGGCGGCTGGCGCATTAAACAGGCTCAGAATCTGTTCCCAGCGCTGCTTGCGCTGTTGCAGGAACGCGGTGGCGTGCGCGACTTTGTTGGCAAGGATCGCGCTGCGTTCCGCGCTGGCTTCGTAGCCGGAAACGGTGCGCAGTTCCGGCAGGTCGCCCGCCAGATGCTCCAGCAGTGCGTCAATCATGCGCAGCTTGTTCTGCATCGACTGGCGGATGTTGATGGTTTCGATGCCCTCGGTGTAACGTGCCAGGTTGTGCAGCGGGATCACCACGTCTTCGTTGACCTTGAAGGCGTTGGTGTGGGCGGCAATGGCGGCGGTGCGCGAACGGTCGGCCCAGAACTGGCGGCGGGCTTCCGGGCTGATGGCGATGAAACCTTCCGCGTTACGGGCGTTGGCAAGGCGCACGACTTCGGCGGCGGATTCGGCCACGGCCTTTTCGCCATCGCTCACAATGTCGGCGATCAACACCATTTTCGGCAACATGCCGCGTGCGCCTTTCGGGGTGTATTTCACTGCCTTGACGTAGCGTTCGTCGAGATGTTCAAGACCGGAAAGCAACACGTCGTTGCGCCCGTCAAGGTAATTTTTCACCTCCACGATGGCGGGCACGGCTTCGTGCAGATCGGTGCCGTAGAATTCGAGGCAGACGGTGCGGATTTGCTCCGGCATCCGGTGCAGGATGAATTCGCCGGAGGTGATCAGGCCGTCGCAGCCTTCTTTCTGGATGCCGGGCAGGCCACCGAGGAATTTGTTGGTGACATCCTTACCCAGCCCTTCCTTGCGGAAATAGCGGCCTTCGTAGCTGAGGATTTGCGCCTCACCCTTGGGTGTCTTGCCATCCGCCTGGAAACGCTGCACGGAAAATTGCACGCTTGCCTGATCGTGGATTTTGCCGAGGTTGTGGTTCAGGCGGGTGACTTCCAGCCAGTCGGCATCCGGCGTGACCATGCGCCAGGAAAGCAGGTTGTCGAGGGTGGTTCCCCACAGCACGGCTTTCTTGCCGCCTGCGTTCATGGCGATGTTACCGCCGATGGTGGAAGCGTCCTGCGAGGTCGGGTCGACGGCGAATACCAGCCCGTGTTTGTGGGCGAGGTCGGAAACGCGGCGGGTGACCACCCCTGCCCCGGTGCGCACGACCGGCACGGTTTTGTCCACGCCCGGCAGGTCATTGCGGTGGCTGACTTCGCTGATGAATTCGAGTTTTTCGGTGTTGATGACGGCGCTGCGGGCATGAAGTGGCACTGCGCCGCCGGTGTAGCCAGTGCCGCCGCCGCGCGGGATGACCGTCAGGCCGAGTTCAATACAGGCTTGCACCAGTGCCGCCATTTCGACTTCAGTGTCCGGCGTCAATACCACGAAGGGCAGTTCCACACGCCAGTCGGTAGCATCCGTGACATGGGCGACACGGGCAAGGCCGTCGAACTGGATGTTGTCCTTGCGGGTAATCTTTTGCAGCCGTTTGCGGGCTTTTTCGCGTAGGGCGGAATGCTTTTTGAAACTGTCGGAAAATGTATCCAACGCCTGACGGGCAATCTGCACCAGTTCCAGCGTCAGGGTGTTGCCCTTGGCGCGTTCCTCGATCTTGCCTACCCGCTCGCATAGCGTATCGATCAGGGATTTCTGCCGGTCAGTATTTTCCAGCAGGTCATCCTGGATGTAGGGGTTGCGCAGCACTACCCACATATCGCCGAGCATTTCCAGCAGCATGTGGGAGGAAATGCCGGTTTCGCGCTTTTCACGCAAACCTTGCAGGATTTCCCACGCGCGTGTGCCCAGCAGGCGTTGCACGATTTCCTTGTCGGAGAATGAGGTGTAGTTGTAAGGAATTTCCCGGATCGGGTGCATGACGGTCATGGCATTCATACGGCTTTGGCAAAGATGCGTAGTGTAACGCGCCGCAGCATTGAAAAAAACCGGTGGTTTGGGGGTGGGATTATGAAGACCCTCACGCCTGAACATCAGGCCAGAAATCAACATCCATGAATTGCTCAAATGACCATGGGCAAGTTTCCGGGAAAACTTCCGGGGCAAGCCCTATTTCGCGTATCGCTCCCGAAACCGCATATTCGTAAGCCGACTCCAGCACTTCCGGCAATTTGCCTTTCAAACCGGGGTTTTCCAGCAGATGGCGTCCGATGCGCTTGCGCTGTTCGATGATCGTGAACTTCCAACTGCGGGATTGGTGGCTTGGTTCATATTTCCATTTCAACAGGTGCATGAGCAGGGTTTCCAGAAACGATTCCAATGCGCGTTTTTCTGACTTGCTCACGTCCTCGATTTCCTCAATGATATGCTCTAAATCCAGTTGATCAAATTTCCGTTCACGCAACAACCTAGCCTGCTCCAGCGACCAAGTATAAAGGTCTTGGTCATAAGCTACAGCACCCATTGCCATTCCTCCTTAACGAGCACCAATAATTTCAATGCAATCCAACAATCGTAGCGTTCTGTAAACGAAACAACAATATTTTTGAAGATCATCAGCTCCACAGCCGCTGGCCTTGCGACAGCCGCTGCATCACTTCCTGCTGGAACTCGGGCGGGCCATAAGCAATGGTTTGCTGGTCTTTCTGGAACTTGCCATCCACCACGACCTGCTCGGTATAAATCAGCGGGCGGCCATGTTTCTCGGCGAATTGCTTGAGCCAGTTGAGTGCGCGGGGAGGAATGCGTTTGCCGACCGGTACAGCAAGATCAACTGGCAAACTGCGCCACTGGAGCTTGTTGAACAGCACCATGACCTTGGCTTCATTGGGTTTCATCCAGTCAGGTAGGGGACTGTTGGGAATAATCCAGCCGCAGTTGAAATTGTCACAGGGGTCAACCGGACGGTTGGCGTAGTCGTTGCAACCTTTGCCGGTACTGTGCGGGCATGTGCAACCGGGATAGACATCCGCGCCACGGATATTCATCTGTACCCAGCCGTCACAACAGGCTGTACAGGGTTGGCATTGGCGCTGCTTAACCATCACCACACCACTTTCACAGAATATTGTTGAATAAAGGGGTCTGGAGTAAGAAGAGTCATCCCTTCCTGGATGGCCTGACAAATTAACATTCGGTCAAACGGATCCCGGTGAATATCCGGCAAATTGGATAAATGCTGGATAGCATTCTCCTGGAGAGCCAGTGTTTCGATTTGATGCCGCTGACGCTGTTTGGGAATATAACTGCGAGGATGTTCCGGCAGAGGCAACTTACCTAATTGGTACTTGACCGTGATTTCCCATACGGAAACAGCACTTAAAAATACTTCATTTTGTGGTTCCTGAAACAAATCACACACTTGTTGACTGAGGCTGGCATCATCCGTAATAAGCCACAGGAATGTGCAAGTATCCAACAATAAACGCATACTCACCGCCCTTCAAAAGCAGCAAGCAACTCGTCAGGCAGTGGCTCAAAAAACTGGCTTGGTACGACGAACTTTCCCTTCGCCAAACCAATTGGCCGTTTTTGCAAAACAGGCTTGGGCAATGCACGTATTTCGGCAATTGGTACATTACGCTTGCACAGGAACACCCGCTCGCCTTGGGACACTTGTTCCAGATAGCGTGACAAATGAGTTTTAGCTTCATGAATATTCAAGTACAACATGACCCACAACCTAGTTCATTTCATGGTCTTATAATACACAATGCGTTGTGACTTCTCCACAACGCGAAAAGGCTCCCGAAGAAGCCTCTACCTCATGCAGCCTCTTTATGCTGTCCGGTTTCTGTTTCTTCCCGTGCTGCCATCAGGCGGATCAAGGTGCGAGCGCCTGATTCACCGCCTCGGCATCAGGAAACACTTTGGCAACATCCTGTTCAATACCGACCATGATAACTGCACCCTCTTGGTATGCAGCATAATATTTACCGCGAACCCCTTTACCTAGGGACTCTCTGGTATATTCCGGCCTCAAATCTTCCTCAACCCTGTTCATAAATCACCTTTTCTGCCGATGTCATCTGACGGGCGCTAATCAAACGGATGTTACCTTTACGTTCTGTATGTGATACCACAAGATAACGGCCAACACCAGAAACACCGAATGTCACCAAACGCAACTCCCCCCAAGGAATGGTCAGGGTCGTCAAACGTTATTGCCAACGAATCCCCAAAAACAGTAGATACTTCCTTGAAGGACACACCATGTTTCCGCTTGTTGCTTTCCGCCTTCTTACCATCCCACTCAAACTGCATTCTTGTTCTCCATACGCCCACAACGAGAAAAGGCTCCCGAAGGAGCCTTTTCTTTCAACTGTCAACTAAACCCGAAGGATTAGAATTCAGTAACCAGACCAACGCTTGTTGATTTGCTATCACTTTTCAATGTAGCACCAGAAGCATGGTTGAAGTTCTTATCTTTGGTAGTCATCAGGTAAACTGAAGTCTTTTTACCCAAGCTATAATCGGCACCAAGTGCTGACATTGCTTCTTTACCATTGAACGTACCTGCAGAGTCACCACTGCGCTTACTGGTACCGTATGCAGCTTTCAGCATTACATTACCAATTTTGTAACCACCGCCCAGATAAATATTTTTATCTTTCATTGCATTACCTGCTGCGTCAGCACCTGGGATACCTACGGTATCCGCACCGACTGCGCCAGGCGCTGGAGTAACCGCCTTACCTTTAGCTGTTTCATAAACCAAGCCAACATTGTGGCCTGCTTCAGATTTCCAGCCCAAACCTACGTTAGTGGTTTTACCAACGTTCTGAATATTTGTACCACCAACCGCTGCATACCATGGGCCATTGGTGTAGTTCAGCATCATGGTGTTAGCATTCGGGCTTTTTGGTACAGCAGGAGCACCGGCTTCAGCACCCACTGGGTTAGTACTGTGAGCAACAGCAAAACCTACAGGGCCAAATTTATTGATGTATGCAATCGCATTGTTTACACGGTGTGAATCACTAGCGATAATCTTGTTCATATCTGCGTCAGTATCAGCAAATTCATCCAGACTAGCAGTTGCCAGTTTTCCTGGAGTATCATGGCGACCAGCCAAAACAGTACCGAACTTACCTTTCAAACCTACGAAAGTGTCACGCGCTTCCAGAGTAGAA
>JBBIHI010000184.1:0-5412 GCA_037447095.1 Thiotrichaceae bacterium
ACATGGTATCCAGCAGGATTTTTTCCATGATGCTGCGCAGGCCACGTGCTCCGGTCTTGCGCTCCATCGCTTTGCGGGCAATGGCGTGCAGGGCATCATCACGGAACACCAGTTCCGCCCCTTCCATATCAAACAATTTGCCATACTGCTTGGTCAGCGCATTCTTCGGCTCGGTGAGGATTTGCATCAGCGCTTCCTCATCCAGCTCTTCCAGGGTAGCGACAACCGGCAGACGGCCAACGAATTCAGGGATCAGGCCGTAACGTACCAGGTCTTCGGCTTCGATGTCCTTGATGACTTCACCGAAACGGCGGTTTTCATCCGGGGTTTTGACCTTGGCGGAAAAACCGATGCTGCCCTTTTCGGTACGATGGCGGATCACCTTATCCATACCGGCAAATGCACCACCAACAATGAACAGGATATGGCGGGTATCCACTTGCAGGAATTCCTGCTGCGGATGTTTGCGCCCACCCTGTGGCGGCACGGACGCCAGTGTACCTTCGATCAATTTCAGCAATGCCTGCTGCACGCCTTCACCGGAGACATCGCGGGTGATGGACGGGTTATCCGACTTGCGGGAAATCTTGTCGATTTCGTCGATGTAGACAATGCCGGTCTGGGCTTTTTCCACATCGTAATCGCATTTTTGCAGCAGTTTCTGGATGATGTTCTCGACATCTTCACCCACGTAACCGGCTTCGGTCAGGGTGGTGGCATCGGCAATCGTGAACGGTACATTCAGCAGACGCGCCAGGGTTTCAGCCAGCAGGGTTTTGCCGCTACCGGTTGGGCCAATCAGCAGGATATTGCTTTTGGCCAGCTCGACATCATCCTTGCCACCTTTTTTATAAAGGCGCTTGTAATGGTTGTAAACGGCAACCGACAGGACTTTCTTGGCCAGCTCCTGACCGATGACGTATTCATCCAGACTGGCCTTCAATTCACGCGGGGTCGGCAACTTGTGCTCATCATCCGGGGACTGCGCGGTATGCATCTCTTCCTGAATAATATCATTACAGAGATCAACGCACTCATCGCAGATGAAGACCGAAGGCCCGGCAATCAGTTTGCGCACTTCGTGCTGGCTTTTGCCACAGAAGGAGCAATACAGCAACTTGCCGCTATCCTGATCGCCTCGTCTATCTTTGCTCATTAGAACCTCTACCCTGCGCTACCTCACGGGCACACGCGATTTGTACAAACAGGAGGACAATCTGGTGTCCTGCCACGTATTTTCAAGCTGTATTATTGTAATTAAGTTACTCAATGACAAGAATACTACTACTTGGGAAGGTATTTTAGCCCCTTTACCCTGAAAAATACCGCTTCCAACATGAAAACAGCCTGACTGGGCAGGCTGTTTCTGGATAAAAGGCACGATTGGCGCAGGGGAAACCTTACGAACGGACGGTCAGCACCTCGTCGATCAAACCGTAAGCCTGTGCGGCCTCTGCATCCATGAAATTGTCACGGTCGGTATCCTGCTCAATGCGCTCAATCGGCTGGCCGGTATGCCTTGCCAGTACACCGTTCAGTTCCGCACGCATCTTGAGGATTTCCCGCGCATGGATTTCAATGTCGGAAGCCTGCCCCCGGAAACCACCCAGCGGCTGATGGATCATGACCCGCGAATGCGGCAACGCGAAACGCTTGCCCTGCGCACCACCTGCCAGCAACACGGCACCCATACTGGCCGCCTGACCAATACACAAGGTACTGACATCCGGCTTGATGAACTGCATGGTGTCGTAAATTGCCATCCCCGAGGTGATGACACCACCAGGGGAATTGATATACAGGTGAATGTCCTTTTCCGGATTTTCAGATTCGAGGAACAGCAACTGGGCAACAATCAGGTTGGCCATGTAATCTTCGACTTCACCCACGCAGAAGATGACCCGTTCACGCAACAAACGTGAATAGATGTCAAATGCACGCTCACCACGTGAAGACTGCTCGATAACCATCGGCACGCCAACGGCACGCGGCTCAATCGGGTTCTTTCCAAACATTACAACCTACCTTTCCCTCTGCGGGGGTGCTCAGGCTTGCGCCTGTTTTTTAGGGTTCATTACCGCATCAAAATCGCGGGTTTCGTCGGTAACGGTGGCTTTTTCCAGCGTCCACTCGACGATCATTTCTTCCATGACTGCCGCTTCGATGGTCTGCATCGCCTGACGGTTGTTACGGTAGTAATCCTTCAGGGCTTGCGGCTCTTCGTAAGTGGAAGCCAGCGTTTCCAGCATCGCATCAACACGCGCCGGGTCACGCTGGATATTGTTCTGGCGGATAATTTCACCGACCAGCAAACCCAGTTTCACACGACGCTCAGCCTGTGGGGCGAACAGTATGTCCGGCATATTATCCACGGCAGTGCCGGTGTTTTGCGAAAACTCTTCACGGATGTAGCGGATTTCGTCAGTCACCAGGGATTTGGGGATGTCGATAACGTGCAATTCCGCCAGACCATCCATCACCTGCTGCTTGACCTGAGACTTGAGGGCATTGTCCAGTTCGCGCTGCATGTTCTTTTTCACTTCTGCGCGGAAGCTTTCCACCGTGCCGTCTTCCACGCCAAACTTCTTGATGAAGTCTTCGTTGACTTCCGGCAGGACAGCCTCGCGCACGCTCTTCAGGGTCAGCTTGAACTGGGCAGTTTGGCCTTTGAGGTTTTCTGCGTGATAGTCTTCAGGGAACGCAACGTCGATAGTCTTTTCTTCGCCTGCTTTCATGCCGACCAGACCTTCTTCAAAGTCTTTCAGCATACGGCCAGCACCCAGCTCAACCGCATAATCCTGCGCTGCACCGCCTTCAAAGGCTTCGCCATTCAAGGTGCCGTCGAAATCGACATTGACCAGATCACCGGACTGGGCGGCACGGTCAGCGTCTTGCCATTCCTTTTGCTGGCCACGGATGGTGCCGATCATTTTATCGAGGTCAGCATCAGTCACTTCAGCAACCGGACGGGTAATGCTTAAGGTTTCAACACCTGCGATGGCGATTTCAGGGTAAACCTGGAAAGTCGCAACGTATTCGAGGTCTTTGCCTTCTTCCATGGTTTGCAGTTCGATGTCCGGCAGACCAGCTACGCGAAGTTTCTCCTGACCCGCAGCCTCGTGGAAGGTTTTGCCCAGCAGGTTTTCGACAATTTCATAACGTACCGCATCGGCGTAACGTTGCTTGACAACCGAGAAAGGCACCTTGCCAGGACGGAAACCGTCGATACGTACACGGCCAGCCATGGATTTCAGACGCTTTTCAACTTCCTGGTCGATTTGCGCGGCGGGAACCGCCACAGTCATTTTACGGTCGATGTTGCCGGTTGTTTCAACAGAAACTTGCATGTAAAAACCTCGTTGCGAACCTGCCATCCGCCCGGATGCAGGGCTATTCATCATTAAATTCAAGGGATTAAATGGTGCGAAAAGAGAGACTCGAACTCTCACGCCTTGCGGCGCTGGAACCTAAATCCAGTGCGTCTACCAATTCCGCCATTTTCGCACGTGTAGTCATGTAAACCCGGAACAACTTGCCAGGGTATCACGAAGGTGGCGATTATACACAGCACGGCTGCGCTTGTGTATAACATTTGCAAAGGGGAAAGATGGGGTGACTGATGGGACTCGAACCCACGACCACCGGAATCACAATCCAGTGCTCTACCAACTGAGCTACAGTCACCACTGAAAGCTGTTGCCTGCGGACGGGGAAATGGCACGCCCGGCAGGGCTCGAACCTGCAACCTACGGCTTAGAAGGCCGTTGCTCTATCCAATTGAGCTACGGGCGCAGAGTTGAAGAATCTGAAAATGGTCGGAGTAGAGGGATTTGAACCCCCGACCACCTGTACCCAAAACAGGTGCGCTACCAGGCTGCGCTATACTCCGAACAGGTGAGAATGCGATGGTTTGAACCGTCATTGCTCATCAAGAGCGCGAACTATACGGGGCATTTGGGTTTGCGTCAAGCATCCGCCATGTGTTTCACGGACTTTTTTAAGAGGATGACCATCATGAAAAACTTGCGCCTCAAGACCTTCACCCTGGCCTGCCTGTTTGCCTGCCTTGCTCCCCCTGCCCTGGCTGCCGATTACACACGGTATTGCAACAGCCGCTACGGCTTTTGTGTGGATTACCCGCCCTACTTCGGCATGGAGCCTTCCCCGATCAACAATGACGGGCGCAATTTCATGGATAGCGAGGGCTTCACAATGTCTGCCACTGGCATTAATAATGTGCTGGACGGCACGGTGGCAACTGAAATGCAAAGCCGGGAAGAGGATTTCGATACCGTCACTTACCGTAAGCACAAGGATAACTGGTATGTGCTGTCCGGCTACAAGGACGACCTCATCCTGTATGTGAAAAGCTGGGTGGGCAGCGGTTCGATCAATACCGTTTACATGCAGTACCCCAAAACGATGCAAGCCGAGTACGATGAAACCGTCAACCATATCGTCAAGTCGTTTGTGCCGGGTGATTTGCGCGAAACACACTGATTAAATATTGATCAATCTGGCGAACAGACTGTGATAAGAAGGGGTTATCCTCCCTACCCTCACTTTATCCACAGGTTTGTTCACGGATTATGGGGATAAAACCGGGTTTCATCCCCAAGGACATACGCGAGTGACTACTATTTCAACAAAGCAACAGCGGCTGTGATGGCAGTGACAATCCCCGCCTGATGCTTCAACACAAACTCGGCAATGTCCGTGCCGGTTTTGACGGTACTCAGCGTATCTTTCAACCCACCCCAAACCTTGCCCAGCAGATTGCGGGCTTCGGGCTTGTCCTGCGGAGCCGCAAGCGCCTTGTTCACTTCAGCCACCGCCATCAGCGACTCAGGATCGAGACTGCCAGCATCCTTGAGCAGACTGCCGATGATGGCGGCAATCTGCTGACGCTGATCAGCCGTAACCTCCACCGCCGTATTATCCGAGTTGTATTTCTGGGTGACGTTGTGGGCGTCAATTGCCACTTGCGAACCATCGCCCACATTCACGTTGATCTTGCCAGCCATCGCTTTTACCTCGCGGATCAATTGTCCGTAACTGTTGATTTGCCCGAGCACTTCCACCAGCCGTTCGGCGGAATGCACGGAAAATACCTGCTGATCCAGCACCACGGAAGGCACAATCTGCTCCTCGCGGATGCCCTTGCCTTCCAGCAGCACGGCTTTCAGGTTAACCAGCACGGTGTTGAGCAATCCGGCGTAATCCTGCCAGCCTCCGGCCAGCGCCAGTTCCACCACGCTTTTGCGCGTCAGGTAATGGATGACCGCACGGCTGTGGTTTTTGCGCAGGATGAAACCTTGCCGCCAAATATCCTCCGTGCTGCTGATGCCGCCCGGCACAAACAGGCGATGCACCAGCGCGGCATGGAAACCCAGCGGCAGATATGGCAGGTCG
>JBBIHI010000185.1:0-5321 GCA_037447095.1 Thiotrichaceae bacterium
GGCTGGCGCCGCACAGCACAGCTATTTCGGCCAGATGCGCGAATACTTTACCGAGGCAGCCAAACAGCGTGGCTATCCCGTGCTGGACATGCACCCTATCTTTTACCAAGCCCAACAGGTCGGGGAAAAAGTCGACTTTATCCCGCAAGACTGGCATTGGAACAGTTACGGACACAAACTGGTAGCCGATGCCATCAGGCAAACGCCGTTGTTCCAGCAAACGTTCTCCCAATAAATAACAAACAGGATCGTGCATGAAGACCCATATCCTGGGCATTTCTGCCTATTACCATGACAGCGCAGCCGCCCTGGTGACAGACGGGCAGATCATCGCAGCAGCGCAGGAAGAACGCTTCACCCGCAAAAAGCACGACCCTGGCTTTCCGGGTCACGCGATACGCTATTGTCTGGAAGCGGGCGGCATCGGCCTGTCCGACATTTCATACATCGTTTTTTACGACAAGCCGCTGCTCAAGTTTGAACGCCTGCTGGAAACCTACCTGCACTATGCCCCCAAGGGATTCCGCTCGTTCCTGACCGCCATGCCAGTGTGGCTGAAAGAAAAACTGTTCCTGAAAACCACCCTGAAAAAGGAACTGGCCACACTCAGTGGCCTCAAGCAAAAGCAACTGCCACCGCTATTGTTCACCGAACACCATGAAGCACACGCCGCATCAGCCTTTTACCCCAGCCCATTCCAGAAAGCCGCCGTCATGTGCCTGGATGGCGTCGGGGAATGGGCAACCACTTCAGTATGGCAAGGTGACGGCAATCAATTGACACCGCTGTGGGAAATCGACTTCCCACACTCCCTTGGCCTGCTGTATTCGGCATTCACCTATTACACCGGCTTCAAGGTCAATTCCGGCGAATACAAATTGATGGGGCTGGCACCTTACGGCAAGCCGGTTTACGCCGACCTGATCCGCGAAAAGCTGCTGGAATTACGCGATGACGGCACGTTCCGCCTCAATATGGACTATTTCGATTACGCCACTGGCCTGACCATGACCAACTGGCGCTTTGCCGAATTGTTCGGTTCCCCGCCGCGCAAGCCGGAAAGCCCCTTGTCACAGAAGGAAATGGATATTGCCGCGTCGATCCAGCTTGTGACAGAGGAAATTGTCCTGCGGCTGGCGCGTACTGTCCACCGCGAAACCGGCCATGATTACCTGTGTCTGGCAGGCGGCGTTGCCCTGAATTGCGTTGCCAACGGACGCCTGCTGCGCGAAGGCCCGTTCAAGGACATCTGGATACAACCGGCGGCAGGTGATGCGGGCGGTGCATTGGGCGCGGCACTGGCAATATGGCACAAGTACCTCGACAAACCCCGCACCGCAAACGCGCTGGACAGTATGCAAGGTGCCTACCTTGGCCCCACTTTCAGCCAGGAGCATATCCAGCAATGGCTGGAGCAGCAGCATATCCCCTATCAGTTGCTGGATGATGCGCAATTACCGCAAACTGTCAGCCATATCCTGGCCGATGGCCATGTTGTCGGCTGGTTCCAGGGACGCATGGAATTCGGCCCGCGTGCCTTGTGCGCCCGTTCCATCATCGGCGATGCCCGTAACCGCGACATGCAGTCGGTGATGAACCTCAAGATCAAATACCGCGAATCGTTCCGCCCGTTTGCCCCGGTGGTGAAATATGACAAGGTGGGGGAATGGTTCCAGCATGAGCACAGCAGCCCGTACATGCTGATCGTGGCCGATGTCCAGCCAGACAAGCGCATCCCCATGACCCCGGAACAAGAACAATTGTTCGGCATTGACAAGTTGAACGTGCCACGCTCGCAAATCCCTGCCGTCACCCATGTGGATTATTCGGCACGTTTGCAAACCGTACACCCGGAAACCAACCCGCGTTTTTACCAGCTACTGGATGCGTTTGAACAACTGACTGGCTGCCCGGTACTGGTCAATACCTCCTTTAATGTACGCGGCGAGCCGATTGTCTGCACACCGGGAGACGCTTACCGCTGCTTTATGCGCACGGAAATGGACTATCTGGTGCTGGGTAATTTCCTGCTCGACAAACGACAACAACCTGCCTGGCAGGACAAGGAGAACTGGCGCGATGAATTCGTTCTGGATTAAGGCCAAACACCTGCTCAGCCCGGTATACCGGCTGTGGATACGTTTCGGCGACGCCATCGGCTGGGTCAACTCACGGATTATCCTTGGCGTGCTGTTTTATCTGGTCATCGCCCCCATAGGATTACTTTTGCACCTGCTGGGCAAAGGGCGTATCCGGGAAATCAGCCAAACCAACGGCACATCCCTGCGCCAACCCAGCCATATCCGCCATAACAACCATTTTGAGAGGCTTTTCTGATGTTTGATCTGCTCAAGGAACTCTGGCAATTCATGCTGGAACGCAAAAAGTTCTGGCTCGCCCCCATCGTGCTGGTTCTGCTGTTACTGGGCGCCTTATTGGTGTTCGCCCAAGGTAGTGCCGTTGCCCCGTTCATCTACACCCTGTTTTGAGGAAACGGTATGCTGATCGCCCTGAAAAGCCACGGCATCCCCATCCGCAAGCATTACTTCACCAACCCACCCCAGCCGGGCTGGGTGGACGCAGTGCTGCCAACGGCTTATATGGACTGCCTGTCATCACACAAACCCGCCCTGTTCGTTACCGAAAACCGCCATACCCTGCTGACGGATTTACGCCCTGACGAGGACAGTATCTTCCAGAACTTCCCCAAGGATACCCGCAGCCAGATACGCCGCAGCGAAACATCCGGGCAATTCACCCTGAACCTCCAGGCAGAACCGGAGCAATTCCTGCACCTGTTCAACCGGTTTGCCGGTATGCGCCAGCTCTCGGCATTCAGCAGGGAAGAACTGCAAGCGCTGGATGCCGGGCAATCCTGCCTGCTGAGCATGGACAAGGACGGGCAAGCGGTTATCTGCCATTTCTACCTGCTTTCGCGCGAAACCGGTATTGCCAGCATCCTGGTTTCCGTCAGCGACCAGCAGTACAACGGCGATGCTGATATGCGCAAGGCCATTGGCCATGCCAACCGTGCCCTGCACTGGCAGGGTATGCGTTACCTGAAATCGCAGGGCTTCCATACCTATGACTGGTGCGGTTATGTGCCTGATACCAGCGACCCGGTGCTGCAAGGCATCAACCGTTTCAAGCGCACATTCAACGGCACGCTTACACCGATTTACAACTATTACTCCCCAGCTTACGGTTTTATTGAATTTTTACGGAAACAACGGCGAAAATACGCAGTCCAATGACCAACAACTACCTTCTCAATAGACATAAAGGAGCTAACTGCATGAACCTGTTTCAGAAAACACTTGCCATCGCTTTCGCAGCAACCAGTATCGTCGCCGCATCCCTGGCGATTGCCGACGAACGCCAATCTCCCGAAGAAATGGCGATTGGATACCGCAAAAGCGCGTTCCACATGATCAAATACCATTTCGGCCCGATGGCCGCCATGGTCAAAGGTGACAAGGCGTTCAACGCGGAAGAGTTTGCCAAAAATGCGGAAGCAGTCGCAGCCTTGAGCCAGTTTCCAATCAATGGCTTCATCGAAGGCAGTGACAAAGGTAAAACCGACGCCAAATCTGACATCTGGTCACACATGGACGACTTCAAGAAAAAGATGGAAACCTTCCAGGTAGAAGCCAAATCCCTGGCTGAAGTCGCCAAAGGTGGTGACATGGCAGCCATCAAGCCGCAGTTCGGCAAAGTCGGCGAGTCCTGCAAGGCTTGCCACAAGGAATACAAGGAAGACTGATTAAGGACATCAGGACATGCTGACCTGGAAAAGCATTCTCACCTATGCCAAGGATGGCAACCCTGCCCCTGATCACAAGGTCGAAAAAACCGATACGGAATGGCAGGCGCAATTGAGCGGGGAGCAATACCGCGTCACCCGCCAGCAAGGCACGGAACGCCCATTCAGCTCGGCCATGTGCAGCCTGTTTGAGCCGGGGCTGTATGGCTGCGTTTGCTGTGGAACCCTGCTGTTCGATGCCAACCGAAAGTTCGACTCCGGCACTGGCTGGCCATCCTTCAATCAGCCGATCAAGGCCAATGCGATTGCTTACCACGCTGACCATTCCCACGGCATGACCCGCGTCGAAACGACCTGCAATACCTGTGGGGCACACCTCGGGCATGTTTTCCCCGATGGCCCGCCGCCCAGCGGCTTACGCTATTGCATGAACGCCGTCGCGCTGACGAAGGTCAAGGTGAAACTGGAAACGGCAACCTTTGGCGGCGGCTGCTTCTGGTGTACTGAAGCCATTTTCCGCGAACTGGCAGGTGTACACTCAGTGGAAAGCGGCTATAGCGGCGGGCAAACCGACAACCCCAATTACCGGCAGGTGTGTTCCGGTACGACCGGCCATGCAGAAGTGATTCAGGTGACATTCGACCCTGACGTCATCAGCTACCACGACCTGCTGGAAATCCATCTGGCAACCCACGACCCAACCACCCTCAACCGCCAAAGTGCAGACAAGGGAACCCAGTACCGCAGCATTATCTTTACCCATAGCGATGCACAGCAAGAGGTTGCGGAAGAGTTACTGAAATCCCTGCAAGGTGAATACCGCGACCCCATCGTGACCGAGATTGCCCCGTTCACGACGTTCTACAAAGCTGAGGAATACCATCAGGACTACTACAACCTGAACACCAACCAAGGCTATTGCCAAGTCGTCATCAGCCCGAAACTGCGTAAATTCCGTGAGAAGTACGCCAGCCGGATGGCAAAACCGTCATAACCGCTGGGCTGCTGCTGCGGCAATTTTTTTCAGGTTTTCAAACTGTGCCGAGCCTTCCTTGATATTCAGCATGACCGGGGATAGCGTCAGCATGTAATCACCTTTCGCGATGCCCAGAATCGCCACGCCTTCGCTAAGGCCGTATTGTGGGTTCGGCTGCTGGATAGCCACCGCTGCCTGCCTGCTCATGCCATCCAGATCAAGCACTTTGTAGCCTTTACCGGGGTCAATGCTCTTGTGCACATCCGCTGGAGCGGGCAAAACCTGCACGATCAGGTTGGCAACCCCGGACGCAGGCCAGACACAGCCCTGCACATGCGGAACGGCGGCATCCACCCTGCCCGCCCCCATCGCCTTCCCAAACAGGCTATCCACCTCCGCCTGGGTCAGGAGATTGCATACATCAACCGTCGCAACAGTGGCCGTGGTTGTTTGTTCCGCACCTTCATCGCCGTCATGGCAACTGGCAAGGAATGGGGCTGTCACTGACAACAGCAGCGAGGCCATAAACAGATGGTGTTTTTTCATCACAGACTTCCTTTTTAACATTATCCGTTTGATGGT
>JBBIHI010000186.1:0-5308 GCA_037447095.1 Thiotrichaceae bacterium
TTCCGTCGGCGACCAGTATTTCCAGAAAAAGTCCCTCGACCGGATGCGGGCAATTTTGCGCAAAGGTGCGACGCTGGTGTTCTGTTCCCACAACCTGTATCAGGTGCGGGAAATGTGCCGTCAAGCGGTATGGCTGGAGCACGGGAAAGTGCGCATGATCGGCGCTGCGCAAACGGTGGTGGATGCGTATCAGGATGCGGCACGAGGCCGGAATCTCCCTTCCCCCCTTGCGGGGGAAGGGTCGGGGATGGGGGGGCAATGCAGAAGGGTTTCTTCCCCTCAGTTAATCGACATCCATTTGAATCGTAACAGCTTTCAAACCCACGACCCCTTCGCCGTAACCATCCGCGCAGCCCAAGGCAATCGCCCCACATCCGACATCCACATCGGCGTCGTCATCCGCCGTAACGACGACATCCAGTGCTTCGGTATCAGCACTATGCACGACGGTGTGAGCTTGTGTGAATCTGCCAACGGTGAAGTTTCCGCAACGCTGCTCATTGATCGCTTACCTTTGCTGTCCGGCGAATATTGCCTGGAGGTCTGGCTGATCGACGCCAGCGGCGTGCATGTCTATGACTCACGGGAACGTTGTTGCCCTTTCCGTGTGCAACAGGCATCGCAGGCGCAAGGTGTCGGCATGGTTTGGTTGCCACACCGTTGGGAAATGCAGGAGGCAGAAGCCGATGCGCTGGCGGCCTGACAGCTTTTCCATCCGTTACGATGTGCTGTTTCCGGCGTATGCCCGTTTGCCACCCAGGCTGGGCTATCGTCTGGCGGCATGGCAATCCGGTTTTTTCCGGCGGCGCAAATGGCATGAAGAGCAGTTGATCCGTCAGCAGATGCAGGCGGTTTTCCCTCAAGCCAGTGATGCGGAGCTGGGAAGCTGGTTGCAGGATTATTTCCGCATGGTCGAACAGGAAGCACTGGATACCTGGTATCTGCAACACCAACCGATTGAAAATATCGTTACCCTGCAAGGTTTTGAGGCCGTTCAGGAAGCGCGGGCGCAAGGTCGGCGGGTATTGCTGACCGGAGGTCATTTCGGACGTTTCTGGATGGCAGGCCCGGCGATGCGGGCGCTGGGGCATACGACGGGGACGATTACCCGCGATGGTGGTGATGAAAATGTCCATGGTTTGCACCCGGCAGAATACCGTTTCCGCCGTTTCAAGCTGCAACGCCTGCAACAGGCATTGGGTGGGTCGTTTCTGGTGGAAGGTAATGATTTGCGCCCGCTGTACCGGATGCTGGATCAGCACCTGATCACCCTGATCTTCGATGTACCGTATGTCGGGGAACATGCGGGCAGCGTGACAGTCCCGTTCCTGGGGAGTAGTATCGGGATACCTGCCGGTATTGTCAGAATTGCAAAAAAAGCCAAGGCAGTGATTGCGCCCTTCTACATGCGCGATCAGGAGGATGGTCAGGTAATAGCGGAATTTCCCGGCTTGCTTGACCCGGATAACGATAATGAACAGGCAATGATGAGCCTGCTTGCCAGCCAGCTTGAAACGCGGATCAGGGAGCGTCCCGGGCAATGGTGGTTGTGGGAAGCATTGCCGCTGTTGCAACGGGATAACAACAATGAATCAGGCCGTACCCGAACCCATACTGGATGACAACCATTCCCACAGCCAGATTGTGCGCCGTATCCCGCGCTATGCGCGTGTGCTGGAACTTGGCTGCGGTGATGGCAGCATGTCGCGCTTGCTCCGGCAACGTTGTGATGCTTCCATCATCGGTATTGAGCGTAACCCACAGGCAGCCTGGCGGGCGCAACGTTACTGCGAATACGTGTTCACCGAAGACCTCGACGACCCGCACAGCCTGGATGCCCTTGAGGGTGAAAAGTTTGATGCCGTTACCCTGGTCGATGTGCTGGAACACCTGCAACATCCCGAAGCCCTGCTGGAACGTCTGAAACCCTTGTTGCTGGATGAAGGGCAGGTGCTGCTTTCCGTGCCCAATATCGCCCATGCCTCGGTGAGGCTGGAATTGCTCGGTGGCAATTTCCGCTACGAAAGTGCCGGAATCCTTGATGCCACCCACCTGAAATTTTTCACCGCTGCCAGCTTGCAAGGCTTTTTGCATGAGGCCGGTTATGAAGTGCTGGACATGGATTACACCTGGCACGACATGCCGGATAGTGTCATTGCCGAGTATTTGCAATCCGCCGGGTTGCAGGCCACGCCGGAAGCGTTGGCCACTTTCCACACCCCGGAAGCGGTTGCCTACCAGTTCATCGTCAGTGCCAGCCCGCAAGTGTCCGGTGCGCTGGATAAATTGCCCATACCGGGTTTGAAACCGATGGATGCCTCCTGGCAAAGCTGGGGGAAACTGCACGGCGAACTGGCACAAACCCGTCAGGCATTGCAGGATGCGCAGGTGGAACTGGATCGGGTATACGCCACCCGTAGCTGGAAGATGCTGCGCACCGGGGCGAATGCCTTACGGAACATTCAGTCGCGGTTCACCCCCCACTGATACACTGAACCACAGCTTATTTTTAATAATAATAACCACTTGGGGGGAAGGGTGAAGCAGGAAACGGCGACAGGCATCAAGGTCAGCGTCATCATGCCAGCCTTCAACCACGCCCGTTGGGTACGGGAAGCGCTGCTGTCCGTGCTGAACCAGTCATGCCGTGCTATTGAGTTGATCGTGATCGACGATGCGTCTGCTGATGCCACCTGGGCGGAAATCCAGTCTGTCCGTGAGCAATTCCCCGAGCAAGCTTTTTATGCTGTCCGCCATGTCAACAATCAGGGTGCGCCTGCCACCCTTAACGAAGGTCTGCAACAAGCCCAGGGCGAATACATTGCCATCATCAATTCCGATGACGTGTGGGATAGTTCACGCTTGCAACGTTTGCTGACGCTGGCGGAAACGACCGGGGCAGATTTCATCAGTACCGATATGGCCTTGCTGGATGCGGATTCCCAACCAGCCGAAGCGGGCGAACCGCATTGGGTCGCCTGGTTTGAAGGCTTGAAACAGGATTACGCCCGGCATACCGATTTGCTGGCAACCCTGTTACGCGGTAACTGCCTGATCACCACGTCCAACTTTTTCTTTCACCGCCGGGTGTATGAGCGGGTAGGTGAGTTCGCCGATCTGCGTTATGTGCATGATTACGACTACGCCTTACGGGTGCTGGACGCCGGTTTCCAGATGCAGTTCCTGAGCGGGGAAACGTTGCTGGGCTACCGGCTGCACGGCACGAATACCATCCGCGAAAAGCCGTTGGCAGCCATTGAGGAAAACATGCGTTTGCTGCTGGGCTGGCTGCCTTGCCTGCATGAACGTTTTGACGAACAGCGCTTGCAGGGCTTGCAAACCCAGTTGCAGGATTTGTACCGCTATACCCGTGAGGAATGGCTGACCCAGGTACACCAGCAGGTGGTGGCGAAAGAGCAGGAACTGTTGCCCCTGATCCAGGATCGTGAGCAGTGGATTGCTGACCGTGACGGCTGGATAGCAGAGCGCGATGGCTGGTTGGCCGAGCGTGATCAGCTTATTGACAAGTTGCGGCAACACCTTTCAGAACACCAGCGTTGGGTGGCTGACCGTGATGCTTGGATCGCGGAGCGTGACCAGATGATTGCCCGCTTGCGGGCGGATATGACCCTTCATCGGCAATGGATGGCCGACCGTGATGGCTGGATAGCGGAACGCGACAGCCTGATTAGACTATTACAACAACAACAATATGAATTGCGTAACAGTCGTGCTTATCGTTTGGGTGAGCGCCTGTTGTCGCCACTGCGCCGAGTGCGTCAGTTTGTCGGAGGAGTGCGCTATGCCTGAAAAAGTGATTGTGCGTGACTGGCAGAAAATCCGCACCTGGCTGGAGCCGCGTATTGATGCGGGCAAGGTTAGGCTGATTTCGCTGGATATATTCGATACCTTGCTGGCGCGTTGCGTCGAGCCGCCGGTACTGGTGCAACATGCGGTATGCCGCAGCGTTGGTAAGCAGGTGGGGATTGCCCCGCGTCTGGTGTGGCAAGCCCGTCAGGAGGCCGAGCAAGCCTTGCGTGCGGAAGCGGTCGCCGCCGGTTTCGACCACGAATGCCGTTACACCGAGCTGTTGCCACGTTGGATGGATAACCTGTTCAAGGAACACGACCCGGCACTGGGCAAACAGATTTGCCAGACCGAACTGGCACTGGAAGACATGGCGCTGCACATCAAGCCGGATGCGCAGGTATTCATGGATTGGGTACGCGAGCAGCGGGTGAAAATGGTCGCTGTTTCCGACATGTACCTCGACCGTGACCTGCTGTGTGAATTGCTGGGGCGCAAGGGGCTGTTGCATTACTTTGCGGATGTGTACGTGTCTGCCGACTATCAGGAAGGCAAGTACACCGGCAAGCTGTTCCGTCGTCTGTTGCAGGGGCAGGACGTGCCTGCTTCGCATGTGGTGCACATCGGTGATAACCCGATTTCTGACCGCCGGGTAGCCTGCAAGGAAGGGCTGCAAGGTGTGTGGTTGTACGAGAAAAAGGATTTGCGCCGCCGTGAACGGCTGGCCTTGTCAGCGCGTATGGCACAACGCGGCGGTATCTGGATGGGGCGGCATTTCTTCGAGACGGTGCAAACCCGCATCCAGCAGAATGACAGCCTGAACCCGCGCAATTTCTTCTTCCGTTACGGGCGTGATGTGTTGGGGCCTGCGTTCAGCGTGTTCATGCAGGGTTTGCAAGAGCGTCTCGAACGGCAGGCCAAATCCGGGCAGGCGGTAGAAAAGCTGCTGTTTGTAGCGCGTGATGGTTTCATGTTCGAGCGCATGTACCGCGATTCCGGTGGCCAGTTGCCGCACGAATACGTTTACTTGTCACGTAAGGTGATTACGGCGGCATCCACTGCCGATGGGCTGGATCACGCCAAGGCGATTGTGGCGTTTTACAACCCCAAGCAGGAAGGCTTGCTGTCGGTTTGTAAAGTGTATGGCTTGCCGGAACAGATGTTGCAGCCGCTGGCAAAAGAGCATGGTTTCAGCGATTTCGCCGAGCCAATTCTCGACTGGGAAGATACCCGTTTGCACAACTTCCTCAATGATCGGCGGGTACAGGCCATTGTGCGCAAGGTTGGGCAGAAACACCGCGCTTTGTTGCTGCGTTATCTGGAACAGATCGGTTTCTTCCAATACAAGCGTGTTGCGCTGGTGGATATTGGCTGGAATGGCACGGTGCAGAAGTTCCTCAAGCAGGCATTTGGTAATCGCGTGGATTTCCCTGTCCTGCATGGTTACTACTTTGCCTTTGTGCCCAAGCTGTATCAGGACTTCGGTGAGGGCAATATCTGC
>JBBIHI010000187.1:0-5300 GCA_037447095.1 Thiotrichaceae bacterium
TGATGGGCGACCAGGTTGAACCACGCCGTGAGTTCATTGAGAAAAATGCTTTGTCGGTTTCCAATCTGGATATTTGAGGTTTCACGTGAAACAGGAAAATCCCTTGCTGGACATCGGCAAGCTGCCGCTGTTTTCCCAAATCAGGCCGGAGCACATCACCCCGGCACTGGATGTGGTGTTGCAGGAAAACCGTGACTGGCTGGCGAAAACACTGGCCAGCGACACCCGTTTCAGTTGGGACAACCTGATTGCCCCGCTAAACGAAGCCGGTAACAAACTGGAACGTGCTTGGTCGCCGGTCAGCCACATGAATGCCGTGGTCAACACCGACGAACTACGCAAGGAATACAATGCCAACCTGTCGCGCTTGAGCGACTACCACACCGAGTTAGGGCAGAACGAACAGCTTTTCAAAGCCATCCGTTTCATCCGTGAACAGGATAAAAGTCTGGATGCAGCCCAGCAGAAAGACCTGGATGATAGCCTGCTGGGTTTCAAGTTGTCTGGCGTTGCCCTGCCTGCTGAGCAGAAGGAACGTTTCCGCGAAATCAGCCAGCAACTTTCACAACTCAATTCCCGTTTTTCCGACAACGTTCTGGACGCTACCAATGCGTGGACCAAACAGATCACCGATGTAAAGGAATTGGCTGGCCTGCCCGAATCCGCCCTGGAAATGGCCGCGCAAACCGCTAAACAGCGCGACATGGAAGGCTGGTTGCTGACCCTGCAATTCCCCTCTTACATCGCGGTGATGACATATGCCGACAATCGCGAACTGCGGGTGGAAATGTACCGCGCCTACACCACCCGCGCCTCAGAACTCGGAACCAACCCGGATTGGGACAACACCCAGGTGATGCGCGACATCCTGAGCCTGCGTCAGGAAGAAGCCACCTTGCTTGGCTACAGCAATTACGCCGAACTATCGCTTGCCACCAAGATGGCGGAAAGCCCGCAGCAGGTACTGGAATTCCTCGAAGACCTCGCCCGCAAAGCCAAGCCCTTCGCCGAAACCGAATTCGCCGAAGTACGGGCTTTCGCACGCGAACAACTGGGCATGGAAGACGTACAGGCATGGGATGTCGCCTACATCAGCGAAAAGATGAAACAGGCGCGTTTCGACTTTTCCGAGGAAGACCTCAAGCCCTACTTCCCTGCCGACCGCGTGATCAGCGGCCTGTTTGCGCTGGTGGAAAAACTGTTCGGTGTGCGTATCGAACAGCAACAGGCGCACATCGACCTGTGGCATCCAGACGTGCGTTTCTATCTGGTGCATGACCGTACCGGTACGGTACAAGCATGTTTCTACCTTGACCTGTATGCACGTCAGCACAAGCGCGGCGGTGCGTGGATGAGCGATTTCTGCGGGCGTTTCCGCCGCCATGACGGCTTGCAGATTCCGGTCGCATTCATGACCTGTAACAGCAGCGCACCAGTCGGTGACAAGCCAGCCCTGTTTACCCACGATGAAGTCGTCACCCTGTTCCACGAATTCGGCCACGGTCTGCACCACATGCTCACCCAGGTCGATTACCCGGATGTCGCTGGCATCAACGGCGTGGAATGGGATGCAGTCGAACTGCCCAGCCAGTTCATGGAAAACTGGTGCTGGGAACGCAGCGTGCTGGACATGGTCGCCGCCCACTGGCAAACCGGCGCACCGTTGCCGGAAGACCTCTACCAGAAAATGCAGGCTGCCCGCCATTTCCAGACCGCGATGGCGACCGTGCGCCAACTCGAATTCGCCCTGTTCGACATGCGCCTGCATATTGACCCGCAGGCAGCGGAGCCGGGCAAACTGGAAGCTATCCAGCAACAAGTCCGCAATCAGGTGGCCGTGATCAAGCCGCCTGCCTTCAATCGCATGGCGCACAGCTTCTCACATGTCTTCGCCGGTGGTTATGCAGCAGGCTACTACAGCTACAAATGGGCGGAAGTGTTGTCTGCCGACGCCTTTGCCCGCTTCGAGGAAGAAGGCTTGTTCGACGCCGGTATCGGTGAATCCTTCTTGCACGAAATCCTCGAAGTTGGTGGCTCCCGCAAGGCGATGGAATCCTTCACCGCTTTCCGTGGCCGCAAGCCAACCGTAGACGCCCTGCTGCGCCACAACGGACTAGCACTGTCTCCTTCTCCCCTTGCGGGGGAAGGCCGGGGCCGGGATGGGGGGCAAAAGCCTTCATGAAAGTCGCCACTTGGAACGTCAATTCCCTGAAAGTACGCCTGCCACATGTCCTGCAATGGCTGGAAGCATCGCGACCGGAAGTGTTGGCCATACAGGAAACCAAAACAGTTGATGAAAATTTCCCGCTAACGGAGATTGCAACGGCAGGTTACAAGGCAGTTTTTTCTGGTCAAAAAACGTACAATGGCGTGGCCATCCTCAGCAAAATGGAAGCCATCGATGTAGTGACTCATATTCCGGGGCTGGAAGATCCGCAGCGCCGGATTCTCGCTGCCACTATTGACGGTGTGCGGGTAATCAATCTCTACGTCGTTAATGGCTCCGAAGTCGGTTCTGAAAAGTACGCCTATAAACTCGATTGGCTGGCGAAGGTCTCTGTATGGTTACAGGAACAGGCTGTCCAATATCCCAAGCTGGTAGTGCTGGGTGATTTCAATATCGCACCGGAAGACCGTGACGTACATGATCCTGCCGCCTGGGCAGGGCAAATCCTCTGCTCCGAACCCGAACGTACTGCCCTGCAAACCATCCAATCCATTGGCCTGAGCGATGTGTTTCGCCAGTTTGAGCAGCCGGAAAAAGCCTTCAGTTGGTGGGATTACCGCGCCGCCGGTTTCCGCCGCAACCTCGGCCTGCGCATCGACCTGATCCTCGCCAGCAAATCGCTTGCAGATGCCTGCACAAGCTGTGTGATTGACCGTGAGCCACGCACCTGGGAAAAGCCTTCCGACCATACCCCGGTGGTGGCTGATTTTACGCTATGAAGCTCCCACACCTGATCAGCATCTTTGCCTTGTCATTGGTTATTGCAGGTGGTGTGTTTGTATTCCTGGCACCTGCCCAGCCAGCCATGCAGGTAATGGTGGTTGAGGATGATTGTGACCTGCATGTGGCGGATTGCCACGCCCGTTATCAGGAAGGCAGGCAATCAGTCAGCTTTGCCCTGTTACCCCGCCAGATTCCCTTGATGAAAGAATTGGCTATGCAGGCGAGTTTGCAAGGGTTCATCGGTATCCGCAATGTGCAGGTTGTGGTGGAAGGCACCAACATGTTTATGGGCTACCAGTTTGTGCAAATGGGGCAGGATGCCTCCGGTTTGTGGTCGGGTAAACTGGTACTACCGGTGTGCACGCTGGAAACCATGTCATGGCAGGCGCGTGTTGAAATAACCACAGCAGATGGGGCATATCAAGCCAGTTTCCCTTTTGTCACCTCCCGCCGCTGAATATTCTTTCGGTACGAATAGCGTTACTGTCAACCCTTGAGCTTGTTAAACGTTAATCATCCTATCCCGTTCGGCGCAAGAAGCTGGTTGTTCATCGGTTAGCTATTGTTATCACGCCGATAATATCATTCCATTGGCTGTAGTGTCAGAACGCGGTGTACAGTCATGAATGGGCATAACAACACAAATCAGCCCTGTGTCAGCGGGCTATTGGCTTTTTATCAAACAGGGGTCGGGGATCAGCCCCCTGTCCGGGCTGAGCAAGGAAAGCTTCCATGAATACCTGTTTCCCTATTTGCATACGCGCAATTTTGGTGTTGGTTCTGGGATTTGCCGTTACCGGAAGTCAGGCTGGGGTATCCCAACTCTTTAGGCCACAACAGGCAGATGTTATTCCCACCAGTAGCCGCTTGTTATCAGACATCCGTTCCTGGGCTGAGTGGTTGTCACCCTTTACCCCTAAATCTGGCAATGATTTCCGGTGGGTGGAAACGACCCCCGCCAGCCATGATTTGCGTGAGCAAGTAACTGCGTATACCGATGCACAGCGCGAATCTTCCAAGCGTGAGCGGGTTGTGTTGCCGGGTGGGATGTTCCACCGCATGGGCAGCGGGTTGCACCACGATATGCGCAACACTGCATCCAGCCAAGCGGATGTTATCCCGGACACGCATAACCTGCTCTTGAATGCCAATCTGCCCAAAGGGATTTTTCTTAACCCTTCGGATGTGGTCTGGCATATAAAGCCGCAAGATTCCCAGTTTGCTTACCAGTTATATGGGCAGCGCCAAAGTTTGTCACTGCCGGTTGGGACGTATCAGGTTTCCCTGACTATTGGTGATTATCAGGAACAACGTGACATTAGCGTTATCCCGGAACGGGTGGCCGATGCCGTGTTCGCTGGTAATATCGGGCGCCTGCAGGTCTACAGTGAAAAACTGGCGAACTGGGAAGCTGTCAGCCTGCAACAGGGTGTTCCACCCGTCCATATCCGTTCCCGTGGTGCTTCACGTCAGTTTGATACCATTGTTGCGGCGGGTGAGTATGATGTCACGGCCATGCTGGGTGAAGTGCAACAGCGTGTGCGGGTTTATGTCGGTGTGGGCAAGACGGAAGTGGCGTATGTGCAGATACCGGGCGGACGGGTCAATCTGGTTGCAACATTGGACAATGCCCCTGCCCTGCGCCCCATGGCGTGGAAAGTGTTCCGTCTGGATGAAGGGCGGCGCGAAATTGCTGCCCCCGATCGCCATTCGGCCACCTTGCTTGTCCCTGCCGGGCATTACGAAGCGGTTGCCATCCTGAATGGTAAACAGCGTAGCCGGTTGTTTACCGTAACTGATGGTGCTGACAGCAACGTTGTCCTTGCGATGGATTAGGCATCAAGGCGTTTCATCAGGTAGCACAGGCAATCCTGGCGGATAATGGTTTCATCCAACGTGAGCATGGCGGGCATCAGCGCCTGTTTAAGCTCGATACTGCCATTGTTGCGGGCAAAGAAATACTCGCCGACTTCCACATCCCCATCATCCCAGGCTTGCAGATTGGCGTGCGGATGTTCTGTGCTGGCAAAGGCTGTACCGGCGGGCAATTCCGAGAAATTGTAACAATCCAGTTCCGGTAACAGACGGATGTCGGCTTCAGGGTTACTGAAGCCAAACGTGTGCTCTTCCGGCAATGTAACCCGTGCCACGGTTTGGTAAATGCTGACATCCTGCGGGGGTAATGGATGGTCGGGCAATTCCTGCAAATGCAAAACCGATTCCAGGAATTCCAGGACATGCTCTACCCCACGTGAAACGCCGGGTTTGCCACATTCCACCGTAATGGCCGGGCAGTATTCAGCCATCGCCATGGATTGCACCCCTTTGGGGATTTCAAAATAAACCACGA
>JBBIHI010000188.1:0-5287 GCA_037447095.1 Thiotrichaceae bacterium
CTATAAAATCAATGGGTTATGTTTTTGTCGTGTACAGAGCAGGGATTGTTTACACCACGCCCCCAGTAAACGTCCAAGCTCATCCAGCAAACGGCTGGCATGTTCAAAACGGCGGGTATCCAGCAATTGCAGGTCATGGCTGAGGCGCAGGTAAAAACGCAGTTGTTTGAGTTGCACATCCGCCCGCTTGAGCGCCTTGGCTTGCAGGTTTTTGTCTGTGGCCTGATAGAGGCTTTCCATGAAATCCATCGCAGTGGCTTGCAGGCGGTCAGCAACCACAAACCGCTGGCTGCGGGGGAACTTGAGGGTTTGCGGGATCAGCCACTTCACCAGGTCATAGCTTTTGGCAAACAGTGGGGATTCTTTCATGCAACCAGAGCGGGCGACCGCCGGTCGCCCCTACGGGTAATTTTCCGTACTGGCACGGGGTTGGCGAACAGGCTGCGGCGCAAACCCCATGTGTCGGCTTTTTCCACATGCGCTACCCAGCCTGCAATACGCTGGTTCAAATCTTCGCGGCTTAACTCGCCCCTCTCGTATTCGCGGTAATAACGCTGCAAACGGCGCTGGAAATTGACCCCGTTTTTACGTTTGAGGCGACGGTGATCCGGGTAGAGGCGGAAACCGAGAAACGGGATGCCGTTGACGAGCGGATAGACCGTGCTGGATTTCTCGTGCATGGCGAGGCGCAGACCAAACAGAAACTCGCGGATGGCGGTCTTCCATTCCCATAGCTGGCGTTTGTTGTCGGCGAACAGCAGGGTATCGTCAACGTAACGGACATAACCCTTGCAGCCCAGATCACGTTTGATGAACTGGTCAAGCTCATTGAGATAAACATTCGCCCAGAACTGGCTGGTGAGGTTGCCGATGGGCAGTCCACGCGGACGGTTGACGGCGAACAGGTCATCGCCGGGGAAATACACCATCCGGTATTCTTCATCGTGAATGCCTTCACCGCTTTTGACGATCCTGCGCATCAGCCAGCGCACCTTTTCATCCAGCACCTTGCGGTAGAGTAGTGACTCCAGCACGGCATGGTCAATGCTGGGGAAAAACTGGCGTATATCGCATTGCAGCACGTAGGGGTAGCGGCGCATCAGGCTCTGCGCCTTGTCGAGAGCGGCGTGCGTACCCTTGCCCTTGCGGTTGGCATAGGAATCGCCGATGAATGTATTGTCGTAAATCGCTTCGGTGACATTGTGCAGGGCGTGATGCACCACCCTGTCACGGAACGGCGCAGCGGAAACCAATCGCCTTTTCGGGTCACGGATGTAGAAGGAATAGTACTCGCCGGGTTGCCATGCCTGGCTGGCGAGTTCCTCTTGCAGGCGGATCAGCTCATCGCCAAGATTCATCTCGAAACCGGCGGCGGCAGGATTGCTGCGCTTGCCCCGCTCGGCTTTGCGCCACGCCTCATAGAGGTTGGTAAAGGAAATCAACTGCGGGTACAAATTATCGAATACCTTGGGCATCAAATTTTGCGCGTCGCCGCTTCGCGGCGTTTCCTTGTCGTGAATCCAGCCATCCTACTACTACGGTCAGGCCGTGCCAATGGAAAGGTTTTGAGAAATCAGAATGTCAGCAATCAGAAATCAGTCACCAGCACCCAGCATCGCAGAAAAGCCAGGGAGAACTCACAAACCCAACACTAACCGAAACCCAAGATCGTCGTTACGGCCGTAGGGATGGTACCCGTTACGGATAGCGCACCGAACGTAGTCGGAGGCATCGTACCAGGAGCCGCCGCGAATTATGCGATATTCAAGATCGTCAAGCCTGTTTTGATCCTTTCTTTGCTCAATATAATTTTCGTAACCAAATGCACATCTGCCGAAATCCTTGCCCCAACGCGAGCTTGTCCAATCCCAAACATTGCCCGTCATATCGTGCAAGCCAAAGGCAACACCGGGGGCAAATACACCCGCAGCCGTTGTCCGCTTCAACTGGGTTTCTTCGTAGTTCGCAAGTTGCGATGACACTGCTTCACCACAGGCATAGCGGAGCGCATCCACGCCACGCGCGGCGTACTCCCATTCATCTTCGGTAGGCAAACGGATAGTTAACCCCGACCCCAGCAACTCATCCGGCAATACCAATGACTGGTTGCGGTTCAACCACTCGCAATACGCCAACGCTTCAAACCACGACACCCCAACAACGGGGTGATTGGCAATATTCCAGCGGTTATCTTGCCAAAACCTTGGCTGATGACGGCTGCGGTCACTGAGCAAAGCCTGACGGTAATTTTCCCTGTACTCTTCTGGAATGCTTTCCACCAGTTCCAGCCCCGGAAACTCACCGCGCCGCCATGCCCTGGCGGGGGCAGGCAATGCCTCCCAGATACTGTCATCTTCATAACCCCCAGCGTCCATAAACACCTGATACTGGGCATTAGTCACGGCAGCACGCACCATGTAAAACGGCTTGTCAAAACGTATCGGGTGGGCAGGTTTTTCAGCACCATAACCTTCATCACCCACTGTTCCCATCATGAATTCCCCTTCCTTGATTTTCTGCCAGTCAAAACCGGGCAACGGGAAGGAGCGGGTGGCGGTGGAATGGTAACGGATCACATAGCCACGACGCTGGAAGGTAAGCCCCTCACGCACATCACCACAACGCCCCCAGATACGCCCCAATTGCGCCCGTTGGGGAATCTCCAGACGTTTATCCTCCCACAGTAACTTGATGTGTTCTTGCAGATCATGATAGGCAGAACCCAAATAAGGGTTTCGTCCGTCACTACGGCTGACAACCCGTTCAAGATTGTTCTCCAGTGCTGCATGACTGAACAGGCTCAGTGAACCCAAATGGTTTTCCAACTCATCTCCCTTCATTGACGCAACCTGACGTGACAACACTTGCTCTTTCATCAGTTTCATCACGTATTCTGCTTTGCCGATATTCAAGGCGAACAGGAACACCTCTTGCCACCAGTCCCGTTTATCCGCACTGGCAGCCATTTTCCACAGCTCCATATCCCTGCTCATATCAAAACCCATGACATGGGCTGCGACAAGGTATTCATGAAATGATTTGTGCACAAAGCTGATGCCTTCGCCCACCGCCACCAGCAACTGGCTGCGAAACCGCAGGAAATACTTGCAACTATCCTGATGCGCAAAACCCAACCCGGTATGCTGCTGCAATTGTTCTTTTAGCGCCTTTTCCACCTTGTCCACTGTGAACACGATGGTTTCATCATTTGCTTTGCCATGCCCTTCAGCCTCCTGATACGTCTGATAGGCCAAGGTCTTCATCGCCGCCAACAATATATTGGCGTCCAGCTTCAAAACATCCAGCGCCTGCTGCTCTTCATCTGACAAGGATTCGGCGTATTGCAGCAGTTGCTTGTTCCAGCGATCCAGCAGCAAACTGGCGGCGCTTTGGTACAACTCGGCGCGTGACTCTGGCAAACCCACCTTGGCCTTGTCCAGCACCAGAATCAATGTCAGTAATAACGGGGTTGCCGTCAATGCCTGTAGCGAATCACGTTTGGCGATATTGTTCAGTAAGCTCAAGGCATCCGCTTGATTGGCCTGTTTTTCTTCCTGAGTCTGGGCAACCTGCTGATACCAGTGTTTGATGAACACATCAACCCGGCCACTGATATTGAGTGGGTCAAGCTGAAATAACCGGAAACCTGACAATGCATCATCACCGCCATAAGCGTGGTTACGGCTGGTGACAATAATCGCCATGCCCTTGTGTTGGCCATTACTGGCAAAACGCTGGACAGCAGTCAGCAGGATTTGTCGCCGGGTCAATTCCTCGGCTTTTTCATGCGAACCCGATACTTCATCCAACCCATCCAGAATCAATACACCATTTTTTTCAAATGCTGCCCGAAACCATGCCCACATTTGCCCAAAGACATCCTCATCAACCTTGCAACGATTGCTAATATGGGCGTGCATCCGCTGGCGTATAAACTCAAACAACTGTGCTTCCAGATCAGAAGCCGGACAAATTTTCCCACCAATTTCACGCAGCAACAGCCGCACTACCGGGCGACGCAGCCAATGACCCGGCACAACTTGTGACACGTCATGCCCTTGCCCGCTCGCAATAATGCTGTAGCAGAGATAATTGATAAAACTGCTTTTGCCGGAACCCACATCCCCGCGAACCACCAGACGGTTGAGGGAGGTATCAGCCAATATATCCAGCAGCAGCTTTGACTCAGGACGCCCCATATGCCCTTCCCCATCCTGCGCCTCTGCGGCCTTGATTTCATGAGCCATTAAATCAACATAAACATCCGCCAATTTGACCTGGAGCGCCTGTTCAGAGATTGATCTACTCTCGCGAAAGTTGCCTAAGTCATAACGTTGGCAATGCTCTGCCAGATTCGCGTAGTAATGCTGTTCCAGTTCATTGTCAGCAATCAGAGATACCTTTGCAGGAGTTTGCGGGGTAATTCCTGTCTGTTTCCCGCCCTTTAACAGCTTCCACACACCCAAGACTGTTGCGATGAAAAGCCCACCGACCTTGCCCACCGTATCGAGCAAAAAACTGATTTTATTACGTGTTTCCTCGCTTAAACCCCAAAATGTTTGCGCCAGAACTGCCAAATCAGTCGCAAAATACCAAATCAGCCCGGAAATGATGGCAAGCACGATGAACAGTGCAATCAGAATACGCATCAACACGTTCCTCACATAACCTTAAAAAACCCCGCACCGCACCACCCAAGGCAGGATGCGGGGTTACTTCGCGTGTGACCGGAGGGCAAACCGTCGCGATCCGGGTCGGGGCAAGCTGGCTGTTGGCCTTGCACCACCGTCGGGCATCCGTGAATGCGCCGCTCTGCCGGGTGCAAGCCGTTGACTATGGAGAACTCACAAACCCAACACTAACCGAAACCCAAGATTGTTGTTACGGTTGTTGGGATGGTTCCTGTTACGGATAGCGCACCGAACGTTGTCGGAGGTATTGTTCCAGGAGCCGCCGCGAGTTGCCCCAACCCACTGCTGAATGTGGCGGATTAAGGCAGGATTTGCAAACAGAAAGTAAGGGATTAGCCCAGCAAGGCAGGCCACTCAACCGCAGGCTTACGCCAGAATTGCCAGCGCGGAACCGGCTGGCACTGAAAAGAACGCCCATCACAGGCACTTAAGTGAATATCACATTGACCGGACATCGCAGCCGCCAATACGGGGACAAACCAATCGCGTTCCAGCCGATCCAGCGTCGTTTGCCAGCCGTGCAAATCATCAGTAACGGAAGGGATGTGCAAGTCATCGAGGATAATCCAGGTATTGCCTGACCCTGCCGGACAATC
>JBBIHI010000189.1:0-5265 GCA_037447095.1 Thiotrichaceae bacterium
GGAAGAGTTTCATTGACCCGTTTTATCTGGAAATCCCCATGAATCAGGATATTTTCGATACCTATATCGCCCAAGGCTATAACCGTGTTCCTGTCCGCCGCACCATTCTGGCCGACCTCGACACGCCGTTAAGCGCTTACCTCAAACTGGCTGACGCACCCTATTCCTACCTGTTCGAATCCGTACAAGGCGGGGAGAAATGGGGGCGTTATTCCATGTTGGGCTTGCCTGCCAAAACCATCATCAAGGTGTTTGGCCACACAGTGGAGTTGCATCGCGCCCATCAGCCAGTCGAAGCCTTCGACGTCGCCGATCCGTTAGCCTGGATTACCGCATTCCAGCAGCAATACAAAGTACCGGATATTGCTGGCTACCCGCGTTTCAACGGTGGACTGGTCGGTTATTTTGGTTACGAAACCATCCGCTATATCGAGAAAAAGCTCGCCAAAGGCCGTGACAAGCCCGACCCGATCGGTACGCCTGACATCCTGCTGATGGTGTCGGATGAAGTCGTGGTATTCGACAACCTGCGCGGCGAACTGCATCTGATCGTGCTGGCCGAAGCCGACGGCTATCAGCACGCACAACAACAGCTGGATACGTTGGAACGCCAGTTGCAGGAAGCCCGCCGCCTGTATCAACCTGCCCCCAAAACCCGCCAGATTGACGAAAGTGATTTCATTTCCGGCTTCACCGAACAGGGTTTCAAGGATGCGGTAATAGCCGCCAAGGAATACATCAAGGCAGGCGACATCATGCAGGTGGTGCTGTCACAGCGCATGAGCATTCCGTTTGAAGCACCGCCGCTGGACTTGTACCGCGCCCTACGCCGCCTCAACCCTTCACCCTACATGTATTTCCTCAACCTGGGCGATTTTCATATCGTTGGTTCCTCACCTGAAATTCTGGTGCGTCTGGAAGACGACGTGATCACCGTGCGCCCGATTGCCGGAACCCGCAAGCGCGGTGAAACCGAACAGCGCGACAAGGAACTGGAAGCCGAGCTGCTCAACGACCCCAAAGAAATCGCCGAACACCTGATGCTGATTGACCTCGGGCGCAACGACACCGGGCGCGTCAGCGAAATCGGCACGGTCAAGCTCACCGACAAGATGATCGTGGAACGCTATTCGCACGTCATGCACATCGTTTCCAACGTCACCGGCAAACTGCTGCCCGGTCTGGATGCGATGGACGTATTACGCGCCACCTTCCCCGCCGGAACCGTCAGCGGCGCACCGAAAATCCGCGCCATGGAAATCATCGACGAATTCGAGCCAGTCAAACGCGGCATCTACTCGGGCGCAGTTGGTTATCTGGCGTGGAACGGCAATATGGATACCGCCATCGCCATCCGCACCGCCGTGATCAAGGATGATGTACTGCACATTCAGGCTGGCGCGGGCATCGTCTACGACTCCATCCCCGATCTGGAATGGAAGGAAACCATGAACAAGGGCCGCGCGGTCTTCCGCGCCGCCAGCGCCGCACTTTCCGGCCTCAACGGCAAACACAAGTGAGGAGGTGAACCATGAAAGTTTTAATGGTCGACAATTACGACAGCTTCACCTACAACCTTGTGCAATACCTCGGTGAACTGGGCGCGGACGTACAGGTGGTGCGCAACGACGAAATTCCGGTAGAAGCGATTGACGCAATCGCACCCGACAAAATCGTGCTGTCCCCCGGCCCTTGCACACCGACGGAAGCGGGTATTTCCATCCCCACCCTGTTGCGTTTTGCGGGCAAAATCCCGATTCTGGGCGTATGTCTAGGGCATCAGTCCATCGGACAGGCATTTGGCGGCAATATCATCCGCGCCAAGGAAATCATGCACGGCAAAACCTCCATGATCCATCACAAAGGCGTGGGCGTTTTCAGCAATCTGCCCAGCCCGCTGGAAGCCACCCGTTACCATTCGCTGGTGATTGAGCAGGCAACCATGCCCGACTGCCTAGAAATCACCGCCTGGACAGAAACGCCGGACGGTAAGCTGGACGAAATCATGGGTGTGCGCCACAAAACCCTGCCGGTGGAAGGCGTACAATTCCACCCCGAATCCATCCTCACCCAGTACGGGCACGAGATGCTGAAAAACTTTCTGGAGGGGAGATAGCTCCCCCTCCTTTCAGTCACAGTTAGCGCTTTACGATTTCGACACGGCGGTTTTTGGCCTTGCCTTCTTCCGTGTCGTTGCTGGCAACTGGCGCGGCCATCCCAACGCCTTGCGCCGTCAGACGCTTGGCATCAATTCCGTAATCCGTCGTCAGGGCTTTGACGACTGACTCGGCGCGACGCTTGGAAAGGTCAAGGTTGTATGCCAATTCGCCCTGGTTGTCGGTGTGCCCAACCACCAGCACATTCAGCGCTTCATCCGCCTTCAGCATCTTGGCAATTTCTTCCAGTTGTGGCTTGGAATCAGGCTTGAGGTCAGCCTTGTCGTAGTCGAAGTAAATACCATACAGGGCAATGTGGCCATCCGTACCAATGCCTTTGCCCATGTCATCTGCCGGTACGACTGTGACCATCTTTTGTTCGCGTGGTTTACCCTCGACGGCGGCCAGCACCAGAACCGTGCGCCCATCCAGTGCCTTGCAATAATTATTGTCCTTCAAGGTGTAAGCCAACAGCCCCAGGTGCACTTCGGTATTATCGGGGGTGGTCATTTTCATAACGGCGAAACGCTGATTGGCGTGCCAACTGTTCAGGCTGCAATTGCCGTTGGTAAATTCCTTCTGCACCATTTTGCTACTGGGGTAAATCATCTGGACGATGCCCGTTTCATTGCCGCCGGTATCCGCGCCGTACTGTACGTTCCCACCGCACTCGTCATCCTTGCACTGGTAAACGACGCTGCCGCCCTTGCCTTCCACCTCTTCCTGATAATTGCGGATGACTTCCAGCGTAGTGCGGTCAGATGGCATCACGTAAATGGTTCGGGTAATCTTGCCTTCCAGCGACAGCTTTTCCTTTGGCAGGGACAGATAATTGTTACGGCTATCAAGCTGATCGGCCTTCTCCAGCTTGGAGGTTGGCAGAATGATTTCGTCAAATTTTTCCTGCAACTGATCAACGATGAAAGAGCCATCGTAACGCTGCAAATAGGGCAAGTCTTCCGTACCTTTCATATCCTTGTCGGGGATGGTCGCATCGGCCATCGCCAGCATGGGTAGTAAAGCAGCCAGCATCAGTAACTTACGCATGGTTTTCCCTCGGCTTGTTGTAATACATCTAGGGAGTTTAGACCTTCTTTGCAGTGCCCGGAATATCCCGCGTACAGTCTGGTTCCGCAGAATACCGCCGTTGGTCGACCTGTCTGCGGTTTAGCGTTTGCATACCGCATCTGCTATAGTCGCCGCACATTTGATAGCCGAGTTTTGATGACATGCCCCAGGCACAATATGAAACTGTCACCCTCCTACGCCGCACTGGCGCGATGATTTACGACACCGTGCTGGCGGGCTTCAGCATCGTGATTGTCGCCAGCATCCCGTTCCTGCTATACGCCAAAGTAACCGGCGGCGAATTGCCTGACATACTGAAAACCCTGATCTATTTCGCCATGGCTTACGGTTTCTTCACATGGTTCTGGACACACGGCGGGCAAACGCTGGGGATGCGGGCATGGAAAATCCGCGTTGTCGGCGAAGACGGTTTGCCCATTAACCAGCGGCAAGCCAGCTTGCGCTTTTTCTGGTCTATCCTGAGCTGGGGTGCGTTGGGTATCGGCTTTTTGGTGTCGCTTACCCAGGCGCAACACCTGACCTGGCACGACAGCTTTTCCCGCACCCGCCTGATCCGGATCAGATAAATACGCCGGAATGCAGATCGGCCCTTACACTCTCGATAACCCGCTGATTGTTGCCCCCATGGCGGGCGTCACTGACCGCCCGTTCCGTACCTTATGCAAACACTTTGGTGCAGGCCACGCGGTCAGTGAAATGATGACGGTGGATGCCACCCTCTACGCGCAGAAGAAATCCCTCCAGCGTGCCAATTTCGACGGTGAACTTGCCCCCGTTTCCGCGCAGATTGCCGGTTCCGAGCCGGAAACGCTGGCAGAGGCCGCCCGCTATCAGGTCGCCAATGGTGCGCAAATCGTCGACATCAACATGGGCTGTCCGGCGAAAAAAGTATGCCGCAAACTGGCCGGTTCTGCCCTGTTAAAAGATGAGGATCTGGTCAAACGGATACTGGATACGGTCGTCGCCGCAGTCGATGTCCCGGTCACGCTAAAAACCCGACTGGGCTACGTAAATGGCCAGGAAAATATCCTGCGGGTGGCGGAAATGGCGGAACAGGCGGGGATTGCCGCACTGGCGATCCACGGGCGTACCCGCGAGCAGATGTATACCGGCAATGCCCGTTACGAATTGATCCGCGAAGTCAAACGTAGCACCAGCCTTCCCATCATCGCCAACGGCGACATCGACAGCCCACAGAAAGCCAAAGAAGTGCTGGAATATACAGACGCGGATGCGATCATGATTGGCCGCGCCGCCCAGGGTCGCCCGTGGATATTCCGCGAAATCAGCCATTACCTGCAAACCGGTGAGTTACTGCCACCACCCTCACTTACCGAAATTCACGAAGTCTTGCTGTGGCATCTGGACGACCTGTATCAGTTTTACGGGGAATATTCCGGCTGCCGTATCGCCCGCAAGCACATTGCCTGGTATACCAACAGCCTGCCTGACAGCAATGCTTTCCGTAAACAAATGTATGTACAGGAAAGCACTGCCGAACAGGCGCGGGTGGTGGATGCTTATTTCATATCCTTGCTGGAGTTCTGAAAGGGCGCACACAGAGGCACGCCCCTACAATCAATCTTCTGTCAAACCCAGCGCCTCCCTGACCAGCGCCTGTTGCTGGCGCTGGTGCATGTAAAGGGAACCTACCGCCGGAGCCGCCATGGCCGGACGGCTGACGCATACCATTTCCGTATAATCGTATGCCTGAAAACGGTGTTTAATACCATTCCATGCCCCTTGGTTCACTGGCTCTTCCTGACACCAGATGACACTTTCGACATTGGGGTAATATTCCATCACGTCGACCAATTCCTGTGACGGGAATGGATAGAGCTGTTCCAAACGGATGATGGCAATGTCGGTCAGTTCATTCTTACGACGCTCATCCAGCAGATCGTAGAACACCTTGCCGCTACACAGGATTACCCGCGTCACTTTTTCCTTGGCATCCACATCAGTGATGTCCACATCATCCAGTATCACCTCGAATTTACCACTGGTGAAATCCTCCAGC
>JBBIHI010000190.1:0-5263 GCA_037447095.1 Thiotrichaceae bacterium
CGACAACCCGCAGGTGCAATGCCACTACCTGTCGTTGTCCAACGAAATCCTCATCCCGCGCATCGCTTCGGCGCTGGATTTGCCGACCAGCAAAGACCCCGAAACCCTCGCGGCAGGGCTGGAAACCCTGCAACGCCAGCGCGGGCAGCGTTTCGTGTTCCTGATCGACGAAGCCGACGACTTCATCCAGCACGAACGCGCCAGCAATTACCCGATCCTGCGCGTGTTCCGCCGCCTCAGCGAACAGGGCGGTTGCACCTTCATCCTCGCCGGGTTCTGGCAGTTGTACCAGCACGCCGTGCTGGATTACCAGTCACCGATCCGCAATTTCGGCGAAGTGCTGGAAGTCGGCGCACTCGAAGCCGATGCCTGCCGCCAGCTTGCCAGCGTGCCGATGGCGACCATGAACATCGGTTACGCCAACCCCACGCTGGTGGAAATGCTGCTGCAAGCCTGCGGGCAACGCGCCAACCTGATTGCGGTGGCTTGCCAGCACATTGTGCAAAACCTGCCGCTGCAAAGCCGGGTGATCGAAGCGGGCGATGTCCACAACGCGCTGCGCAGCCGCGAACTGGAAAGCCGTTTCTCCGGCTGGGTAATCGGTACGGGTGAACGCGAACAGCAGTACGAACGGCTGGTGGTTTACGCGACCATCGGCCAGGACAGTTTCAGCACCGGCGAACTGATCCAGCAGGCGCAGCAACTCGGCCTGAAAGTGGATACCGGCGAACTGGACGCCACCCTTGCCCGCCTGAGCCTTGCCTTCATCCTCGGGCGTAAGGAAGGCCGCTGGTTCTACCGCGTGCCGCTGTTTGTCGATTACATCCGCGCCGACGCACCCGCCGAAAAACTGGCGGCTGAGTTGCAACGCTTGGCATCTTTATGACGCCCATAGCGTTGCTCGATTGCCGTCCTTTCGCTAATTTCTGTCAGGCACATCACTGTGACGCTTGCTCCATCCCTGCTGATGAACTAGCCGGACGGATGCACGAATTGCCCAAAAGTACTGAACCCTTGGCCGTGTATGGAGATGCAAACAGCCTGCCGCAAGCCGTCACTTTCCTCACCAGCAAAGGCTATCGCGTGACGGAACAGATTCTCTGGACGCCGGAATACGCTGCCCGTTTGCAGACCGAAGGCAAGCTGGAAAGTGGCGCACCGTCGCAGCGTTTGTGGCAACCAGCCCCGTTGCTTGCCCGCTTCGTGACAGAATTCATGCCCCGTTACAATATTGTTCCCGGCAAGGGGCTGGATATTGCTTGTGGGGCAGGGCGTGATATGGTGTTTCTCGCCATGCATGGCTGGCAAATGAGCGGGGTGGATTATATTCCGGGTGCATTACAGCGGGTGCAACAGCTTGCCGCCAGCCAGCAAGTCAGCGTCACCACCTCGTTGCGTGACCTGGAAACCGGGCAAGACCCGTTCGCCGATATGCCGGATGGCCGTTTCGACCTGCTATGCGTGGCGCGTTACCTGCACCGCCCCTTGTTCCCCTGGCTGAAACGGCTGTTGAAACCGGGTGGAACCGTGATTTACCAGACCTTCATGCAGGGCGCGGAACAGTTTGGCAGCCCGCGCAACCCCAATTTCCTGCTAAAACCGGGTGAACTGGCCAGTATTTTCAGCGACGCTGAAATTTTGCTGGATGAAGTGGAATACCTGGACGATGGCCGCCCGGTGTCTGCATTCATTGCCGGTCTGTGACAAATTCACATTGCCGCAGCGGATATTTTATGGAACTAAAACTGTGAAAGTTTGATCATACCAACGTGGACACAATAAACTATATGTTCATAAGGTTATCATTAATATTTCGAAAAAAGGAGTGAACGATATGAATGGTTTTAAAACTTCTCTTACTTCTGCATTGCTGGTATTGGCTGCAACTCAGGCTGTCCAGGCCGCCGATCCGGTGTTTTTCAAAGCACCCATCCAATTTAATGGTACGGGTTGTGATGCAGGTTCCATTTCCGTGGTGGGCGAAAATACTTCATCCCTGACAGTGCTGTTTGGTCGCTATGATGCGGGCAAAAATGCAGTTAGCGGTCTGGCACGTTCATCCTGTAACTTCGCTGTTCCTGTACACGTTCCGCAAGGTTGGCAATTGTCTGTGTTGACCGCCGACTGGCAAGGGTTTGCGCAGGGTCAGGCCAGGTTTACCCGTTCTTACGGGACATCCATGAACCCACGGGCAATTCCGCCACAGGTCAAAAGCATTACCTCTGGCAGTGGCACAACGTGGGAAGCAAAAGATGGCCTGATGCATTCAACCATGGTATCGGGTTGCCGTGGTGGGGATTTCAACCTGCGTATTAATAGCGGCTTGCAGGCACTTGGTTCAAATAGCTACGCGGCGGTTGATACCGTAGACCTGAACAACAAGGTTGTTTTTCATCTGAGCTGGGCGCCATGCCATTGATCCTTAGCTGATTGAGGGCTACGCTGTCCTTCACTTGGGGATGGGTGAAGGGCAGTAGGCTGGGAGGTTGGATGCATGAAAATCCGTTCAATGCTGATAGTGGGGGGCAGCCTGACTCTGATGCTGGCTGTGTCGTCTGCGAATGTCGATCGGCGGGCGGTTTTCAAGCGCCTTAATGCTTTTGTTGGGGCAGGGTGTGAACAGGCGACGGTAGCAGTGGCTGGAGAAAATTCGGAAACTGTCAGTGTGCTATTCAGCAATTACGATGCCGGGTTCCAGTCAAGGAGTGGGGCATTGCATACCAGTTGTGAGTTTTCCTTGCCAGTTTCCGTACCACCCGGCCAGCGCCTGTCGCTGCTGACGGCGGAATGGCAGGGATATGTAAAAGGTCGTGGCGGTTTCAGCCGTTTATATTCAGTAATAGGCCCGCGCCAGCGCCCATGGCGGGTTAACCGTTATAATTCAACGGAAGGTTTTAATTACCTGGAGCGGGATGATATGTATCCGCGTGAGGTAAACCCCAATTGTAACGGTGGTGAAATCAATATCCGTATCAAAAGTGACATTGTTGCTGCGGGTCGTGACAGTTATATCGCAGTTGATACAGTGGATTTGCAAAAGAAGGTGGTGTTTCGCCTAAACGTGACTCCTTGTACCCGCTGATGCCTTGGTAGAAATTACTGCACATTATTATTCTCGACGGGCGGCAGGTTCTTCTGCACTTCGTCCAGTGGATACTCGTCCAGCCCCTTAACATCCGGGATGAAGCTGGAACCGGCGTTGGTCGGGATTTTGTAACCGTCGGCTGTCTGATCCTGATTGTCTGGGACTGGTGCATTGGCTTCCGTTGCTGTTTCAGCAGGCGGGGGCGCGTCAGCTTGGGTTAGTGCGGGGTTGGCTGCGGGTGCAGGGTCGATCTGGACGGGTGGCAAGTTAACCGCATCCGGGGGGATATTGGCGGCAGGTGCAGCCGTTTCTGTTACCGGCACATCCGGTAAGGCAGCGAGTAGAAAGCGTGGTGGTGTTGCCGGTTGGACAGGTATCTGTTGTTCAGGTGCTGGATTTCCAGCCTGATCAAACGATGTGGGTGAAGGCTTGTCAGCGGCAGCGGCTGGTGTTTCTGAGGGGACGGAGGTTTCGCTTGGTGCAGGTGCAGCTCCGGTTTGGGTGGCGTCCGTAGCAGTGGGTGCTGATGTTGTTTCAGGTGCAGGCGTTGCTGGTGCAGGGCTGGTTTCGCTGTTTGACGCCGTTGGTGCAGGTTGTTCCGCAGCGCTGGCGCTGGAAGTGGGGCTTGCTGGCGTGCTGGTGGCAGTAGCTGCTGCCGGGTGGGCAGGCTTTTCTCCAGGAGCCGGATGTTGTTGAACGGTTTTGTCGGCTGGCTTGTTGGGTGGGGCAATTTCTGAGGGTGTGATGCCCATCAGGGTGACATCGCGGTAGCGCTTTTCCATGTCGAGCTGGGAGTCTACCTGATCATCCAGTGTATATTCCCCAATCAGCTTCTGGCTGTCATCCAGCAGTTTTCTGGCCTTGTCGGTATCGTTCTTGCGCAGTGCCGCCCCGGCTTCGTCGTGCTGGATACCCACAATCTTTTTCAGCAGGCTGGTACCTTCAGGATTGTTGGGGGAAGCGTCAAACAGCGCGGAAACGTAGGCAACGGCACTGTTGCTGCGGTCATCCCCTTCCGTCAGGTTGCCGTAATCAATGGCACGGTTGGCACGTTCAATGTATTGCTTGACCTGTCCTTGATCACTATTGACCTGGTTGGTCAGGACTTCCAGATGAGCTTGCCGTTCCAGACTATCGGTCAGGTTGAACTGGGTAATGAGGCCGTCTGCGGTGGACAGCAGTTCATTGGCCTTGTCCTGGTGATGCTGGTTGATTTCAGTTTCCGCAGTGTCGTGCAGATTGTTGACCATGCGGGTAAGCAGGTGTTTGGCCTCGGTGTTTTCCGGGTCAAGTTTGAGCACTTTGGCGAGCATCCCGGCAGCGGCAGGTTTGCCGGGGTCATGGCTGAGCAGGTTGTTTTTCTGGATGGCCTGTTCGGCATCGTCCAGTAACTGGATGATTTCCTGTTGCCGGGTAGTGTCCTGGGTCTTTTCGGCGCTGGCAAGTTCTGCTGCTGCCTGTGCATCAGCTTCACGTTTGATGGATTCAATGCGGGCAGCTTCTTCGGCAGCTTTGGCCTTCTCGGCGGCAAGTTGTGCGGCGGCGCTTTCTGCATCTGCCGGAGTAGGTGGTGTTTGCTCCCCAACCAGTGTGGCCTGACTGGAACCAGCGTCTTCACTGGCGGGAACCGTGCTTGCAGGGTTATTGCTGTAATTGGCTGCGACAGTGGTTGGCTCAGGTGTGCGCAGCCCTGACAGGACGTGGTAGCTGGCATAGGCCACCATGCTGGCCAGACCTGCCGCAATGGCAGGCATCAGCAAGCGTGGGCGTTTGGGCGCGTGCAGGTTGTTGAGCAGGCTGGTAGGTGTGGCTGGGCGCTGGTTGCGTTTCAGGCTCAAGCCTTTTTGCAGGGTGGGCCAGATATTCCCTTTGCGCTTGTTGAGGCTGGGCGGGGCTGCGTTGCGGACAACCGCTTCCAGCGTGCTTTGTGCACCGAAGGGAGGGAAACCCTGAAGCAGGTTGTAGGCAATGCAGGCAATCGAAAATGTGTCATCGCTTTCCTCCGGCTCTTCGCCGAGTGCCACTTCCGGGCTGATGAAGCCGGAATGGAACGTCTGGCGCTTGTCGGGGCTGCGGATGATGCCATTGCTGGACAGGCGCAAGGCGGCCACTGCCGGGGAGTTCAGCAGGCAATAGCTGTTTTCCTCGACCAGTATGGCACCGGGTTCGAGGAAACCG
>JBBIHI010000191.1:0-5236 GCA_037447095.1 Thiotrichaceae bacterium
ACTTCAGTGCAAAACCGAAACCATCTTACCATTCTCAACCACCCCCATACCTAGTATCCTGCACACCTTGAACCGTGCCTCCACACGCAGCAGGAACACCATGACCGACACAACCTGGAACCTCGACGCCGCTCGCCGCCTGTACAACGTCCAGCACTGGGGCGATGGCTATTTCGACATCAACGCCGCTGGCAATGTGGCGATGCAATTGCCCGGCGGCCAGCAGCAGATCGACCTGCACCAGCTCGCCATGCGTGTCCACAATGAGGACGGAATGCGCTTCCCGCTGCTGGTGCGCTTCGTCAACGTGCTGCACGACCGGGTGCAACGCCTGCAAGCCGCCTTCAATCAGGCGATTGCCGATTGCGGGCAAAACAGCCGCTACACCGCGATTTACCCGATCAAGGTCAACCAGCAGCGCAGCGTGGTGCAGGAAATCCTCAAGGGCGGCGGCGCACAGGTCGGCCTCGAAGCAGGCAGCAAACCGGAACTGATGGCCGTGCTCGGCAGCGCCCCGAACGGCAGCACCATCATCTGCAACGGCTACAAGGACCGCGAATACCTGCGCCTCGCCCTGATCGGGCGGCAAATGGGCCACCGCATTTTCATCGTGGTGGAAAAACCTTCCGAATTGCAGGAAACGCTGGAAGAGGCGGAAAAACTCGGCATCGAACCACTGCTCGGCATCCGCGTGCGCCTGTATTCACTCGGCAAAGGCAAATGGCAGAACACCGGCGGGGAAAAATCCAAGTTCGGCCTTTCCGCCGCACAAGCCCTGCACATGCTGGAGCAACTGCAACAGGCGGGTAAACTCGACTGTCTGCAACTGCTACATTTCCACATGGGTTCACAGATCGCCAATATTCAGGACATCCAGCGCGGGATGCGTGAAGCCAGCCGCTATTTCGCCGAACTGCACCGCCTCGGCGCAAACATCCGCGTGGTCGACGTAGGCGGCGGCCTCGGCGTGGATTACGACGGTTCGCGCTCGCGCAACGAATGCTCGATCAACTACAGCTTGCAGGAATACGCCAACACCATCGTGCGCAGCGTGCAGGATGTATGCGAGGAATACGAACTGCCGTTCCCCGATTTCATCAGCGAATCCGGTCGCGGCTTGAGCGCCCACCACGCCGTGCTGATCACCAACGTGATCGACACCGACCCGCAACAGCCGGAAGCCGTACCGGTACTGTCTGAACCGCAGGACGAAGACCCTGCCATCCTGCACAACCTGTTCCGCCTGTACCAAAACCGCCGCCATCTGCCTCCGTCGGAAATTTACCACGACGCCGCCTACTGGCTGGACGAAGCGCACGGCATGTACGCGCACGGTTCCATCAACCTCAACCAGCGGGCGAGGGCGGAGGAATTCCACCGCGCCATCTGCCGCCAGTTGCTCACCAACAGCGACCACTTCGCCGAACTGGAGCCTGAAATCCAGACCGGCTTACTGGAAAAGCTTGCCGACAAATATTTCTGCAACTTCTCGCTGTTCCAGTCGATGCCGGATGCCTGGGCGATCGAACAGATTTTCCCGATCATGCCGCTGCACCGCCTCGGCGAACAGCCCGACCGCCGCGCCACCTTGCAGGACCTGACCTGCGATTCCGACGGCACCGTGTCGCACTACGTCGAAGGTGGCAAGCTGGAAAGCACCCTGGCGCTGCATTCCCTGCAAACCGGTTCACCGTACCTGCTGGGCATTTTCATGATCGGCGCGTATCAGGAAATCCTCGGCGACCTGCACAACCTGTTCGGTGACACCGATTCCATCAATGTGGAGCTGCAAGCGGACGGCAGTTACACGCTTTCCGAACCGGAACGTGGCGACACCATCGACGAATTGTTACGCTATATCCATTTCGAGCCGAAGGATTTGCTGGCACAATGCCGCCGCAAACTGGCCGCCGCCGTGGATAACGGCGAACGGCAAAAAATGCTGCTGCGGGAAATCGAGGCCGGTCTGATCGGTTATACTTACCTGGAAGATTAATACGGAGTTGTTGCTACAATGGAATACGCCCTGCTTGGAGCATTTTTGGTAGGCATCCTGCTGTTTACAATTGGCTGGCTGGTCGTGGTGGTGCAAGGTTTTCAGCGTCACCCCTTGGTCGGGTTGTTCAGCCTGATTCCCGGCTTGAACCTGATCACCATCCCATCACTGTGGCATCGCGTATCAGGCTGGGTCATTACCGCCTTTGTTGGCCTGCTGCTGGCCGTCGGTGCGTGGCTGGGCGGTGCAAACCAGCACTTGACCAACCAGCTTCAGGCATTGGGTGTCCACAGTTCCCCAGCAACAGCACCACAAACTGCCAGTACACCGGCACAAGCACCTGCCCCGACGCCCGCCCCGGCCACACCACCTGCCGCAGCACAACAGCCCCCACCAGCAACGGCAAGCACTCCAGCATCCGCATCCAGCAAAACCGAGGCACCGGAAACCACGCCTCTGGCATTGCCAGCACAAACCAGTAAGCCGGACGTGAGTGTACCGGTACAGGCTGAACAGGGCACAACAACAGCGCCTGCCAATCAGGAAACTTCCCACGCTGAACCTGTCACGGAAACCCAGCCCGTTTTGCCGCCCACCCAGGAACTGCCCGGCAAACCCTTGTACCGGATCGTTTTCAAAAGCCTGCCTGTCGGCAAACTGCCAGAACAAATTGGCGGATACGTCCGTATTACCCAGAGCAATGGCAATCAAATGGAAGGCAAGCTGCTGCAAGCTTCCAGTACCGAGATCGTGCTCGAAAGCTCGCAACGTGACAGCGGGGGCAAACCCGTTTCCCACAATATCAAGGTCAGGGAAATACGGGACGCCGCACTGATGGCCAATGAAAAGGATCAGAACTAAGCCATGCAATGTTATGTTTACCGTAGCCGCCGCAAGCCAGGTTCTTTCCTGTTCATCCCGGAAAAGGGTGATTTCAGCCGTCTGCCCGACATCCTGCTGAAGATTTTTGGTGAGCCTGAGTTTTCCTTTGAATTTGACCTGATCCCGGAACGCACCCTGGTTATCAAGGCAGAAGCCAGTGAAGTGCTGCGGGTCATCAACGAGAATGGCTTCTACCTGCAATTACCGCCCAGCGAAGAGCTGTCCGCTGATTAGCATCAAGCACATTCCGCCGCTGGCATGGCATAATGCGCTGATGGAGCGGGGTAATGCGGGAGGTGCTTTATGGGTCAGGAGATTGCAAGCGACCATTTCAGCCCGGAAGAGTGGCGCGAATACGCCGTGCGGCTAGGTCATGAAACGCAGTTGCTGCGGCAAATGTTGGAAAGCGGAGCGTTTTCCGCCGAACCTGCGGTTGGCGGTTTCGAGTTGGAAGGCTGGCTGACAGACCGGCGTTACCGACCCGCACCGCTCAACAGTGCTTTCCTGCAAACCCTCAACCACCCGCTGGCAACCACGGAACTCGCCAAATTCAATATCGAGCTGAATACCCCACCGCGCCGTTTGCACGGTTCCGCTTTACGGGATTTTGAACAGGCATTGCGGGAATTGCTGGATCAAGCCAATGCAGCAACGGAATCGCTGGATACCAAGTTGCTGCTGATCGGCATCCTGCCCAGCTGTGTGCAAACAGATTTCTGTCTGGCAACCATGACCGATTCCAACCGTTATCATGCGCTGAATGCCGAAATCCTCAAGGCACGTCACGGACGCCCGCTGCGCATGGAAATCGACGGTCAGGAATCCCTGCATATCCAGCACAGCAGCGTCATGCTGGAAGCAGCCACCACCTCGTTTCAGGTACATATGCAGGTTCCGGCAGCCACGGCACACCATTTCTACAATGCAGCCATCGTTGCCTCCGGCCCGATCATGGCCGTGACTGGCAATTCGCCATTCCTGTTCGGGCGTTCACTGTGGCAGGAAACGCGCATCCCGGTATTTGAACAAGCCGTGGATGCCGGGCGGGAATACCCGGCACGGGTCAGTTTCGGTTCCGGTTTCGCCGACAAAAGCATTGCCGAATGTTTCGAGGAAAACCTCAACATTTACCCGGTATTGTTACCGATGTTGCAGGACAAACCTGCGGGACGCTTTACCCACCTGCGCCTGCACAATGGCGTGACCTGGCGCTGGAACCGCCCACTGGTAGGCTTTGACCCCGACGGCATACCGCACATCCGTATCGAACACCGCATCCTGCCCGCCGGGCCGAGTGTGCCGGACATGCTGGCCAATGCAGCACTGTTTTACGGCCTGACCCACTACCTGGGAATGCAACTGGCAAACGGCGACCCGCTCCCCATGGCTTTTGCCACGGCACGGGAAAACTTCTACAACGCTGCGCGGGTCGGGCTTGATGCACACTTGCGCTGGCACCGCGAAGAATGGCAGGTACAGAAACTGATGCTGGACGAACTGTTGCCGATTGCCGCAGAAGGTCTGGAAGAACTGGGTATCGACGATGCCGACATCCGCCATTACCTGAGCATCATTGCTGCCCGCATCGAAACCGGCCAGACTGGCGCGGTATGGCAGCAACAACACCTGCAACGCAGCCAGGGCAGCATTTCCCGCCTGTTGCTGGATTATCACCGCTTGCAGCATACTCACACACCTGTCCATACCTGGACGCTGGATTGCTGGGAACACGACCACCATGTTGACACTGACTGAAATTACCGAAGTACCGGCAGGCTTTTTTACCCTGAAAAGCCCCCGTGAACTGCACAAACTGCTACCCAGCCCAACCCTGCTGCACCTCAAAGGGCGGCGGGAACCGCGCCTGTTTATTTCCGTACTGCTGCATGGCAATGAGGACACCGGCTTTTTCGCTATCCAGCAACTGCTGCACAAGTATCAGGATCAACCCTTGCCGCGTTCACTGTCAGTGTTTTTCGGCAATATTGAAGCGGCAACGTTCGGCATAAGGCGGCTGGAAGACCAGCCTGATTACAACCGCGTATGGCCGGGTGGGGATGAGGCGGAATGCGAGGAAACACGCCTGATGCAGGAAGTGACGGAAATCATGGCGGAAAAGGGCATGTTTGCCAGCATCGACGTGCATAACAATACCGGCAAGAACCCGCATTACGGCTGTATCAACGTCATGGATAACCGCTCGCTGCAATTGGCGCGGCTGTTTTCCAGTATCGTGGTTTATTTTGAAATCCCCAAAGGGGTGCAATCCATGGCGATGGCTGAATACTGCCCGGCCATTACGGTGGAATGTGGCAAACCCGGCGTTTCACGTGGGGTAGAGCATGTCCTGGAATTCCT
>JBBIHI010000192.1:0-5186 GCA_037447095.1 Thiotrichaceae bacterium
ATACTTCGGAAATTGCCCGCTTCAACGCTTATCAGGGTACGGACTGGTTTGCGGTATCCCAGCAGGTGGCAGAGGCGTCAGACATGGCCTTGAAGCTGGGCGAACAAAGCGGTGGCTTGTACGACATTACCATCCGCCCGCTGGTGGTGTTATGGGGCTTCGGTTCGGCGGATGCGGAAATGGGCAAAGTGCCTGATCAGGCCGCGATTGATGCCGCCCGCGCCCAGGTGGGCTACCGCAAGTTGCAGGTGCGCCTCGCCCCGCCCGCCTTGCGTAAGGAACAGCCCGATTTGCATGTGGAGCTCGCCTCGCTGGCTGATGGTTTCGCCGCCGATCAGGGCGGGCTGTATCTGGAATCATTGGGTATCCACAATTACATGGTGGAAATTGCCGGGGAAATCCGCACCCGTGGCCTCAGTCCGCGTGGTGACGACTGGCATATTGCCATTGAAAAGCCACTGGATACCGGGCGTGCCATCCAGCAGGGTATCCGTCTGGAAAACGCAGGGCTGGCAACTTCCGGTGATTACCGCAGTTTCTTCATGCACGACGGCAAGCGCTATTCGCACACCATTAACCCGCTGACCGGCTACCCGGTACAGCACAAGCTGGCATCTGTGTCAGTACTGGCGGAAACCGGGGCATTGGCAGACGCTTACGCAACCCTGCTGATGGCCATGGGGGAAGTGGATGGTAAACACTTCGCTGACCAACATGGCCTGTCGGCCTATTTCATCTGGCGCACCGATCAGGGTTTTGCGACTTACGCCACGCCTGCGTTTGCCAAGTCACTGCTGGACTGAGGGTTGGCGAAACTGACGCGGGAATTGGCAGGCAGACGCCAGGTTTTCCACAGGGTTATGAGCGCGGCAAGGGTGGTCAATACGGCGATACCCATCTGCAATGTGACGGTATGCGGATAGCCGTTTTTGAACCCGAACAACAATAGCGGGAACAGCAGGAACAAGCCTGACAAGGTTTTTTGCCCTTTGGAGCTTGCGCCCCAGTTCCAGCGTGTCGCCATTTTCCAGCCCAGCCATGCCGATAACCAGCCAATGGCTGCACCACCCAGCACATCCGCAGGCCAGTGTGCACCTACCGCTATCCGGCTGCATCCAATCAACAAGGCAAACAGGAACAATAGGCTGGTAGCACGTTTGTGCTGCAAGGCGTGTGCGTAAATACCCATCAGGGTAAATGCGGCAGCGGTGTGCCCGGAAGGGAAACTGAGGTTGTGCAGGGCTATCCCCAAAACATGCACCTGATCGCCGAGGGTAGCCAGCGGGCGTTCGGCTGCGAGCAGGGGTTTCAATGTGTGTACCAGTACAGTAGAAAACAGTGCTGCCAGCAGGCCACCCGGTAATGCCTGGGGAAAGTGCACGGTTAACAGACTGAGTAAGGCCAGTGTTACCAAGCCGTCACCCAACAGGGTCAAATTGATCCACAGGGCATCGGGAAGTTGCCCGAATGCCTCCGTAATGCCCCGAAACAGAGGAATGTTCAGGTGGGCGTCAAGGATTGTAAAGCAGCCCAACGCTAGCAATATGACCGGGATACCTACCGTGTCGAACTCTTCATCGTTCATCGCTGGCAATCCTTTTGGCAATCACAATACCGCCTTGCTGGAAAACAGGCTGGTAGGCGGCTGAAAGCTGGTCAGCCGCCGTAAAAACGTATTCGCCCAAGCGTGCCGGGCGGCGCGGGGTAATCTTTTCACGGTAAACGCTGAAGCTCGGCATATTCAGTCCATCCATGACGATAGTGGCATTGTCGAGGTGCTGGTAGGCAAACCGGGCGGCATTTTTCACCGGGTCTTGCTGAATGTCTCCCGCCAATGGGATGAGGATGCTGACCATGAAAGTGGTTTGCAGGATGGCCATCAGCACCATGCGCCGTAAACCGGCTAAGGCTGGCCACAAGGTAATGCTCAGTAGTGCAACAAAGTAAATGCCCGCCGCGAGGTGATAGCCGGAAGCCGTGCTTTGCCGCACCTGTGCCAGTAAACCCGCATGGTAGGCATCGGTTTGTTTTGCCAATGCCTGTTCCATCAGTTCGGGCAGGAACAACAGCACGGTTGCCAGCAGGAGCGGTGGAAGGCAGGTAAGCCAGCGCCCAGGGTTGTTTCCCGCCTGCTGCGCCAGTAACAGGATCAGCGGGGTAATGCCGTACAGCAGGTAATGCGGTAGCTGGGTGCTGGAAAAGGAAAAGAATACGAAGACAAACACGAACCACAACGCCAGGTATTGGTTGAGTGGTGTTTGCAGGGCGCGAACTGATAGCCTCCCCAGCAATCCAGTGAACGGTAGGATGATGAGGGGTAGGGCAAGCAGGTAATACCAGATATGCCCGCCGTGATGTTCCATGGTGCTGGTGAAGCGTCTGATATTGTGCTTGAAGAAGAAGCCATCAATGAAAGCCTGCCCTTGTGCGCGGTATTCCAGCACATACCACGGCAGGGTAATGAGCAGGAACAGCACCACTCCGTAAGGGGTGAAAATCAGCCCAAGCCAATCCCGCCAACGTCGTTGGCTGATGTACCAGATGCCGCTGACCACCAGCGGGATCATGGTCGCCACCGGGCCTTTGCACAGGAAACCCAGCCCAATCCACACGAAACCGCGCAGCAAAATAGCCCGCGAGGGTGTTTCCCAATAACGCCACAACTCAAACAGGCTCAGGGCAATCAACAGGTTGAGGACAGCATCGGCGGTGGCGGCACGCCCGATGATCACCACCATGAAGGTGTTTGTCAGCATAAGGGCTGCAAACAAGGCATGGCGTTTTTCCATACGCTGATGGGCAAACTGGTAGGTGGCCAGCACCCAGCCGCTGGCTGCCAGTGCGGAAGGCAGGCGCAATGCCCATTCCTGCAAGCCGAAAGCCGATACGCTCAGGGCTTGCAGCCAGTAGATCAGGATGGGCTTGTCGAAGCGCGGTTCGCCGTTGAGGAAGGTGGTGATATAGTCGCCACGCTGGAGCATTTCACGGGTGGCAGCGCTGAATGCACCTTCGTCTAGGTCGAACAGGGGTGTTGCGCCCAGTTGCCAGAAAAAGGCCAAGGCCAGCACCGGCAGCAAGACCAGCAGGTTGCCATCATCCAGCCAGCGCGGCATGGATGGGTAGGTCAATCGGTGTGCCACTGGCGTTCTTTTTCCTTATCAGGCTTGGCTTGTGGGCGGATCAGGTAAGTGTTGTCGTGGGATGCCTCAAAATAAATACGCGCCAGCATTTCCGCTACGATGCCGGTGGTCAGGAACTGTACCGAAGCAATCACCAGTAGGATGCCGGTTAAAAACAGTGGTCGTCCGCCGATGTCATACCCTAGCAGGAATTTGTCTATGCCCAGCCAGCCGAGGATCAGGAAGCCGATAAAGCCGAACAGCAGGCCGATGGAGCCAAACAGATGCCCCGGACGGGCGCGGAAGGTCATGAAAAACCAGATAAACAGCAAGTCCACAATGACCCGGAATGTCCGCGAAATGCCGTATTTGGATGTGCCGCTGAAACGTTCGTGGTGGTTGACTATCCGCTCGCCAATCCGGGATGGTGGCACGGCAGTGGCAACCCAGGCGGGAATGAAACGGTGCATTTCCCCGTACAAGCGCACGGATTGCATGACCGAAGCGCGGTAAACCTTGAGGCTGCATCCGTAATCGTGCAGGCGGACACCCGTTACCTTGCGGATCAGGCGGTTGGCTATCCGGGAGGGAATCTTGCGCAACAGCAAGGTGTCCTTGCGGTTCTTGCGCCATCCGACCAGCAGGTCGAGGTCACGTTCCTGCAATTCCGCAACCATGCCGGGAATGTCCGCCGGGTCGTTTTGCAGGTCGCCATCAAGGGTCACGAACAGGTCGCCGCGTGCCTGATCCATACCTGCCTGCATAGCGGCGGTTTGCCCGAAATTGCGTTGCAATTCGACAACGTGGATGTAATCACCAAATTGCGCGGCAGCTTCACGCAAACGCGGCAGGGTCTGGTCAGTGCTGCCGTCGTCCACCAGTACCATTTCCCAGCTCAGGTTACTGTTATGCATGGCCGCGTTGACGCGCTCCACCAGTGGCAGGGCATTTCCTTCCTCGTTATAGAACGGCACGATGATGCTGATGGTGGCAGTCTGGCTTGTCATGAAAATGCGATATGAACAGTTTACGATAAGCGGATTATAGGTTTGTTGAATGACGGAATCATGACTGCAATGGTGCATGTATGGGCAAAATACCGCTGGCAGGTGCTTTCCTGGGCGATCCTGCTGATCTTGCTCGGGCTGGTGGAATACTGGGTGGGCTGGGCTAAGGTGCTGGCGCCGTGGCGCAGTTTCAGCCTGTGGAATGCTTTGTTGGCACTGGTGTTGCTGGTCGCAGGTTATGCCTTGCGGGCGTGGCGGTTGTATGACTATTTCCCTGTTGCGATGGGTGGGCGTTGGGCGGCAACCTGGCGGCTGATGTTGACCCATAACATGCTCAATAACCTGTTGCCTGCACGCGCGGGGGAATTGAGTTTTCCTCTGCTGATGAAGCGGGATTTCGGGGTCGGCTATACCGAGTCGGCAGCGGCGCTGTTCTGGTTCCGCCTGCTGGATTTGCATGTGGTGCTGGGGTTTGCGGTTTTCCCGCTGCTGATGGGCAATGGCGTACTGGGGTGGCAGGGCGTATTGCTGTTGGTTTGGTTGGTGATGCCGGTGGTGGCGTATGCCTTGCATGGGCGGATGGTGCTGTTCCTGCAAGGGCGTAATGGCAAGCTGGTGGAACTGCTGCAACAGGCATTAACGGGCCTGCCGGAAAATTGGGGGGCATTCCGGCGCAGTTGGGTCATGACCTGGGCAAACTGGCTGGTCAAGATATTCACGCTGGCCTGGCTGTTGGGGCAATTCCTGCCCGGTGTTACGTGGGAACGTTTGCTGACTGCCGTTTCCGCAGGTGAATTGACCAGCGTGCTGCCGGTACATGCGGTTGCCGGTTTTGGTACGTATGAAAGCGGGATCATGGCGCTGCTGGCTCCGGCATCTTCCCTGCAAGCCGCGACGATTGGCGCGGTGAATGTGCATTTGTTCATTCTGGCGGCCTCGATCCTCGGCGGGGTGCTGGCGTGGGGGATTCGGCTGGAGCAGAAAACCCATGGTTAACCTGTGTCGGGAATGTTTACCCCAATGGTTCTGGTGGTTGGCCGGGTTGCTGTTACTGGCAGTA
>JBBIHI010000193.1:0-5185 GCA_037447095.1 Thiotrichaceae bacterium
ATATTCCCTTAACAAGGGTAACAAGGGTGTCTGTAACAGATGCCCCGCCTGACGGATCAGCGTTTGCGGCGATTTGCATTTCGTCAGCAGGTTTGTCATCCCTGCATCAATGTGATGACGCCATTCCACAATGGCCGGAGCAGTTGAGCACGGCAACAGGTCACCACGGTAAAGTTTTATCGCGTCTGTCAGGTTATGCAGACGCAAGTGACTTCCCAGTGCCACAAAATCCGCCCAAACCGGCATTAATAAACGATAGGGGTGGGAGCCGATCTGGCCATCCAAAAGATGGCGCAGTTGCGTCAATACCGTCTTGGTTGTTGCCGGGGAAACCGTCGTATCACCGTAAATGGCTTCATGCAGTTCCTTCAGGCTTGTCCCATCCGGGTACATGATCAGGATGCACAGAATTTCAAGCTGGCGCGTGGAAAGGTGTAAAGGTGCTCCCCTGAACATGCACCTGTTTTGCCCCAGCACATGTATTTCCAACTCAGCCAATGGGAAATCATTAGCCAAGCGCTGGGCAATATTGTTTGCCAAATGCGCCACGGCTGTTTCTTCAAGCGGATTGTATCTGAGCCAATGGGAGGATATGTTCAATATACCGCTCATCTGACCCGATTGAGGATGGATAATCGGGGCAGCGTAGCAAACAATCTCATGCCATTCAGGCAGCAGATGCTCCGCAGAAAAGACTGTGCAGGAACGCTGCTCAGCCATCGTCAGGGAAATCGCATTGGTTCCGGCAATTTGTTCTGACCAATTCGTACCTGGAAAGAAGTTAAGCGATTCGGCCAGTTTGGTAATGGCATTGCTTGAAGCTGTCCACAATAAAGTGCCTTGGGCATCACTCAGCGTGGCAACGATGGGGGTTTCCCGCGCCAATTGGGTAATCTTGCCGATTTCAGGGGCTGCCGCCTGATGCAGAGGAGAGCCTTCCCATGCCAATCGTGCCTGATATTCGTCGGGCAAACGTTGGGTACGCTCGCCAAGCACATCCAACGGACTGCGCTTCCATGAATCAAGGATAGGTCGGCGAACTTGCCCTGCATATGAGCCAGATTCCCGATAGAATGCCTCAAGTTCTTTTTCTGTTCGCACACGGCGGATACGCAAATTTGCGTCAATTTTACTGGCTATCATGATTTCCCCCTCGCAAAAGGGATGCCTGATAACGGCTGGCTTAGGCTGTTTATATTTTATATTCGTCGATAATCATGATTGATGGCCTTGCACTATGTCAATACTGCAACAACAGGAGGACAGAAACTGATCTACAGAAAATGCTGGCATGACAAACGAAAAAAAAAGCCAGACCCAAAAAAAGGGGGTCTGGCTTAAAAAGACACAAAGGAAGGGCTAAGACCTTTGTGTCATAGTGGAACCCTTTCGGGTTCCAGGGGCTAACAAAACAAAAACCGTTAGTTCAGGCCATAGTAGCTGGCAACATATTGTTGTTCAGCCTGTGAAACCGGCATGGAAACTGTCAGCGGCTGGCTGATATAGCCACGTTCCGGCATATAAGCATAACCTGTTGGTGAAGAAATAACTGCATTCATATAAGGGTTGACCGACATACCAGGAGACTGCATCCCATAAGCTGCGTAAGCCTGATTTTGCCACGCGCTGTATAATGGTGAACTCTGTATATTGGCACAACCAGACAAGGCAATCAGGATTGTACCAAACAATAACGCACTGTTTTTTATCATTTTCATTGTGTCGTTTCGTTGTTTGGGCTTGCTCTATGGGGTGTATCGTGACAAAAAACGTGAGGAATGTGCAGCATTAGCTTGATAAGCGGCACCTATCCCGGATATATGGATAAAATTAAGTGATGAGTGGTTAATTTTTGTGTTACTGATGACATTTGATCGCCCAATCCACATGTTCAAGCACCATGTCATCCTGTATATCTGCCCGACGCTGCTGCAACAAGTGCAGGATTAACGGGCTGCAAGGCATATTACCCAGCGCAACAGCAAGATTACGTAACCAGCGCCGGTAGCCAATACGGCGGATCGCAGAACCTTCCAGCCTGCGCAGGAACTGTTCCTCCGTCCACTGGAACAATTCCCCCAGTGAAGCCGTATCGAGAGCATTACGTACTACGAAATCAGCTTCAGGGCTGGACTGGGCAAAGCGGTTCCACGGACAGATGAGCTGGCAGTCGTCACAGCCGTAAATGCGGTTTCCCAGCAACGGGCGCAAAGCTTCCGGGATACTTCCCTGATGCTCGATGGTCAGGTAGGAAATGCAGCGCCGGGCGTCCAGTTCGTAAGGTGCCACAATCGCCTGGGTCGGGCATACGTCGAGGCACGCCGTGCATTGCCCGCAATGGGCGATGGCCGTACCCGTTTCCGGCAACGGCAGGTCAGTATAAATTTCACCCAGGAAAAACCACGAACCTGCTTCCCGGCTGAGCAGGTTGGTATGCTTGCCCATCCAGCCCAGTCCTGCCTTGACTGCCATCGGCTTTTCCAGCACCGGGGCACTGTCGGTAAAAACCCGGTAGCCAAATGTCCCGATATGCGCTTGTAAACCCTGCGCCAGCTTTTCCAGACGCTGACGGATCAGCTTGTGGTAATCGCGCCCCAAGGCATAGCGTGAAATATAAGCACGATGAGGGAGGTTAAGCAGCATGACCGGATCGGCACTGTCTGGGGGGAAATAATCCATGCGCACGCTGATAATGCTGAGCGTACCGGGAACCAGTTCGGCAGGGCGGCTGCGCTTGCTGCCATGTTGCCCCATCCAACCCATGTCACCCTGGTAGCCTTTAGCCAACCAGTCCCGCAGGCGCTGTTCCGCATGGCCAAGCTCGGTATTACTGATACCCACGGCGCTGAAGCCAAGCGAGCGGGCAAGTTGCTGGATGAGTGGAATACAGGCTGCGGCAGAAACAGGGTTTGTAGGCATAACAAAATTCTAACAGAAAGAACCTTGCATTTTCTGATATTCAGTCTACATTAAGGTTTCAGCCAAGGGAATGAGAAAATAAAACATGGAAGTTTCCCCCAAACCCTTCCCTATAGTCTTGGTTGAAAGGGAATCCGGCAGTCCTTTGGCACTGCGCGGAAACAGCCTGCCGGGGATAAGCCCAGCCCCGGCAGGCTGCCTTTAAGGGATTTCAGGCTGCGTTGCCTGCGGCTTTTTCCGCACTTGGCAATTTGGCACATTCACGGAAAATACGCTTCGTACAAGTCGCACAGACACTGCCATCCAGGCGTTTGGTCAGGGAGGTCATTGCCGCGTCCTTGCTGCCAAAGATATTACCCTCGCCGAAGTCTTCCATGAAATCAATGCGATCCATGAAGTCGTAAACCTTGTTTTTCGCACCTTGCAGATACAGGCCGCCACCCATGGACTTCAGGCGCTTGGCTTCCTGCACCAGCATTTCCGCACCGGCAAGGTCAATGAAGTTGATGCTGTCGCCAATGATCAGAATGTGCTTGATATGCTGGTTTTCAACAATATCCGCCAGTTCACGTTGCACCTTGTCCAGCGAGCCGAAATAGATCGACATGTCGATGCGCACCATCTTCAGTTGCGGACATTCCTCAAGACCATATTCCTCAACCTCGGCCAGTTTGTGGCGGGTTTCATTCTGGTTGGGGGCAATGCTGACGATATTCGGCATGGAAGTCCGCATCAGGAACATCATCAGTGACAGGATCACGCCCATGTAAATGGCGAATTCCAATTCCATGAACAGGGTGGCAAAGAACGTGGTTGCCAGGATTGAGGTTTCCGAACGGCTGCTCTCGATAATGTGCTTGATGTGGTGAAAATCAATCAGGTTGTAAGCCACCAGCAGGATGACACCACCCATGGCCGCTACCGGCAGGTAAGCCGCCAGTGGCGCAACCAGCAACACGATAACCGCCAGCAGGATAGCGGCGAACATGGCTGACATCGGGGTTTGCGCACCCGCCGAATAGTTGATGCCGGAACGGGTAAAAGAACCGGAGCCTGCGTAACTGGAGAAGAAACTGCCCACGATATTGGACAAACCCTGCCCCACGAATTCCTGGTTGCCATCCAGACGCTGCTGCGACTTGGTGGCGATGGAGCGGGCAATGGAAACTGCCTCAATCAGACCCAGCAAGGCGACCGCAAACGCGCCGGAAGCCAGTTGCTTGATGGAATCCAGCGAGAATTCAGGGCTGGAAAACGGCGGTAACTGCCCCTTGATTTCCCCGACATAGCTAATGCCGTGGGCTTCCCCGCCCAGCACAATACTGGCCAGACTGCCCGCGACCATGCCAAACAACAGGTGTGGCATTTTCGGGAGGTAACGTTTCATCAACAAGGCAGACAACATGGTGAAAACAGCAACGGCGAGGATATAGATATTGATTTGCCCGACGCCCATGCCGACATCCATCCAGGTATGCAGGAACGACTCGCCCTTGGGAATCTTGATGCCTGTGACATACTTCATCTGGCTGGTCGCAATCAGGATAGCTGCACCCGCCGTAAAACCTACCACCACGGTATGCGATACAAAGTTAACCAGCATCCCCAGGCGCATCAGACCAAACACCAACTGGTACACACCCGCCAGGAAGGTCAGGGTCAACACCATCTGGATATATTCCGGCGTACCCGGATCGGAATAGCGGCTGATGGTCGAAAACAGTACCAATGAAATGGCGGTCGTCGGCCCGGAAACCAGATGCCGCGAAGAACCGAAGAAGCCTGCAATGATCGGCGTAACCATCGCGGTATACAGACCATATTCCGGTGGCAAACCTGCAATGGCCGCAAACGCAACCCCTTGCGGAAGCACAACAACGGCACCGGTCAAACCTGCAAAAAAATCGGCCTTGATGGTGTTGGCGTTAACCATCTTGAACCAGACCAGAAAAGGCATGAAAAACTGTTTCATGACGAATATGCCCTGCGGTGGGAAAACGGAGGGTCGCTAGTGTAACAAATTAGCAAACACTAATGCACCTTCCAAAACTGCATATGGACACACTTTTATTAACATTTTGTAATCTGCCGCAAGCACAAACCCGGAATCTGTAGGTTGCAAAAATTTAATGACCGTCTACACATTTTTTTGGAATGATGGGCAACTTACACAAAGCAATAACAGGTAGAGGATAATGAAACTTTTTTGCATGTCCCTGAGCGTAGCCGCCCTGATGCTGGGCTATTCCGGGCTGACGTTGGCCGA
>JBBIHI010000194.1:0-5174 GCA_037447095.1 Thiotrichaceae bacterium
GGCCGATGCCGCTGCGGGCGAGTGCTTCCACTGCCCAGGAACCAACCCCGCCAACCCCGATAACGCAAATATGGGAATCGGTGAAACGGCTGAATGCCGCTTCACCGTAGATACGGATAACCCCCCCAAACCGACGAGCCGGATCGCCCTCATCTCCCCTCTCCCCTTGAGGGTCGACGCCCTCGGCGGCGGGGTGCGGGGTCGGGGGTGAGGGGTTATTCACGCCGCGTAAGGATCACGCAAAATAATGGTCTGTTCGCGGTCAGGGCCTGTGGAAATGATGTCAATCGGCGTTTCAACCACTTCTTCCAGACGCTTCAGGTATGCTTTGGCGTTAGCTGGCAGCGCATCATAACTGGTTGCACCAAAGGTAGATTCCGTCCAGCCCGGCATGTTTTCGTAAACCGGCTTGCAGCGTTCAAAGGCATCGGTATCAACCGGTGGTACATCAATAACTTTGCCATCCAGTTCATAACCGGTGCAGATGCTTACGGTTTCCAGTCCATCCAATACGTCCAGCTTGGTGATGCACAGGCCGCTGATGGAGTTGATGTGCATGGCGCGGCGCAGGGAAACGGCGTCATACCAGCCGCAGCGGCGCGGGCGGCCAGTGGTGGAACCGAATTCGTTACCGGCCTTGGCAATGTGCGCACCCACATCATCAAACAGTTCGGTCGGGAATGGGCCTGCACCCACGCGGGTGGTGTAGGCTTTGGTGATGCCGAGGATGTAATCAATGCTGCGCGGGCCAATGCCGGAGCCGGTGCAAGCGCCACCAGCGGTGGTGCTGGAGGAAGTGACATACGGGTAAGTGCCGTGGTCGATGTCCAGCAGCGTGCCTTGTGCGCCTTCCAGCATTACGTCCTGACCTGCCTTGCGCATTTCAGACAAACGGTAAGGAATGTCGGCAATCATCGGTTTGATGATTTCAGCCATGCGCATGGCTTCGGCCAGTACCATGTCTGGGTCAACCGGGTCGCACTTGAAGTAGTTCACCAGCGCGAAGTTATGGTATTCCATGATGCTACGCAGCTTGGTTTCAAACTGTTCAGGATTGAGTAGGTCGCCAACCCGCAGGCCACGACGGGAAATCTTGTCTTCGTAAGCCGGACCGATACCGCGACCGGTGGTGCCGATGGCTTTCTTGCCACGCGCTTTTTCGCGGGCTGCATCGAGTGCCACGTGATACGGCAGGATCAACTGACAGGCTTCGGAAATTTTCAGGCGTTCGCGGGCAGGCACGCCGCGTGCTTCCAGCATTTCGACTTCCTTGAGCAGGGCGTCAGGGGCGAGTACCACGCCGTTGCCGATCATGCACTCGACGCCATCACGCAGGATGCCGGAAGGTACCAGATGCAGGACGGTTTTTTCACCATTAATGACCAATGTATGCCCGGCATTGTGGCCGCCTTGAAAACGCACGACGGCAGAAGCGTTCTCGGTCAGCAGGTCAACGATCTTGCCCTTGCCTTCATCTCCCCACTGCGTGCCCAATACAACGACGAATTTTCCCATGTCAGTCTCGCTCAATGTGCCAATGTTTCAGTAAATAATTTAAAGTGCGCTGACGGACCAGTGCCCATCATGCGCGGTAATCTGTTGTGTGCAACCCAATGCTGCGGGGTCGTTTGTTTGCCCGTCCAATGCACGGATAACCCGTTTGCCCTGGCTGCGCAGTTCACGGATCAGGTTTTCCAGCCCGGTATCCGTATTTGCGGGTGCAAGGATAGCCTCAAATCTGCCACTCTGCTGGGCAAGGGCAAAACGTGCCAAGGTGCGCAGGTCGGTGCTGAAGCCGGTTGCCGGACGTTTGCGCCCGAATGCTTCGCCGATCCCGTCATAGCGTCCACCACGTGCGACTTCACGTCCCAGCCCCGGTGTGTAGATGCCGTAAACAATGCCGGTATGGTAGTCATAACCGCTGACTTCAGCCAGGTCTACATGAATGGTGCATTCTGGGATACTGTTCTGGATGCGTTGCAACAGGGTGCGCAGGTAAACCAGTGCATCCTGTACTTTCGCTGGGGCATCGGCAAACAATGCGGCAGCCTTGTCCAGCACTTCCATGCCGCCGTTGAGGCGCGGAAGCTCACGCAAATAGCCGGTAATCTTGTCTGAAAGTCCGGCATTTGCTAACCAGATATCAATTTCGGGCAGGGATTTGCGTTCCAGCATGTCGTAGAACGCATTTTCTTGGTGCGTTGTCATGCCTGCATGACGGGCAAGGCTGCGGAAAATGCCGACATGCCCAATATCCAGCACCAGATGCGGAACGTGGCAATGCTTCAGGGTTTCCAGCAGTAGGGAAATGATTTCCACATCGCTGTCCAGCCCGGCATGGCCGAATAGTTCCGCACCTACCTGTAAAGGAGAACGGGAACCATCGCAATGGAAACTGCGGGTACGCAGTACGCTGCCGATGTAACACAGTCGGTTGGGCTGTTCGGTTTTTAGTTTGTGTGCATCAATACGGGCAACCTGCGGGGTCATGTCGGCACGCAAACCCATCATGCGCCCACTCAACTGGTCAGTCAGCTTAAAGGTTTGCACGTCGAGGTGTGTGCCATGCCCGGTGGAGAGCGATTCCATGAACTCCACCAGCGGTGGCATGACAAGGCGATAACCCCAGGTTGCATACAAATCCAGCAACGCACGGCGCAATTGTTCCAAGCGCTCGGCTTCGTCAGGCAAGGCTTCGCTGATGCCGTCGGGAAGCGCCCAGTAAAAATCGGTGTTCGGCATATTCCGGTCAGTCAAATCACAAAGAGCAGTAGGATACCAGCAATTACACTGCCCAGACCAATGCTTCGTAAGGTTTTGTCCGGCAAATTGAGCAAATGGCTGTAGGTTTGCTTGAGGCGGGAAGGGCTGGCAAATGGCAACAGCCCTTCCAGGATGAGCACCAGCGCCAGCGCATTGAACAGGTCATGCCAGTTGATGTCCATCGCTGCTTATGGCTGGGTTTTGTGGTTGAAGTAACGGAAAAATTCGGAATCCGGCTCCAGTACCATCACATCACCCTGTTTGCCCAGTGTGTTGCTGTAGGCATTCAGGCTGCGGTAGAAAGTGTAAAAGTCGGGATCCTGCTGGTACGCCTTGGCATAAATATCAGCCGCCTTGGCGTCACCTTCACCCCGGATGCGTTGTGCATCCTTGTAGGCTTCCGCCATGATCTCGGTCACTTGACGGTCAGCCGCAGCCTGGATTTTGGTGGCTTCTTCCTGGCCGCGTGAACGGAAATCCTGTGCCACACGCTGACGTTCGGAGCGCATCCGGTCATATACCGAGTCGCTGACCGAATCGGGGAAGTCGATCTTGCTGATGCGTACATCCACCACTTCAATCCCCAGTTGGCGGGCAACTTCGTTGGATTTGGTGGTCAAGCCTTTCATGATGTCGTCACGTTGCGCGGACAGGGCTTCCTGGATGGTACGGCTGCTGAACTCATTGCGCAGGCCATCCTTCATCAGTTGTTCGAGACGGTTTTCGGCGTTCTGCATGGCATCCTGGATACGCCCACCGCCGGTGGATCGGTAGAAGTTGGCGGTATCCTTGATGCGCCATTTGACGAAGAAGTCCACGGTCACGTATTTCTTTTCGCCGGTCAGGAATTGCTCTGGCTTGGAACTCATAGTCAATATCTGGGTTGGGAATTTACTGACCGAGTTGACGAACGGGATACGGAAATGTAGCCCCGGCTGGATGTCGGCGTCCACAATCTGGCGGAAACGGAACAGGATGGCGCGTTCACGCTGGTCAACCGTGTAGGCTGACATGAACAGCACCAGCATGATCAAGCCGAGCAGACCGGCAAGCAGGTTTTTGAAATCCATTAACGACCCTCCCTTGTCGCATCACGGGTTGCATCGCGTACATCGCTGTTGCGCACATCATTGGGGTCTTTTGTCCCGGTGGCAGGCGGTGGAGTACCGGATTGCAGGGTTTTGGCAGCCGCTTCAACGGCAGCGGCATCAGCAGCCTTGGTAGCTTGCCCATTTTCCGCACTGAGGGGGATATACAGCAGGTTGTTGCCGTTTTTGGCATCCACAATAACCTTGCGGCTGCCGGACATGACGGTTTCCATGGTATCCAGGTACAGACGTTCGCGGGTCACTTCCGGTGCCTGATGGTAAGCGGTGACTAGCTGGTCAAAACGTGAGGCATCACCTTCAGCCTTGTCGATGGCTTCCTGACGCTTGGCGGTGGCTTCCTCAATCAGGCGGGCTGCTTTGCCGCGTGCATCCGGGATGACCTTGTTGCTGTAGGTTTCCGCTTCATTTTTGAACTGGTTGGCATTTTCGCGTGCCTTGTTGGCATCATCGAAAGCGGCCTTCACGTCTTTGGGCGCTTCGGCATAGGCGAGGTTGACCTTGATGATCTGCAAACCTGCCTTGTAGCTGTCGAGGATTTTTTGCATGAGTGCCTTGGTGTCAATGGCAATCTGCTCGCGGCCACCCTTGAGGATGAAGTCCATGTCATTGCGCCCGACCACTTCGCGGGTAGCGCTGCGCATGACCTGGGAAAGGGTTCCACCCTGGTCATCGCTGTCCACATCCTTGATGTTGAAGGCGTAGTCCTGCACATTGTTGATCTTGTACTGGGCGGAAACACCGATTTCGACGATGTTTTCATCCTTGGTCAACATGCTGCTGCGGTCTTCGGTACTGCGGTTCTTTTCTACGTCAATGGTTTCCAGCGTTTCGATGGGGTAGGGCAAGTGCCAGTGCAGACCCGCACCGGTGGTTTCCTGATAGGCACCAAAACGCAATACCAAACCTTGCTGGCGGGCGTCGATAGTGTAAATGCCGGAAAGCCCCCAGATGACCAGCCCAATCACTGCCAGTAGCAGGATGCCTTTGCTGCCATTACCGTCGCCGCCGCTGCCTGAACCGAACAGGCCGCTGAGTTTCTCATTGAGTTTACGGATAAGTTCTTCGGGGTCGTTGTCTGAGCCGCGTTTTTTCCCCGTCCATGGGTCTTGCTGATTTCCACCCGGTTCATTCCAGGGCATGTTTTGCTCCTAAATATTCTGTCTCTTGCTAGGTTGACAACGCGACGGGAGGCCGCGCAAGGCAAAGCATACCAGATTCGGTGGGGGGACTTCCAAACTTACCCCGGAAATTCGGGAGAATAAACTTTCCGGTAGTAAGCTGCACACCGGGAAGTCACTCGGC
>JBBIHI010000195.1:0-5124 GCA_037447095.1 Thiotrichaceae bacterium
GGCGGGTTTCCAGAAATTCCAAACTGCTTTGTTCATCCAATCGGTGTTGGCTGAGCAATTGCCACGCTTGGGCAGCTTTGCCGTTGGCGAGCATGGCTTCTGCCAAGGGGGTGAGGATGCCTTCTTGGTTCGGGTGGCTGCGTGCCAGTGGCATCAGCAGTTTTTCCGCCTCGTCGTAATGGCGGGCGCTGTTCAGGGCTTCCCCTTCTGCCAAGCTGACGGCTAATGGGCCGTTACCGAGTTTTTGCAACGCGCCGTTGCCATCGCCGCCGCGTAGCAGGCGGATAGCTTGGGCGTACTGCGTCAGTTGCCCATCACCTTGGGTTTGTGCGCTGGAATTGGGGGCGGTGAGGGCGCGGATTTTTTCCCGTGCATACAGGTAATCGGCACTGTCCTGTACCGACTTGGAACCCAACTGGTTGGCGCGGGTGCGGGCATCGCTAACCCGGTCAATGCCCAGCGGGTGGGTTTGCAGGTATTTGTTGATGTCGCCGTAAAGCTGGTTGCCTGCGCGGCGGTCGAGTTTTTCCAAAAAGCTCGGCATTGCGCCGGGGTCAAACCCTGAGCCAGCCAATATCTGCAAGCCAACGCGATCGGCCTCGAATTCAGCATCGCGGCTGAAGGCCAATTGCTGGTGGGCTTGTGCGGCAATCGTGCCGGTCATGATGGCTTCCCCGGCATCCGGGCTTTTACTGGCTGCCGCTGCACCGGCCAACACACCTAACCCCATGAGCCACGGGCTGCCTTTCGCGTCTGCCATCATCCGCGCAATGTGGCGCTGCGAAACGTGGGCAATTTCGTGGGCAATGACCGCCGCCAATTCACTTTCGGATGTGGTGTTGATGATCAGGCCGGAATGGAGCACTACCACCCCGCCGGGCAGGGCGTAGGCATTGATTGCCGGGTCTTTGACGATGAAAAAGTAATATTGCTTGCCTCCGTTGGGGGCGTGCGCTGCCAAACGTTTGCCGAGGGATTGGATCCAATCGCTGAGTTCCGGGTCTTCCATGATCGGGTCGCTACCGCGCAACTCACGCATTTGCTTGAGGCCGAGGAAACTTTCTTCGGTTTTGCTCATGGCGCTGCTGGCGGGGTCGCCAAAGTCAGGCAAGGTAATGACTGGCCTTTCCAAGCTCGGTTCGGCATGGCAAGGTAACGCGCCAGCCACGAGGCCAGCGGTAATGGCTAGAGTGAGGATACGCTGTTTCATGCGCTAACTATAGCCGAAATTAAGGTGCTTGACAGTCCACGCTTTTACATTAGAATATAAGCATATGTTTATATATTTCTACGGGACTGTGTATGTTTGGGATTCACGAAATTGACGCTGGTGGGTTGAAAAAGCTGTTGGATGCAGAAAAGAATGTGCACCTGATTGATGTGCGCTCTGCTTCGGAAGTGGCTCAGGGCATGATCGAGGGTTCCGAATTTATGCCGCTGCATACATTGCCTTTACGCATGAACGACCTGCCGAAGGATAAAACCATCGTATTTTACTGCCGTACTGGGGCGCGTTCTGCGCAAGCTTGCATGTATTTGGCGCAAAATACCGGCATCCAAGCGACGAATTTGCGTGGTGGGATCATCAGTTGGTATCAGTCAGGCCAGAAGATCGTACTGCCGACCGCTGCCTAAATAAGAAAATTCTGTTATAGTGATTTAGTTTAGTCAGGAGGGGTGAGCCTGCGCTTGGGTTCACGGATTGTAAACTAATTGAGAGAGATTTGACGCATGAAAAAACTGGCGATCATCGCAACCAAAGGTAGTCTGGATTGGGGTTATCCTCCATTCATTTTGGCATCTACAGCCGCTGCACTGGGCTACGATGTACAGATTTTCTTCACTTTTTACGGCTTGCAACTGCTGAAAAAGAAGCTTGACCTGCAAGTGACCTCACTGGGCAACCCCGGTATGCCTATGCCTATGCCCATGCCAATGCCTGTGCTGTTGCAAGCCCTGCCAGGGATGCAAGGCATGATGACTGCCATGATGAAAAAGAAAATGGCAGACAAAGGCGTTGCTGATCTGGCTGAATTGCGTGAACTGTGCCAAGAAGCGGATGTTAAGTTCGTTGCTTGCCAGATGACCGTTGACCTGTTTGAAATGGATCCGAAGGAATTCATCGAAGGCGTTGAGTATGCTGGCGCGGCGATGTTCTTCGAGTTTGCGGGTGAATCCGACATTTGCCTGTTTATCTAAACCGCAAGGTTATTAGACAGTCCACAAAAAGCCGGGTATATCCCGGCTTTTTGTTTGGAGGAAAATGAGATGAAAATCATGTTGATCAGTGGCAGCCATCGCCACAACTCGCAAAGTGAGAAAGTTGCCCGCTATGTCGCCCAGTCATTGCTGGACAACGGGCAGGCAACGGCAACAGAAGTTTTCAGCTTGGCAGGCAACCCTTTGCCGCTGTGGGACGAGGGTATTTGGAACGGGGATGCGAACTGGCAAGCCTTACTGAACCCTTTGTCTGAAAAGCTCGCGGCGAGTGATGGTTTTGTGATTGTATCGCCAGAATGGCATGGGCAAGTTCCCGCCGGGTTGAAGAACTTCTTCCTGCTATGGGGGGCTGGTGAACTGGCGCATAAGCCAGCGCTGATTGTCAGTGTTTCTTCCTCGGATGGCGGTGCATACCCTGTTGCCGAACTGCGTATGAGTAGTTATAAAAATAACCACATCTGTTATATCCCGGAGCAACTCATTGTGCGCAATGTGGAATCCGTGCTGAATGACGATGAAAGTAAAAATAACCCGCAGGCCGACCGTTATTTCCGTGACCGTATCGTGTATGCCGGGGGTATACTGAGTGCTTATGCGACAGCCCTCAGGGGTGTGCGGGATTCTGGTGTTACCCACACGGATGTGTTCCGCTTCGGCATGTAAATGAGGCTATAAGCAAATGTTAAAAACAGCAGCGAAGACGCCGCAACGGATGTTAAACCGGATTGGGCGTCTGAGCTATTTTCATGATGACCGCCATGCTGACAGGCGCAATGAAATCCGTTGGCTGGTAGAGGAGTTTGTGGAAATCCCGGTGAAAAACCTTCCCCCCGCGTTGGAGGGGTTCACCATTGTACAGTTGACCGATACGCACTTGCGGCCTTATACGCAGGTGGAACATATCCAGCGGGCGGTGGATAAAACCAATGCCCTCAAACCCGACTTGGTGGTGCTGACGGGCGATTACGTTTGGCATGATGAGCAAGACATCCTTGATCTGGTTCCGGTGCTGGCTGGGCTGAATGCGCGGCATGGCATTTTCGCGGTGTTGGGCAACCACGACATCAAAACGGATGCGGTCTTGATCGAAGAGACCTTTGCCAGCTATGGCATTCCGGTATTGCGCAATGATGGGTTGGACATCCAGTACGGCAACGGCGTGTTCCATCTGGCGGGGATTGATGATGGCTGGTTGGGCAAGCCCGACATCAAAGCGACGCTGGATAAGTTACGCGGCGACAAGCCGGTGGTGTTGCTGGCGCACGAACCGGACATGATCGACTGGTATGCCAGCGATAGCCGCATTTCCCTGCAACTCTCAGGGCATACGCACGGTGGGCAGGTGCAAGTTTCGCCGGGCAAACCCTTCATCCGGCCTTATTTGGGGCGGAAATATGTGCAGGGTTTGTACCGTGTGAACGAGTCGTGGGTTTACACCAGCCGGGGCATTGGCACAACGGGTGTACCGCTGCGGCGTAACTGTGCGCCAGAAATCACCCATATCACGCTGGTTGCGGGTGATGGTTATTCTATCGCAGCGTGACGTTTGTCAGAAAGGCTTTGGATATTCCGGGCATTTCAGTAAACTGTCCAAAAGATAAAAAAGTGTTCTGGAGGGCTTCTTATCGCGGCTTCCACACCTTTTATAAGAACAGTCTTGCCGGATCACCCGGTTAGGCTGAAATAATTAAAAAAACAACGAGCTATCAGTGTGAATACGTCCGATTCCCAAACTAATGTGTCCGAGCTTGACCTGACTGGCCTGAAAGTTGTCGTCGTGGATGACAGTAAGACCATCCAACGTACTGCGGAAGTCCTTCTGGGTGAACAAGGTTGCTGGGTGGTAACAGCCAGCGACGGGTTTGAGTCATTGGCGAAAATCGCTTCGTTTAAGCCAGATGTGATTTTCGTCGATGTCATGATGCCGCGCCTCGATGGTTATCAGACCTGTGCGCTCATCAAGGCAAACCGCCAATACCGCGATATTCCCGTGATCATGTTGTCCAGTAAGGACAGCATTTTCGACATGGCACGCGGGCGCTTGGCGGGGTCTGACAAATACCTTACCAAGCCTTTCACCAAGCAGGATTTGCTGTCTGCCATCAAGACGCACGTCAAGCTGGAAGCAACACCCGCTACCCAGCCGGAAGGATAACAGCGTATGGCCGCACCGCATGTGCTGATCATTGACGACTCGCTGGCCGAAACCCGAATGTTCACTGTCATACTGGAGAAAAACGGGTATCAGGTCAGTGTGGCCTGTAATGGCCAGGAAGGGATTCAAGTCGCCAAGGCGCGGAAGCCAGATGTAATCCTGATGGATGTTGTGATGCCGTTGGTCAATGGTTTTCAGGCGACCCGCGAACTGACCCGTTCCCCAGAAACAGCCCACATCCCTATTATCGTATGCAGCTCCAAATCTGCTGAAACAGACCGCTTGTGGGGAATGCGCCAAGGGGCAAAGGCTTATCTGGTCAAGCCCGTGGCAACCCAGTTGTTGCTGGAAACGGTGGCGCAGTTTGTGCCTAAGGCGGGTGGTCATGGCAAGTCCGTATGAATTGCTGGCGGGTCTGGCTTTATTGCGTGAAAAGAAGCGCCGTTCCCGCCAACGCAGCGATCTGGAGTTGCAGGAATGGTCGGGTTTCCGCGTACAAGTTGGCAAACTGGTGTGCCTGATTCCTTGTGAACAAGTTGAAGAGGTTATGACGCCTACGTCGGTGGCGGTTGCCCACGGTGTGCCTGCTTGGGTTCGGGGTATTGCTTACTTCCGGGCGCAGTTGGTGACGCTGGTGGATGTTGCCGGTTTGTTGTTGGGGGAAATTAAAGCGCCGACCGCTTCTTCCCGTGTGTTTGTGATGCGCGGTAAGCAGGAATGGTTTGGTTTACAGGTCAGCGCCTTTGACG
>JBBIHI010000196.1:0-5052 GCA_037447095.1 Thiotrichaceae bacterium
CCCGCTGACTTGGTAATTGAGTCCAGATGCGGCGTTGCCCTTTTCTCAAGGCCATCAGCGCTCATAGCGACACAGACATGGCCTGAACCCTGTACCGTATTGTTGGTTGATGCATAAGTGGCTGGCAGCAAACCAGCACCTGCCAACAAGCATAAAAAAGCTTTCAGTGAACGCATGGGCACGTTACCCCTTGATTCTGGATACACTACTATATTAGCAAATTCTAATTTTTTTAGTCGTTGCTTTTGCACAAAAGTTCCAAACCAAGGATAGCAGAAACAACCTGAAAGCACCGGGAAGCCAGCCTCCCGATGCCCAGTTTGATCAGATGTCACGCAGCAGTTCGTTGATACCTACTTTGCTGCGTGTTTTGGCATCGACTCTCTTGACGATAACCGCGCAGTAGAGGCTGTACTTGCCGTCACTGGAAGGCAGGTTGCCGGAAACGACTACGGAACCGGCAGGCACACGCCCGTACATGACTTCACCGGTTTCACGGTCATAGATGCGGGTGCTCTGGCCGATGTATACGCCCATGGAAATGACGGAACCTTCCTCAACGATAACACCTTCCACCACTTCGGAACGTGCGCCGATAAAGCAGTTGTCTTCGATGATGGTCGGACCTGCTTGCAGCGGCTCCAGCACGCCACCGATACCCACGCCACCTGACAGGTGAACATTCTTGCCAATTTGCGCGCAGGAACCCACGGTTGCCCAGGTATCCACCATCGTGCCGCTATCCACATACGCACCGATATTGACGTAGGAAGGCATCAGCACACAGCCCGGCGCGATATAGGAGCCACGGCGGGCAATCGCATTCGGCACCACGCGCACCCCGCCAGCAGCGAATTCTTCCGCGCTCATACCGGCAAACTTGGAGGGAACCTTGTCGTAATAATTGGTGCAGCCGCCATCCATCACTTCGTTGTCATTCAGGCGGAAAGACAGCAATACGGCTTTCTTCAGCCACTGGTTGACTTCCCAATTACCCACGCCGTGCTGGGTGGCGATGCGCAGTTTGCCAGCATTCAGCAAATCCAGCGCGGCATTGACTGCATCACGGGTCTTGGCGTCGGCGTTACGCGGGTTGATGTCGGCGCGGCGCTCAAACGCCTCTTCGATAATGCTTTGCAGTTCTGCAACTTCAGACATGTTGTTCTCCAGATTAAAGGGTTTCGGTTACGCGCCGGATACGTCCCGCCGCTTCAATACATTCTTCCAGCGGGGCGACCAGCGCCAGCCGCACGCGGTTTGCGCCCGGATTCAGGCCATTCACTTCCCGCGACAGATAGCTGCCGGGCACCACGTTGACGTGTGCCTGCGCGAACAGTTCGCGGGTAAAGGTTTCGTCATCCACCGGGGTTTTTGGCCACAGGTAGAAACCAGCCTCGGGCAGCCTCACATCCAGTACGGGTGCGAGTATATCCATCACGGCGGCAAATTTCTGCCGGTATAGCACACGATTTTGCTGCACATGCGTTTCGTCGTTCCACGCCGCGATGCTGGCAACCTGGAACGGTGGCGGCATCGCGCAGCCGTGATAGGTGCGGAACAGCAGGAACTGTTTCAGCACATCCGCATCCCCCGCCACGAAACCGGAGCGCATTCCCGGCGCATTCGAGCGCTTGGAAAGGCTATGGAATACCACACAGCGTTTCCACGCGGTATTCCCCATTTGGGCGGCAGCCTGTAGCAGGCCCGGCGGTGGCTGGTCTTCGTCGAAATACAGTTCGGAATAGCATTCGTCGGAGGCAATGATGAAATCGTGTTTTTCCGCCAGTTCCAGCAACAGCTTGAACGTTTCCAGCGGCATCACCGCGCCGGTCGGGTTGCCGGGGCTGCAAATGTAGAGCAACTGGCAGCGGTTCCAAACATCCGCCGGAACCGCCGCGAAATCCGGGATGAAACCGTTATCTTCGGTACAGGGCAAAAATACCGGTTCCGCACCCGCCAGGAAGGCCGCCCCTTCGTAAATCTGGTAGAACGGATTGGGCATGACAATGGCCGCATCCGGCTTGCGCTGCACGACCGCTTGCGCAAACGCAAACAGAGCCTCGCGGGTGCCATTGACCGGGATAACATGCTGTTCCGCATCCATGGAACCTTGCGGCAACTGGAAGCGGTGGGTCAGCCAGCCAGCAATTGCCTCACGCAAACCTGCCACGCCCTTGGTCAACGGGTAATTCGCCAAACCGTCCATATTGGCATTCACCGCCTGATGGATAAAATCCGGTGTCGGATGTTTCGGCTCACCCATCGCCAGCGATATGGCAGGCAGGTCAGCCGGAGATATACCGCTCAGCAGGGCGCGGATTTTTTCAAACGGATAGGGTTGCAGACGCGCGAGATCGGGATTCATCAGCCGCTTGTATCCTGGTTTTCTCGAAAAAAGAAGCAGTATACCGGAAAAAGAAAAAGCCCCGAAACCGGGGCTTTTTCAGTACAGCTTAAATCTGTATTACTTGTTTTGGCTCATCATGTAGTCAACCGCAGCCTTGACTTCAGCATCAGACAGCGCAGGGTTGCCGCCTTTGGCTGGCATGACCTTGCCTGGAGTGACGTTGTTGCGGCCTTCGATGGCAGATTTGTACAGGGCATCAGCACCTTTGGCGATACGCGGACCCCAGTCAGCCTTGTCGCCCATTTTTGGAGCGCCAGCTACACCCGTGTCATGGCAGCTAAAGCACAGACCTTTGAAAACTTTTTCACCATCAACAGCACCAGCGGCCTGACCTGCCATGCCACCCATGCCAGCCATACCTTCCTGTGCGGCAGGGGCAGCCGCTGGTGCGGCAGCGCCCTGACCTGCCATGCCACCCATGCCAGCCATACCTTCCTGTGCGGCAGGCGCTTCAGCCTTTGGTGCTTCTTCTTTTTTCTCGCCACAGCCACTCAATACGCCCATCGCCAGAAACAGGGCGGAAATGCTTACGGTAAGTTTTTTCATAACTCTCGATTCTCCTGAGATTGGATATAGGAAATTTGTAATCGCTAATTCCGGTCGGCTAGCATCCTAAAGGAGGGTTTATTGATATGTCAATGAGATACAGCAAAATGCAAGTTACCACACTTGAGTTGAGCCATGCCTGCGAATTATGCTGCACCTTTCGGTATCAACGAGCATATTAACAATGGAACAGCAACACCCGTTCCTCACTACTTTCCGGGGGACATTCCACGGCATCCTGCGCTGGCCGCAACTTGACGCCTTGTGGCAAAAAGTGCTGACCGGTGCGGAAGACGGCTGGTATGTCTATGCAGTCGGGGAAACGCCACCCTCCGAACCCCTGCGAGGCAGCAACCTGCAAAACGTCATCCGTGAACTGGATGAACTGTTACACCGTGAACACGAGGAAGATTATTGCGGCATTGTTTACGCAGACTCCACCGATACACCTGCCTATATCAAGGTGTTCGACCCGCACAATCTGGGTTCCACCTGCGGTTCCAGCGGCAACCCACCCCTGCCCGGCTGGATCATTTCCAAAATGCAACCGATCAACCTGCCAGCCGCCCTGCCCCAACCCGGCAACCGGCGCCGCTGGTGGCAAAAACTGTTCAGCCATGCACATTAAAGACCCGATCAACTTTGCCATCTGGAGCGCCAGTACTGTGCTGGGTGCATTGGCGCTTTACCTGTACTGGCCAGACATCCAGGCGCTCACCGCGACTGGCGGACAGGCATCGGGAAAGCCCCCTGCCGCAACTGCCACACCAATCCAGGCTCCACCAGCGTTATCACCCGCAGACCTGCAAAAGCTGTCGCCGGAAGAACGCAACCGCTACCAGACCATGCAGCAATCCTTGCAACAGGTGTTACAAAACGTACATGTGCTGGATCAGGAAAACACCCGCCTGAAACAGGAAATCCGCCAAAATACCGCCGAAAATCAGGAACTCAACCCGCAAATAGACAAAATGCGCCCCGGTTTGCCTGCTGCCACGCATTGAGCCATCAACGCCGTTTGCTCAGGTCACGGATCAGGAAACGCCCCGGATGCAGGTTACGGTAAAGCGTCGCCTGCACCGGCAACGGCTCACCTGTGATTTGCGCCGCCAGCACCTCTGCACACAAACCGCTGGTTGCCAGCCCACGTGAACCGTAACCCGCCGACACAAACAAACCCGGCTGGTAACTGGCTCGCAGATACACCTTACGCTTGTTGCCATGATGCAAATCCGCATAAGTCTCACGAAAAAAGTCCGCATCCGGGATTGCCCCCACCAAGGGATAACGGTCAGGTGTCGTCATCCGCACCGCTGAGTGGCTGCTGGAAATATCAGGCAAGGAATTGGCGAATTCCGGCAGGTATTCCCGCAATTGCTGGAAATTGACCGTATCAGCAGCCACATCCACCACCGCCTCGCGCACATTCCGGGCAAAGGTCGCGCCGAAAATGTGTTGCCCCGCCACCGCAGGTGTCAGATAGCCCTCATGCCCCAACGTGGTTTTTAGCCGCGCACCGTAGGCCGACACGCTGGCACAACTGGTTTGCCCCTGCACCGGCTGGAAGGGCAGGAAAGCGGTTTGCGCCCACTGATCCGCTTCGCGCCCGGTTGCGAGGATGGTGATGCCTTCGGCAGCAGGCACAGCAGCTTCCGTCAAGGTATGCACCGTGATATTGGGATGCGCGGAAAGGGCGGCACACAGGCTTGCCGGGTTCAGCCAACCCGCTTGCGGGAAATAGCTTGCCCCCACCGGCAGAGGAATTCCTGCCAGTGCCGAAGCGGTTTCCGCATCGACAATCTGCACGAAATCATCTGGCAGACCACGTTCGCGGATAGCCTGCTGACGCGCGGCCTCACGTGGTTCGTGTGCCAGTTGCAGGCTGCCGCATTGCGCCCAGTCGATGGCGTGACCGGCTTGCTGCAACTGGCGCACCTGTTGCACCGCGTACAGGAATGACTGGCGGTAAAAGGTTTCCCCCCAGCCCGGTTCGGCAGTCATTTTCGGGATCAGCACCCCGGCACGGTTGCCGGATGCTTCGGTTGCCAAGCGTGCGTGGCGTTCCAGCAGGGTGACTTGCCAACTACGCACTGCCAAGG
>JBBIHI010000197.1:0-4981 GCA_037447095.1 Thiotrichaceae bacterium
ACCGGCAATCGTGATTTCATCTACAACGACCATTTCGTTGACAAGGAAGACACCTACCGCCACTCCAAATGGCTGGAGTTCATGTACCGCCGCCTGTTACTGGCACGTGAGCTTTTGGCAAACGACGCTTTAATCTGCGTCAGTATTGATGATAATGAAATAGGCAATTTACTGCTGTTGATGGATATAATTTTTAGTCCATCAAACCGTTTAGCCTGCGCACCTTGGTTAGCAGAACCAAGTGGCGGCAAAGAAAAAACAGGTCTTCGCGGCGGCCATGAATATATTCTGATTTATCATACTGGCGATATAGATTGTATTTCTCGTGAAGAGCGCTCTACTGGTAAATTAGATAAAAAAGATCGATTAGGTGCCTATAGAAAAGGTAGGGAACTGCGCAAGTGGGGCGGCACTTCTTTAAGGTCAGACAGACCAAACCAATGGTTTCCATTAACGACTCCAACTGGTGAAGTTATATTTCCATATCGTAATGATGGAAAAGAAGGACACTGGCGCTGGGGAAAGAATCAAAAGATGAAAGAAATTATTAAAAATCCAGAGTTAGCGCACTGGGAACGATGCCCTTACGATACAGGCATTATTGTTAATGGGGAGAAAGACCGATGGGTTCCATTCGAGAAAATCAGAAATAGCAAAAAAACAGTTGGCTGGGGCACATGGCTTGATTCAGTGGGCTTTAATTCTGATGCCACTAGAGAACTTAAAGATATATTTGGGTATAAGCCATTCGATACCCCAAAACCAACATCATTAATTGAATGGCTACTAAATCTTCACGAAGATGAAGACGCTATTGTGTTGGACTTTTTTGCAGGAAGCGGCACAACCGCCCATGCAGTGATGAAACTGAATGCAGAAGATGGTGGCAACCGGCGTTTCATTTTGGTTTCCAGCACCGAAGCCACTACTGACGAACCCGATAAAAACCTGTGCCGGGACGTTTGTGCCGAACGGGTGCGGCGTGTTGCACAAGGCTACACCAATAAAAAAGGCGAACAAGTTACAGGTTTGGGCGACGGTTTCAGCTATTTACGCACCCGGCGCTTGCCTGCTGAAACGGTCTTTAACCGTATTCAGCACGAACAAGTCTGGTTGGCATTGCAGTTGATTCATAGCAATGGAGTGTCAGCTTTCGACCCGGACGCGCAAATTCAATGCATGACTCAGGGCAAAAAAGCCGTGTTGTATTTAACCACTTTCAATAATGCGGTATCCCAAGCCTTAACGGATTGGTTCGACACCCACACGAATAGCGTTGTATACACATGGCAAGCAGGCTTGTTGCAACACCATTTTGGTAAACCACACGGCGTATTCCTGCCTATTCCACAGTTTCTGGTAGACCGTTTCGGCACGGGGAGCAAAGCATGACGATTACACCCCGCCATTACCAAACCGATGCGGTCAACAGCGCGTTAGAGGTTTTCCGTTACGCCGAAAACCAGTTGAAGCAAGCCAGCGATGAAGACAGCCGCCGGACTGTCACGGCTTTCAACGGCTGTGTGTTGCTGGAAGCCCCCACGGGCGCAGGCAAAACTCTGATGGCGGGCATGATTGCCGAAAGTTTTGCCCGCCCTGACTTGGAAGATAATGCCAAAATCATCTGGTTCTGGTTTACCCCATTCGCGGGTTTGGTAGAACAGGCGCGGGGCGTTTTGCGGCGTGATTTTGTGGGCTTGCGGGTGCGTGATTTAAGTTACGAGCGCAAAGCTTATACGGCTGCTTCAGGTGATGTTTTTGTCACCACTTGGGCATCAGTCGCCGCCCGTAATGCCGAAACCCGTAAATTGCGCAGCAGCGGTGATTTGTCCCAAGCGCTGGATGAGTTCATCCCCGAACTGCGTGAAGCAGGATTTCGGATTGGCGTGGTCGTAGATGAAGCACATCACGGTTTCACCAAAGCCACCGAAGCGGTGAAATTTTACCGGGAAGTCATGCGCCCTGAGTTTTCCTTGCTGATTACCGCCACCCCCGACGATACGGATGTGGAAGCATTCAGGAAAGCAGCGGGCTTGGCTGTGGTACATCGCACACAGGTTTCACGCCAAGATGCTGTGGATGCCGGGTTAATCAAACCGGCGGTCAAATCCATTGCCTACGTTGTGCCGGATGACCAACAAGACATCGTGGATTTATCTGCCACCGCGCTGGAAGATGGTTGGCGTACCCATCAAGCGATCAAAGCCCAACTGAATAGCAGTGGCATTCGCCTGACGCCGTTGATGCTGGTGCAAGTGGGCAATACGGGAAAGGCGGGTGAAACAGCTATCGCGGAAACCAAGCAGCGCCTGCTGAATCTGGGTGTGCCGGAGGAGGCAATTGCGTGGTATACCGCTGATGACCCCAACGATGATTTACTGGCCGTTGCCCGCGACGAAAGCAAGCAAGTGCTGATCTTCAAGGTTGCTGCCGCTTTGGGTTTCGATGCACCACGGGCGTTTACACTGGTGTCATTGCGCGGCACAAAAAGTACCGATTTTGGCATTCAGGTGGTCGGGCGCATTTTGCGTGTCCCCCAACCCTTGCAGGCAATGGCTATCCAGAAAACCTTGCCCGAGGTGTTACGTTTTGGTTATGTGTTCCTGGCGGATGCGGAAAGCCAGGGCGGTTTGATTGGCGCAGGTGCAAAGATCAATGCCATTACCACCCAGCTTGCCGCCATTACCCCGTACACGATGGTGGTAAAACGTGCGGGGCAAACCGAAGTGCAAGTCGCAGCCAATGGTCAGGCTTCGCTATTGCCACAGCCATATCTGCCAACGGATTGGACACCACCCACCAGCCACAATCATGGTGCAACTGCCGATAACGGCGTTGTGAATTGGGGTGGTAAGCCGCTTTCCTTGTGGGATGATTTTCTGCTGCCACCTGATACTGGCGTCAAAGAACCCGGCGCGGCCATGCCTAAACGCCCACTGCTGGGTGGTGATCGGCAGTTTGCCTTACGCCCCGGAATGCCAACCCAATTTAAAACCGAACGCTTGCCATTCAGCACCGGTGAACTGGTGGATTGCATCAGCAAGCGTGTGAATTTCGGTTCCAATGTATTGAATGCTGGCTTACGCAAGAATCTGAAGATTACCCGAAAAACCATCGACGACATTTTTGGTAAGGCTGATCCCTCCGTTGACAGCATTCAGGCGCGGCTATCGGATTCGGATATTGCCCGCCGTGCGCAGCGGGTGTTGTTTGATGCCGATTATTTTGACCCACGCGACCTGCATTCACACTTGCTGACGCGGTTACGGGCTGAATACAACGACCATCAGGGTATGGATTTAACCGAACCGGAGTTGGCGCGTGCTTTAAACCTGATTCTGGCAACCTTCCCGCGTCTGGTGCATGAGGCTTCCCGTATCTGTGCGGCAGATTTCAAGCAATTGGTGGATGCTGCGGCACTGCCTGCTTTTGTGGAAGCGCCAGATTATGTGGGCCGTTCCCGCCTGAATATCTATGGTGTTATGCCGCCGGATTTGAATAGCACCGAACGCAGTTTTACAGACATGCTGGATGCGGACACCAGCAACACGGTGGCGTGGTGGCATCGTAATGAATCCCGTAAGCCCCATGCAGTCAGTATTGTGCTGGCTAACGGTGAGCGTTACTTCCCGGACTTTCTGGTTGGCGTGAACCAACGGGTACACGGCGGCGGCATTTTGCTGGTTGAAACCAAGGGCGGGCATATTCTCAATTCCGACAAGACATTGGACAAAAGTAAGGCAGAACACAAGCAATACGGCAAACCGCTCATGTTAGGGCAGCAATCCGACGGGCGTTTCTGGATCATGCGTTACATTGCCGCAAGCGACAAAATTGAGCCAGACCAAGTGTTCAGGATTGAAAACATGGGGCAGTACTGACATGGGTAACTTGCAAGGACTTTACGTCATCACCGACGGCTCAACGGGCGACACACTTTTCCACAAGGTGGAACAGGCATTGCGCGGTGGCGCAAGCATCGTCCAGTACCGTGACAAAACCACTGATACCCAGCACCGAGAACAGGAAGCCAGCGTCTTACAAGCCCTTTGCCGCGAACACAACGCCCTGTTCATCGTCAATGATGATGTGGAACTGGCAAAAACAGTACAAGCGGACGGCGTACACGTCGGCAAGGATGATGCTGCCCTGACTTCTGCCCGCGAATATTTGGGCACTTCCGCCATCATCGGCGTTTCCTGCTACAACCGGCTGGAACTGGCACTGCAAGCGGCGCAACAAGGGGCGGACTACATCGCCTTCGGCAGCTTTTTCCCCTCGCCCACCAAACCGCACGCACCACGCGCCACGCTGGAAGTGTTGCGCGAAGCCCGCCAGCAACTCGACGTACCCATTTGCTGCATCGGCGGTATTACGCTGGAAAATGCCCCTGCTTTGCTGCACAGCGGTGCTGACATGCTGGCGGTGATTACCGATGTGTTCGGTGCGCCGGACATTGCCCGACAAGCGGCGTGCTTCCAAAACCTGATAACGGAAATTTCCTGGAATTAGCAGATTATTCCAAGTTTTTTCGTGCGTTACTGGACAATACCGGGCGGGTCATTGAAAATAAGCATTCTTTAATATTGCCGCCCAAGGATACCTGCCCGTGACCCGTTCCGAAGCCCTGTTTGAACAAGCCAAACGCTCCATTCCTGGCGGGGTCAACTCCCCCGTGCGTGCTTTCCGCAGTGTTGGCGGTTCACCGCGTTTTATCGCACGGGCACAAGGCGCGTATATGTGGGATGCGGACGGCAACCGCCTGATTGATTACGTCGGCTCCTGGGGCCCCATGGTGGCAGGCCACGCCCACCCGGAAGTGGTGGCAGCCGTGCAGGTTGCCGCAGAACAGGGTCTGAGCTATGGCGCACCGACCGAAATCGAAATCACCATGGCGGAAAAAATCTGCGAAATCATGCCTTCCATTGAAATGGTGCGCATGACCAGCTCGGGTACGGAAGCCACCATGTCTGCCATCCGT
>JBBIHI010000198.1:0-4934 GCA_037447095.1 Thiotrichaceae bacterium
GAACATGCTGCTGCTTGGGGTAGTGGCGGGCGAACTTGCCCTTTCCTTGCCTATTTATCTGCCCGCCCGACTGGGGATTTACGAGGCTGGCATCCTGTTCGGCCTGTTGGCAGCGACCGTATCCATACCTATGGCATTAGGTGGAGCCATCAACCTGCACCTGTTCCTGATGGTTGCTGCGTTACTGGGCGGGATGATTGGCTGGTTGCTTCCTGCACGGCATTCCGCTTGACTCCCATCCATCCCGCATGTCTGCCACGTCACGCGGGATGATGGTTTATTCAGCCATTGCCCGGCTGGATTTCAACATGGGAAATTTCCCCATCAGCATTCACATGGATAAACAAGGCGACAGGGTTGCAGCACACCTGGCAATCTTCATAGATTTCCTGGCTGCCCGCCGTCACATCGACCTCAGTGGAAAATTCTGAATAGCAATAAGGGCAGGTGATATTGGTGTAAGTTAGCGCCTGCGACATGATCAATCCTCCAGAAAAAGTTGCATAACCTCATTCAGGAACTGCCAGCCAGTTTCCGTCGGACGGACATTCTCCCCGTCGAAGGTCAACAAACCGCGCTGCACAGCCTGATCCAGCCCCGCCTGTAGATGCCGGAATGCCAAACCCGTGCGAGCCTCAAACAGGGAAACGGCAAAACCTTCACGCAACCGCAATGCATTCAGCATGAATTCAAACCCCAGGTCTTGTGCTGAAAGGGTTTGCTCCCCACTGCGGGCTGAACCTTGCACCGCTTGCTGCATGTATTCGGCTGGCTGCCGGTATTTGTGATAGCGGATGATGCTGGCTTCTACAGGCTGGGTTATTTTACCGTGTGCGCCAGCACCAATAGCCACGTAATCACCAAACTCCCAGTAATTCCGGTTATGCCGACATTGACGCCCGGGTCTGGCATAGGCGGAAACTTCATACTGAGTGTACCACGAAGCAGCGAGCAATTGCTGCCCAGCCACCTGCATATCCGCCAGTAAATCCTCGTCAGGGAGGGCGGGGGGCTGTTTGTAAAACATTGTGTTTGGCTCAAGCGTCAATTGATACCAGGACAAGTGCGTTGGCTGTAAATCCATCGCTTGCTGAATATCCTGCATGGCCTGCTCCAGCGTTTGTTGCGGCAGGCCAAACATCAGGTCAAGGTTGAAATTGTCGAAACCGGCGGTACGGGCAATATCCGCCGCACGCAAGGCTTCCTCACGGTCATGCACCCTGCCCAATGCCTGTAAATGCTGCGGGTTGAAACTCTGGATACCCATCGACAGGCGATTAATACCTGCCTCACGGAATCCTTTGAATTTCTCCTGCTCGAATGTGCCGGGGTTAGCCTCCATCGTCACTTCAATATTCGGGCGGAATGGCAACAGGGCGCGGATGCCACACAGCAATTCATCAATGCTTTCCGCTGAAAACAGGCTGGGCGTACCACCACCGATGAAAATCGACTCCAGCTTGCGTCCCCATATGTGTGGCAGTTCGCTGGCAAGATCACTCAGCAACGCTTGCACATATTCCTTTTCCGGCAAACCGTTGGGTGCATTGTGCGAGTTGAAATCACAGTAGGGGCATTTGCGGATGCACCAGGGGATGTGGATGTAAAGGGAAAGGGGGATGTGGGTCATGCAATCCGTCAGCCCTTATCCGATAGCTTACGGATACTGTCCAGTGACACATACACAGGTGGCGTACTGCCCTTGAATGGACTACCCTGTTCCGGCTTACGCGCCCCCGCAGGCACATGGAAATAACGGAATCCGCTGATCATGCCGGAAATCCCCGCGCCCTTGCCTTTCAGGTCGTGCAAGAATACAGCGATAACATGCGCAACAACCAGCCAATCCAGAATACTTGCCAGCATCCCATGCCATTGGTGCAGAAATATACCGGCAACTGTATACGGGGCGTTATAAAACAAGCCCGTCAGGCTGACACCCAGCAACAACAGGAACACGATCGGGTACAGCAATTTCCACAATGGGTTATGGGCGTACCAATTGGGCAATGGCGTCCGGGCGAAACTCAGGTAGAACCTCAGCATCTGTTTCACGCCATCCCTGGTTGCGGCATCCGGCAGGAATGCACGCCAAGCCGCACTACCCGGCAGGATGAACATCAGGATGATGCGCCCCATCACCGCCACCAGCAGCAATTGCCCGCAGATCATGTGCCAGTCACGCCAGAAATCCATATCCACCGCACCACCGTAACGGAGCACCCAGGCACTTGCCACCTGAAACAACCAACCGGCAGCCATCAGCCAGTGGGTCAGACGCACCCAGCCTGACCAGACGGGAACGTAGCGGATGTCTTCCTGTTGCATCGCATCACCTCATCGGAAAATCTCAATGGGCACAAGCATATCAGTTATCACTAATAAAGACTGCTTCAACACTTTGGGTAATCCGTGTTAGATTATTTATTGACCAATCTGGCTCAATGCGATAAATTGTATAACGTCATTAATAAAAATTACTGTTGAGTTATTTCGACACAAAAGCCCGATAAAGAGGGATGCCCGTTCCCTCTTCTTTTTTACGTGATATTATTAGCCGATAAAGACGTGAGTTTTGGTTTCCGCCATTTGTGCGGGAATTAATCAATGGGCAATGTGTCAAAGTTACTGCAACATGGTTTGGGGAGATAAAACATGGCAGTATTCACCACGCAACACCTTGCGGGGGTGGCCGTTGGCGTCGGGGCAGGCGCCAGCACCCTTGCATTCGTACCGGGCGCAGACTGGACTGTGGTAAGCGTAACCGCCTTAAGCGGTTATGTGGGCAGTTTATTACCAGACATCGACGACGAAACCGCTTTAGCGGCGCGTATTGTACGGCATTTAAGCAAACTGGCCGCCGTTATTGTGCCCGCCATCCAGTTTTCATTACGTCCGACGGATTTGCTGATAGCGATCCCGGTCGCCCTCTTCATGACAGCGCACTTGTGGCAGCTCCTGCATGATCTGCTGCGGAAAGATGGCCCGACGCACTCGGTCATTGCTGCCATTTGCCTGTCATTCGCAGTCGCCTGGATCGCCTATCTCAGCGCCGGAACAGCAGCAGCCGTGCCGTCCTTCCTCGCCGCCGGGACAGGCTATCTGCTGCACCTGCTTTTGGAAGACCTCGGCAAAGCCCACCAACAGCCCCCGGAAACCATCACCCCATCCCTTACCCTGTTGGGCAGAGGGCAAAGCATCCCGCTGTACAGCATCCTCGCTATCGGTTTCTTTTGCGCATTTGCCCTGTGGGGCATTTAAAAAACGTAAAATCAGCATTGGCATCAACAACAAAAAGGGCGGAATATTCCGCCCTTTTTTATTGCCAACTGTCGGCTAACGCCTTACCACTTGCGGCGGTAGCGCTGGTAGCCGAAAGCTACCAGTACCAGCAGGCCACTGAGCAGGAACAGCGCCCATTCATTCAGGGTTGGGATTTGTGTCGCCGCCCCCACTGAAATGGTCGTGCTGTCGCCCGGATCATCCGTACCGCCATTGTCGGACACAACGTCGTCATACTCAGGCTTACTATCATTATCCAAATCCCAGCTTGAATGCGCCTGGTTGCTGATGGTCTGGGCTTCACCCACCTTGTCCAACATGCTGTAGAAACGGATCACCACTTCATTGGCCGCATCAGCCTCGGTCGTATGGCCTACGTCACCGCCAATCGTGCCTTTCCAGATGACCCGGCCACGCGGGTATGCCGCACTGGGGGCTTCGTACTGACAGGTTGCCGTGGTGGATGTGCCGCGTGCCTCACAGTACACACCGTCAGCACTGACATTGGCACCTGCCTGCATGGCAACGTAATGCGTACCTTCCGGCACACCGTCGTACACCTGCACACCAGCCACACTGTCGCTGCTGCTGTTGATCCACACCATTTTCCACAACATGGCGTAATCGCCATTCGCCGTTACCGTTTTCGTGGCAGTCGGCGGGTCAAACACGAAGCGCAGGTCAACGGAACCCGTCCCTTTGGCATCAACGGCATCACCCAGCAGCGTGCCATCTTCCAGCGCCGGTTTGGCAGTGACGGAAGCCGTATTCACCAGACTCTTGGTCACAACAGACTCGTAGTAGTAACGGATAACCGCATTGGCATCCTTGCTGACAGGTGCCAACAGGGTTGGAACCGTACCGATGGGCGTCAGCTTGTCAGCCGTGAGGCCAAGGGTTTCATCCACCAGCGCGATGTCAGCCAACCAGTTTTCACCCGTGTTGGTAATCTCGAAGCAGTAAGTGGCATCCTCTTGCAGGTTCTTGTCGAGATCAACCAGCGTGAGTTTGTCCTTCGCTTCGTCAGTACCGCACTTCGCACCACCGTCATGGCCGTGGTAAGCCGTTTTCCGTAACTGGATACCGCTATCCAGCGCACTATCCAGGAAAGTGAGACCGGTGCAGCTTTCCTGGCCTTCACCGACCACGCACTGGCTTTGGTGATCACCTACCACCGTGATGCTGACCGGAATACGGTTGTCATTGTCGCCCGCAACATCTGCGGTGGAAATGTAACCCGACTTGTCGGTTTCCACGATCACGTAATGGCCTGTTACCACATCGGCAAAGGCATAGTGGCCATCGGCATCCGTTTGCACCGTTGCCACCACTTCGCCGTCGGATGGATCACCGTCACCGTTCGGGTCGCTGTACAGTTGCAGCGTAACACCTGCGACACCGCTGTCTGGGTCGGTAAGGTCGCCGTTACGGTCGGTATCCAGATGGACATACCCCGTCAGGCTACTGAATGGCTCCGCATCCAGGAAGACCAGCTGCGCAGGCTGTTCGCCTGACACCAGCACCAGTTTCACGCGGTTGTCATTGGCACCATCCGAATCTGCGGTGGAATCGAAATTGACCGGATCGGTTTCCACCACCGCGTACTGGCCTGCCGGAACTTTGGCAAAGCTGAACGTACCGCTGGCGTCTGT
>JBBIHI010000199.1:0-4916 GCA_037447095.1 Thiotrichaceae bacterium
GGTCGCCTCGACCGCGACGAGTTCCTCGATGCTGCGCTTGCCGTCGTGCATGAAGAAACTGCGGTAATCACCGGAAGTTGCCAGCCCTGCGTTTTCCAGGCGGATGCCCTGCTGGATGGCACGCCCGGTATCCAGTGGCTTTTCAATGGCAATATGCCAGTCGTCACCACGCGGGCTGAGGCCACGGGTACGGATTTCCCCGGCAATTTCCACCATGTAGTTGTGGATGCCCAGTGATTCCAGGTACAGCCCGCCCTGATCGGCGGCAAAACCATCGGCGAGGGAAGCCAGTTCCACATGCAAGTCGGGCCGTTCCTTGCGCAAGGCAGGCGGATCAAGGCGCACCTGCAATTTGCGGTAGCCGACCTGAACGCGGGCAGCATCAATCGCGGCCTGATCAGGCACTTTGCCCATTTCCGCATCTGCCGAACCGAAGCCCCATAACACCACCAGCGGGCGGATGGTAATGTCGTACAAACCACCGCTTTGTTCGCCCAGCTTCAAGGCCATGTCTGACGCCTCTGCCACCTGCGGGGATACCGCAAACCAGTCCGTACCCTGATAAGCGTTGAAGTGGGCAATTTCCGAAGTATTGTCCCAGGTTGCCAGCATTTTGCCGGAACGCGCGAAAGCATCGGACAAGCCTGCACTGAGCGTAGCCTCATCCTGACCGGCAGGCGGGTCGCTGATGGTGACATGCCACATTGCCGTTCCCTGCATCCCGGACAATTGCATCCCGGTCGCGTCCTTGTCACAACCGGACAGGCAACCGATACCCGCAAAAGACAATGCCAGCACAAAAGCTGGCATCCATGTTGTCAGTTTCAAGGACATGACCCCACTTACGTTGAAGACTGCCGGGAATCCGGCTGCTTGTTGCGGGCGCCGGATGGGCTGGTGAATTTGTCATTCAGGTACTGGACGAAACGGTCTGTTGCATCCCGCACGGCATCCAGACGACGGCGGTTACTGCCACCCCAACCCGCCGGATTGGTCTGGAAGATACTGCGCCAGAAACGGGTACTCTTGCGGAAAGCAGTCGCCAGATTGCCGTAACTTGCCTCGGTTTCCAGCTTTGCCATGATACGGGCAGCCAGCTTCTGGCGGATCAGGAAATGCAAACCCACTGCAATCGCCACAGGAATTGCCAGACTCAGCACCGTAAAGAAGACATTGCCCTGCAAGGAAGCCAGCCATGGCGGGTTGAACAGCAAGCCTTCCCAGTAGCCGAATTCAACGCTCATCCCCAGCAAGGCGACCAGCATCAGGCCGAATACCACACTGTCTGCCATCAAGACCTGACGTTTCCACCGCCCCAAGGCTTCACGCAAACGGGGTACCGCCTGCTGCTCAATCTGGTTGGCCTGGGATTCCAGCGAGCCGACAATGCGGTATACGCGCTCAATATTCACGCCCTCAATCCGTGCCATGATGCGGCTGTAATCCGCATCGCGCTTGGCAACGTAACGCGACCACACATTCTGGTCTTCCACCGGCACAGCCAGCCGGGAGTTGAACAGGATATGGAAACTGCCTGCTGATAGCCCCTGCTGCACCAGCGCTTTTTGCCAGGAAGACACGATGTCCTCAAGGTTGTCTTCGCGTGCCGAGGTATCAATCTGGTTGAGGATAAACAGGAACTTGCTGCTGTCATTACGGCGCATTGCACCTTTGACCAGATGCTCCAGGGTATCCTGCATCGCACCCGGCTCCGGGTGGCGGGCATCAAAAAACACCAGCACCAGATCTGACAGGCTGATGATATGGTCGGTAATCCGCAAGGTGGACTTGCGTTGCTCGTCGGCATCAAACCCCGGTGAGTCGATCAGTATCCTGCCACGCAGCTTTTCACTCGGCACGACCTTCATTTGCAGGTAATTATCAACCCTTGCCCCTTCCCCGGCGGACACATTCTCGATTTCTTCGCTGATCTGGTAGAACGGGAAACGCGGGTCGCCATCCAGTGCCAGCCCCGGCAAAGTACGGGTCTGCCCGTCCGGGCTGAAGGTAATCACAGTGAAACGGTCGTCAACTGCCTGATTGCCGGTACGTTGCAGGTTTACGTCCAGATAGGTGTTGATGAAGCTGGATTTCCCGGCGGAAAAAGTTCCCAGAATGGATACCAGCGGCCACCAGGAAATCTGTGTGGCGTAAGACTCACCACCTTCCAGCAGGCCAAGTTTCTGGGCAACGCCATCCAGTTCGCGGTACTGGTTGACAGCTTCCACCAATACCGGATTTTCACGTTTAAGGTGCTCCTGCAAACGCTTGAGGCGTTGCTCCATTCGCTTGGCTGGGGTCATGTCTATCCTCGGGTGAAATATGCCACTATCCGATCCGCTATCGTCTCGTCAGCGTCCCGTTCAATGGCGCTATGGCCATCTTTGGCGGTGGCTGCATCTGTTGGTGTATTGCCCGCCGGAGCCGTTGGGGCGGCAGCAGGAGCAGCACCAGCCGGTTGTGCGGCGGACGGTTCCGCAGTTGCTTCCGTCCCCACCTGCGCGGAAGCGGGTTCTGCCGTAGTCTGCTCGGTTGCCGCCGGTTGTGTGGCAGCAGGCTGGGCTGCCACCTGCTGCTGCGGCCACGCAGAATAACCACTGCCGTAGCTGTTGTAATAAGGGTAAGCTCCCACTGTCGGCGGCGGGACAACATACGGAGTATTCTTGTCACTGCCGAACGGACTGAATTTGTTGAACATCTTCATCGGCCCGGAAATGTTCTTGTTCATCGACCACATGTCACGCTGCATGTTGTAGGTCGACACTGCCATATTCTGGGTCGAGGCATTCATCTGCTGCACATTGCTTGCCATGCTTTGGGTGCTGTTATTCATCCCGACGATATTGTCGGTCATTTCGCCAGTTGACTGCACCAGATTGCCCATCTGGTTGTTCATGGTATTCATCGTGCCGGAAATGGTGTTCATATTGGAATGCACGGTGTCATTCATGGTGGCGATCGTTTCGGTCAATCGATGCACGTCCGTGGTGAGGGACTGGACCAGAAAGAAACCATAGGCAGACAGGATGATGAATGCAACCATTGCAGGATACACAATCATTTGCAGGGTACGGGTAACGCTGACCTGACGCTCCTCAAAGGTCTGCAACTCGTCCTCTACATCATGCAACTCGTGTTCAATGTGATCGATACTCGAGTCTTTGTCAGTCTTTTCCATCATCGTGGCTCCTGTTGCCGGGGTACATCATCAAACCCTGTATGCACCCAATATACTGTGAATGCGTTCACGCCTTGCCGTCTTCGTCCATCACGGGTGTGGTTATTTTTCCTTTGGCTGATCAAAAATCTTATCGTTATATTATGACACTAAAGGCAGGAAGGCTCCTTGTCAAACGTCACCTTCCTGCCTGTTCCGGGAACCCCGTCAATGCTTATTTGTTCAATGCAGCATCAATGGTTTTTGCCAATTCAGGGTTCACGGCATCAACATACAGTTTCATGTTGAGTGCTTCCGTGGTACGCCCTTGGGCAGCCAGGGTCGGGGCAATGTCAGTGTACAGTTTGGAAGCATTGGCAGTGTCGCCTTTCTTCCAGTACACATTCGCCAGCTCACCCTTGTACTGGATGGAATCCGGCACCTGCTTGAGCAGGGATGCATAGAAACCGATCGAGTTCTCCAGCTCATTGCTCCAATAAGCTTCACGGGCTGCACGCAGCAAGTCCATTTCCCCGTTTGCACTGGCTGCCGCTGGGGCAGTTGCTTCTGCGGAAGCTGCCCCGGCCTGCGCGGCAGCACCGGCTGGTGCAGTTTCACCTGCTGCCTGCTGTTGCTGGGCATGTCCGGCAGTTACAGCCGCCGTATGTTTGCCATCAACGCCGCCGCCCATACCGAAGTTGAGCAGGATGGCCACCACTGCCAGCACCCAGGCCAGCAGGATGGGATGTTTCATTAACCAACGTAAACTATTCATTTGAGTCTCCTTCTCTTCAGACCCCAACATTTTTAAAAATCATTTAAACCGGATACAGGACACGCCCCAGTGCTTCGATCTCGGCTGCGGCCTTGGAACGTGGTTCCATTTCAAACACCGCCAGACCTTCACTGAAGGCACGCCGATAGGTTGTCCGCATGTACAAACGGGTTTCCAGCAACTGGATGCCCTGCAACATCTGCATGGCTTCTGCTGCCTCATCCGTCTCACGCACGGCACGGTGGGTATCGGCACGGTTGATCAAGCCCAGAATCTCGACCGGCTTGCCATCCCGGATACCACCCACCATTTTCAGGAAACGCTGGGTCGACCAGACATCCGCCTGACTGGGCGCTACGGGCACCAGAATCCGGTCAGCCTTGTGGACTGCCGCCTCAAATGCCTGCATGTCAGCCAAGCCAACATCGACCAATACTTCCGACGCACTACTGTCAGAACCCAGGCTATCGACCGACTGGGACGGGGCAATGGCAGGCAGATAACCTTCCTCGGTGCGTATATCAAAAGCATCCGAGGTTGTCGCCTGCGGATCAAGGTCATACACCACCACATGCTTGTTGTGGCGGGTCGCGACCCACAGCGCGAGGTTGAAGGCTACCGTGCTTTTTCCGGTTCCACCCTTGAGATTCCCGATCAGCGTAATCATGTTCCGGCCTACTTTTCCGTATCAGTGAAAACCCCGCCGAACCCCGGCAGGGTTCCTGTCGCACTTACTGCCCAAATCCCGGTGCAGGACGCTGTTGCGGGGCAATAGGCATACCTTGCATTCCGCCATAAGGCGCGTACTGAGGCATGGGCGGGTATGGCATCATGGGAGTCCCCATATTCATGTTACCCATGTTCATGTTGTACTGGCCTGATTGCGGATACTGCCCCTGCGGTGGTGGCATTGGCGCAGCATACTGATTGTAATAGTTGGCAGGCGGCATCGGCATTTGCGGCATCTCTGGCGCTACAGGCATG
>JBBIHI010000200.1:0-4896 GCA_037447095.1 Thiotrichaceae bacterium
GACATCATCGCGCTGGGCAAGGCACTGGATGAGGCGCTGGTACGCATCGGCAACCAGCTTCCGGTCGGCATGGAATTGCACCGGGTCAACGACCAGCCTGCGGCGGTGAAACGCTCGGTCGGCGAATTCCTGCACACCGTTTTCGAGGCGGTTGCCATCGTGCTGGCCGTCAGTTTCTTCAGCCTCGGTTTGCGGGCAGGAACGGTAGTGGCACTGTCGATCCCGCTGGTGCTTGCCGCAACCTTTTTCACCATGCACCTGTTTGGCATCGGCCTGCACAAAATTTCCCTTGGCTCACTGGTGCTGGCACTGGGCTTGCTGGTGGATGACGCGATCATTGCCATCGAAATGATGGTGGTGAAAATGGAGGAAGGCTGGGAACGGGTCAAAGCGGCCAGTTTCGCCTACACCACAACCGCCTTCCCGATGCTGACCGGCACGCTGGTCACGGCAGCCGGGTTCCTGCCGATTGCCACCGCGCAATCCTCAGTCGGGGAATATACCCGCTCAATATTCGAGGTGGTCACGATTGCGCTGGTGATTTCGTGGTTTGCGGCGGTGATCGTGATTCCGTATTTGGGGTATATGTTGTTAAAAGAACCCCTCACCCCAACCCCTCTCCCTCAAGGGGAGAGGGGGCTGGGGGGTGGGGGGTTCTCATCCCGCTTCTACCGCTGGTTCCGCCACCTGATCAATGCCTGCGTCCGCTACCCGTTTACCGTTATCCTGCTGACCATCGCCACGTTTGCCGGGTCATTGTTCCTGTTCCAGTTTGTGCAGCAGCAATTTTTCCCGGATGCCACCCGGCTGGAGCTGATTGTTGACCTGAAACTGCCGGAAGGTTCTTCCCTGCAAGCTACCCAGCGCGAAACCAAACGGCTGGAAACTTTCCTAAACACCCAGCAGGCACATATCGACAATTTCGTGGCGTATACCGGCGATGGCTCGCCGCGTTTCTACCTGCCGCTCGACCAGCAATTGCCTGCTGCCAGTTTTGCGCAGTTTGTGATCACCACCAAAAGCATTCCTGACCGGGAAGCCTTACGCAGCAAGCTGATCGAACTGCTGGACAATAACCCGGATTTCAGTCTGGCACGCGGGCGGGTGATCCGGCTGGAAAACGGCCCGCCGGTAGGCTACCCGGTACAATTCCGCATCTCTGGCGATGACTTGTGGAAACTGCGCGAGATTGCCGAACAGGTGGCCAGCGTGATGCAGACCAACCCGAATCTGGTCAATGTGCATCTGGACTGGAATGAACGCAGCAAGGCCATCCGCCTCAAGCTGGATACCGCGAAAGCCATCAGCCTTGGCGTGACGCAATCCTCCCTGTCGCAACTGCTGCAAAGCGCCCTTAATGGCACACCGGTGGGTGAATTCCGCGAACAGGATCAGACCATCCCCATCCTGTTGCGCGGTACGGAAAACGAACGCGACAAACTTTCCCGCCTTGCCGGGCTGAATGTGCCGACCGCCAGCGGGGCAACCGTGCCGCTGTCCCAACTGGCCAAGGTCGAATACGTGCAGGAAGAAGGCATTATCTGGCACCGCAACCGTACCCCGACCATCACCGTGCGCGGCGACATTTACAGCAAGATTCAAGCACCTACCGTTACCGCGCAGGTGGAAGCAAAACTGGCGGACATCCGCGCCAAACTGCCACTCGGCTACCGGCTGGAAACCGGCGGGGCAGTCGAGGAAAGTGCCAAGGGGAATGCATCCATCGGTGCGGGTTTCCCCTTGTTCATTATCGCCGTGCTGACCCTGCTGATGATCCAGTTGCAGAGTTTCCAGCGGGTGATCATGGTGGTGCTGACTGCGCCGTTCGGCATGATTGGTGTGGCGGTTTTCCTGCTGCTGTTTGACAAGCCCTTCGGCTTTGTGGCGATGCTGGGGACGATTGCCCTTTCCGGCATGATCATGCGCAATTCGGTGATTCTGGTCGACCAGATCGAGCGCAATATTGCCAGCGGCGAAATCCCGCGTGATGCGGTGATCGAAGCGGCAGTACGGCGTTTCCGCCCGATCATGCTGACCGCGCTGGCGGCAATCCTCGCGATGATCCCGCTGTCGGAAAGCGTGTTTTTCGGGCCGATGGCAATTGCGATCATGGGGGGATTGCTGGTGGCAACGCTGCTGACGCTGCTGTTCCTGCCTGCGGTGTATACGGTGTGGTTCAGGATGACGCGGGGTCGGGAAGCCTTTACCCAGCCCCCTGTTCAGTCCATCGGGTAAAGGTCATCACAGGGCAAGGCTTGCAAACAGTCCTGCAAGCTGCGCCCGTTCGGGAAAACCAGCCCAGGTACGAGGTCAGCCAAAGGCAAAACCACGAACGAACGTTCGCAAATACCAGGGTGTGGAACCTGCAATTCTGCGCTGGCAATGGTCTCCTCGCCATACAGCAGCAAATCCAGGTCGAGGGTACGCGGCCCCCAGAGCAGGGTAGCATCCCGCACCCGGCCATGCGCCCTTTCCACCGCGAACAGGACATGCAGCAACTCATGCGCAGTGAGTGTGGTATACAGACAGGCGACCGCATTCACATAATCCGGCTGGTCTTGCGGCCCCATGGGTTTGCTGGCATACAGGCGGGAAACAGCGGCCACATCCACCCCTTCCGTCGCGGCCAATTGCCCCAGCGCCGAACGCACCTGTGCGGCAGGGTCGCCCAGATTACTGCCCAGACCGATATAGCAGGTAACAGGGGTCATTCAGGATCGTGGGTTGGCACAACCACCACCGGCTTGGCATTGGTGCTTTTCTTGCGCTTTTTGCGGCGGCGCTTGTTTTTGCCACCGGCAGGCTCTTTGCACAGCGCAGCACGGTCTTCCGGCTCGGCGTGTTGGAAGTTTTCCCACCACTGGCTTTCTGACAGCGGTATTTCACCCGCTTCAGCCCGCAGGGACAGGAAATCATAGGCGGCGCGGAACCGCTGATTACCCAGCAAGGTACTGGCACGGCGCAGGTCATGGTGCCGGAAGCGGGACTGCAAGGCCCAGATTTCGCGGGTAATATTGCTGTAACGGCGCGGAATGGCGGTAAAATCCACCTGCTCACGCAAGACATCGGTTGCTGCCAGATGCAGCGCCTGAAGCTCGGGGAAACCTTTCAATTGCGCATCCACTTCCATCTGGTGCACCTTGTGCCAGAGCAGGACGGCAAACAGGAAAGCGGGCATGACCGAACGCCCTTCGGCAATACGCTGGTCAGTATTGGCTAGCGACAATTCCACCATCCGCAGGAAATTACCAGTGGCATCGTCGGCAATGCTTTCGGCAGTCAGCGGCAGGACATGCTGCAAAATGCCGTACTCACGCAACAGGACAAAGGTTTTCACCGCCTCCCCGCTGTGCAGCAGCTTGATGACCTCATCAAACAGACGGGCGGACGATACACCTTCGAGCAGGATGCCCATATCCGTCATCAGGGCCTGGATGCGCGGCTCAATGCCAAAACCCAGTTTGGCTGCAAAACGGAGCGCCCGCAGCAAACGTACCGGGTCTTCACGGAAGCGCTTTTCCGGGTCGCCGATCAGGCGGATGGTGCCACTGCGCAAATCCTCCTGCCCGCCAACATAATCCAGCAATTCGCCCGTCGTGGGGTTGTAAAACAGTGCATTGATCGTGAAATCACGCCGCCATACGTCTTCTTCCAGCGTGCCATACACGTTGTCATGGATGATGCGGCCTTCATCGTTGACCTTGCCGCCGTCCGTACTGTCATCGTGTGGTGCACGGAAGGTTGCCACTTCCAGATAATCACGCCCGTAGTAAATGTGGGCAAGGCGGAAACGCCGCCCGATCAGGCGACAGGAATTGAACAGCTTGCGGACTTCTTCCGGGCGGGCGCTGGTGGCAATGTCGAAATCCTTGGGTGTCAGCCCCAACAACAGGTCGCGGACACAGCCACCGACCAGATAGGCTTCGTAACCGGCTTTCTGCAAACGACGGATGACATCCCGCGCCCGCCCACAAATCTTGTCAGCGGGGATCAGTTGTCCGGCAACAGGCTCAGGCTGGGGCTGAGCAAGCGCCGCATCAGTCATGCCTTCTGGTTCCATAAATTCCGTTTTAGACACAGTACAGCCGCAGCTTTCAGGATAAAGTGGTAATAATACCACTGTGATTCCTGCTTAAATACCCTAATTGCAGCATTTTTACAACACTTACAGCAAGGTTTTTGCCATGACAACGGCATCTTCCCGACCAAGCAGCGCCGGATAGTACCCTTTGCGCAAACCTACTTCGTTGAATCCGGCATTCAGGTACAGGCGGATGGCGGAAAAATTGGACTGGCGCACTTCCAGAAAGCAGGTTTCCGCCTTGACGCCACGGGCAACCCGCTCCAGTGTGCGCAACAAACGGCTGCCCAGCCCCTGGCCTTGCAGGTCGGGACGGATACAAATATTCAGCAGGTGCATTTCATCCAGCACGAACATGACCGCCGCATAACCGGCGATGTGCCCATCCTGTTCGTATATCCAGCAGGAATAACCGTGCTTGAGGCAATCCAGAAAAATGCCACCCGTCCACGGAAACGGGAATGCCCGTTCCTCAACCTGCATGACGGCATCCACATCCTCCGGCGTCATGGGGCGCAACGGCAGTAATTCATCCTTATCCAGCATGACGGGCAAAGACTTCGCGGGCGAAACACAAATCCTGCCATGCCTTGCGCTTGTCGGCTGGCTGGCGTAAAAGGTAGGCAGGATGGTAGGTCACAACGACCGGGGTACGGCTCAGTGGGGCGAGATGTTCCCGGCTGCGCAGACGTGCGAGGGGCGCATCAGTTTGTAACAGGTTTTGCGCGGCAATCCTCCCCACCACCAGGATCAGGGACGGGTTGACCAGCTCAATCTGGCGTTCCAGATAGCCCCGGCAATTGGCGGCTTCATCC
>JBBIHI010000201.1:0-4876 GCA_037447095.1 Thiotrichaceae bacterium
GCAGCATGTCTTTCCCTTCCCATGCCTTGGGCAGCCAGTGGTTGCGCACGTCAGTAGCTGTCAGCAGGGCATACAAGGCACCCAGCAGCAAACCTGCCACCGGCAACAGCCATGCACGCGGCAAGCCCCGCCAGCGCAGAAGTCCCCAACCAGCCAGCAATAGTGCCAGCGTTCCCCCCGCCATTTGCCATAGCGCGGGAGTCTCAGGTAACGAGGGGATAGCCAGCAGGATCAATGTGCCGGTAAAAAAGCCTAACGGGAAGATACGCATTCGCAGGAAACCATGGGATAATGGGTTTTTATTTTTGGTATTACGCCTAGCTTACATGCCAAGGAAGTTCTTCCGCAAGATTTCTCCCGATCCTGCAAGTTTCAAACAACACAAGCACCTGCAATTCCTTGGGGATACGTTGCATCTGGCTTGCCTGTGGCATCTGAACCGCCATTCGATTGCCAAGGCTGTTGCCATTGGCATGTTCATCATGTGGCTGCCGATGCCGTTCCATGTGCTGATGGTTGCGACACTGGCGGTACTGTTCCGCGCCAACCTGCCGATTGCGATCCTGACTGCTTTTATCAACAACCCATTGACCATGGGGCCGATGTTTTACCTGGATTACTGGTTGGGCAAGCACCTGCTGGGCGGGCATTACCATGCCTTCAAATTCGAGGCCAGCCTGCATTGGGTCATGCACGGTTTGCCACACATCTGGAAACCCCTGCTGAGCGGCACACTGGTGCTGGCAACGGCTTCCGCCCTGCTCGGTTTTTACGGCATCCACCTGCTGTGGCGTATGCATATCCTGCAACACCTGAAAGAGCGCCGCGAACGCAGGTTACGGGCGAAAGCCCGGAAGCAGGAAGACGATCAACAGCCGCCTAGCTCACCCGGCTGAGTACCCCATCCGTCAGGCGGTACACGGTATCCATCCGTTTCGCCAATTGCAGGTCATGGGTCACGACCACAAACGCCGTTTTCAACACTTCGTTCAAGCCCTGCATCAGGTTGAATACCGACTCGGCGGTTTGCTGGTCAAGGTTGCCGGTTGGTTCATCCGCCAGAACTGCTTGCGGGCGTGTCACCAGGGCGCGGGCAATCGCCGCCCGCTGGCGTTCACCACCGGAAAGCTGCGCAGGCTTGTGCTCCAGACGTTCACCCAGGCCCACTTTCCCCAACATATCGGCAGCCTGACTGCTGGCTTCAGCCACACTGACCCCACGGATCAGCAGCGGCATGGCCACATTTTCCAGCGCGGTGAATTCCGGGAGCAGATGATGGAACTGGTAAATAAAACCCAGCGAATGGTTACGCAGCAGGCCACGTTCCGTATCGGACAATTGGTCCATGCGCTTGCCCAGCACTTCCACATGCCCGCTGGAAGGCAGATCCAGCCCGCCCATGATATGCAGCAGGGTACTCTTGCCGCTGCCGGAACTGCCCAGGATAGCCACTTTCTCGCCCGCATGGACATTCAAATCCACACCCCGCAAGACATGCACATCCAGACGGCCTTCCTGGAACCGCTTGCCCAGTTGCTGGCAGGAAAGGATCACTTTACCGGAATTACTCATAGCGTAACGCCTCCGCAGGCTGGACTTTGGACGCACGCCATGCCGGATACAGCGTCGCCAGGATGGACATCAGAAATGAACAGAAAGCAATCAGGATCACGTCCCCCGGATTGACCCGTGATTCCAGTTCACTAATGAAATACACGTCAGAATTGATGAAATGGGTATCAAACAGATGTTCCAGGAACGGCACGAGCACATCCAGGTTACTGGCCAGCAATACCCCCAGCGCGACCCCTGCCGCCGTACCGATGACGCCCACCAGCGTTCCCTGCACCATGAAGATTTTCATGATCCGCGCCGGTGAAAGCCCCAAAGTACGCAGGATGGCTATATCGCCTTCCTTGTCTGTCACCACCATTACCAGCGTGGACACCAGATTGAACGCTGCCACGGCAACGATCAGCAACAGGATGATGAACATCACCGACTTCTGCGACTGGATGGCCTTGAACTGGTTTTCGTTAAGGTGAGTCCAGTCACTGACCCACATTTCCGGCCATTCCGGCCCCATCCTCGCCAGGATATTATCCGCCAGCTTCGGGGCAAGATACAGGTCATCCAGCTTGAGGCGCAGGCCGGTGACATCGCCTGCCAGCTTGAACGACTCCTCGGCATCCTGCATGTTGACATAGGCAAAAGCCGAGTCGTATTGCTGCATGTCTACCCGGAAAATCGCCACCACCTTGAAACGCTGCAACACCGGCAGTTCACCGGATTCCAATGCGCCCTCGGTAGGGCTGATCAGGGTCACGGAATCCCCCACCTCAACTTTCAGTTCCTTGGCCAGGGTGGAACCCAGCGCAATATTGAAACTGCCCGCCGTCAGCTTTTGCATATCACCCTTGGTGACATGCTGGAACACGGCGCTGACCTTGCTTTCCAGCTCCGGCAGGACACCTTGCAACAATGCCCCACGCGCTTCGTCACCCTGGTTGAGCATGACCGGCTTTTCCACAAAGGGCGAAACTGCCCGTACATGCGGGAACTCTTCCAGCTTGGCTTTTTTAGCCTGCCAGTCGGCGACCAAGCCACCTTCTGCCGATACCGTGACGTGCGCAAACATGCCCAGTACCCGTTCACGCATGGTCTGTTCAAAGCCGTTCATGACCGACAGGACTGTAATCAGCACCAGCACACCAACCGCAATCCCGGCCATCGAGGCCAGCGAAATGAATGAAATGAAATGCTTTTGCCGCCGAGCACGGGTGTAACGCAGGCCGACAAACAATTCCAGCGGATGAAACAGCTTACTCATAACGCAGTGACTCCGCAGGCTGAATCTGGGCAGCACGGTTGGCCGGGTAGACGGTAGACAGCACCGACGCAAGCAATGACGCCAGGGTTATCCACAGCACATTTTCCCAGCGCAAATCGGAAGGTATCTCACTGATATAGAACAGCTTGTCGGAAAATACCTGAAACCCGAAGGTGGTTTCCAGCCAGGCCATGATCGTGCTGATGTTCAGGGAAAGCAGCACACCCAGCGTTACCCCCACCACCGTGCCGAACACGCCGATGATACTGCCCTGGATCATGAAAATCCGCCGGATACGTTCACCCGACATGCCGAAAGTACGCAGGATGGCAATATCGGCTTCCTTGTCATTGACCGCCATCACCAGGGAAGCCACCAGATTAAACAGGGCTACGCACACCACCAGGAACAGGATAATGGTCATGGCAATGCGTTCGGTCTTGACCGCACGGAACAGGCTGCCATGCTCCTCACTCCAGTCCGTCACCACATAATCCTTGCCCAGCTCGTCCTGCAAATCCGCTTTCACCGACTGGGCGGCGAACATGTCATCCAGTTTCAGGCGGATACCGCCCACATCATCCCCGAGGCGGAACAACCGCGCCCCATCACTTAATTCCACAAAAGCGGTCATGCCGTCGTATTCAGGGTGGCCGATCTTGTAAATGCCCACCACCGTGAAGCGGCGGATGCGCGGCAAAATCCCGGCGGGTGTCACCTGCACCTGCGGCACAATCACCGTCACCTTGTCACCCGGCACAACCCCCAGGCCGGAAGCCACTTCCACACCCAGAACGATGCCATATTCATGCGGCTTGAGGTCATGGAAACTGCCTTGCAGCATCTTGAAATCCACATCGCTGACCTCGCCCTGGAGCACCGGGTCAATCCCATTCAGTTTGACCGGGCGGATCAGGTTGCCATTGGTCAGCATCACCTGTTTCTGTACGTAAGGCGCTGCACCAATGACGTGTTTTTCTTCCTTTAATCGCTTCAGTTGCGCCGCCCAATCGGCAAGCTGCCCATTTGTCCCCGAAACCGTGACATGCGCAACCACACCCAGTATCTTGTCCCTGAGTTCCTTTTCAAAACCGTTCATGATCGACAATACGGTAATCAGCACCATGACCCCGAGCATGATGCCCAGCATGGAAGCCAGCGAGATGAACGAGATGAAACGGTTGCGCCGCCGTGAATGCGTGTAACGCTGACCGATGAAGAGTTCGAGTGGTGTAAACATGGCTGGCGATTGTACCGTGGCAAAGGGAAAAACACAGCATTAACTGATGAGTGTCGTCGAATAATAAATTACAGGAGATTAAGACATGCGTCTGTCCAAATGGTTTGCAGCCATCCTGCTTTGCCTGCCATTTCTGGCCGCCTCAGCCTTCGCCGATTACCCCTCCCGTGGCATGAAAATGGCCTCCGTGAAAGCACACTATGGTGCCCCCCTGTCGGTACGGGTCTCCAAAGGCAGGGTCAAAAAACAGTGGCCACGGATTACGGTGTGGAATTACGCCGGGTTCTCAGTCTACTTTGAGCGCAAGACCGTGTTGCATACCGTTGTCCACCACTGATGAAAGCTCGCAGCCACAGGATACAAACCAGACGCAGCAACGTACATTCCGACAAAGCAGGCAATCCGTTATACTCGCGGCTCCTTAACCCGTGAATCGACGGATCACCATGAACACACGTATTTTCCTTTCCGAGTGGCATCCGCAATGGGGTGTTTTATTGGCTTGGCCGCACCCGGATACTGATTGGGCTGACAATCTGGCCGAGGCGGAAACCTGTTACCAGCAGATTGTCAGCGCTATCGCCCAGCGGGAAAACGTGCTGTTGCTTTGCCAGGATACTGAGCATCAGGCGCATATTGAAAGTGTGCTGGGTGATACCGGTAATGTGCATTTCGTGCAGATGCCCTACAACGATACCTGGGCGCGTGACTTCGGTTTCATCACGGTCGTTCAAGATGGCGAACCAGTATTATTGGATTTCACCTTCAACGCCTGGGGTGGAAAATTTGAAGCCACGCTGGATAAC
>JBBIHI010000202.1:0-4846 GCA_037447095.1 Thiotrichaceae bacterium
TAGAGGGATTCAGTGACAGTTCTGCGACGGATTCATGAATGAATTGTGACAAATTTTAGGCCGTTTTTGTCATGATACTGCAACGCAGAATCCGTACCATCTCCGGGATTTGAAACCCCATAACGACCATGAATGATAAACTGCCGTTGACACCCCTCTCACCGTGAGAAAAAGCAGCCAGTTCCACTTACAAATCGATTGTCATCGCATGGAACACCCAGCCACGCCGGATACGCAGGTTCCGGTGCGCAAAACTCTGCTACCCCTCTTCCGATCACACTCTTTGAAGGGAGCGGGCTTGTTTGTATTAGTCAAGCGTCGTCTGGATTCGTTGACAGCCTGAATTCTGATGTGGAATGATGGACTTACGTTGTCTTACTTTGAGGTGTCTATGCAGGATGCACATGTTACCCATCTGTCCAGGAAGGAGCCGATCGTTATCCCCAAAGGCATCCGTCACAGCCACCAATGGGTAAACGGACAGGCATTCACGGTGGAAGAAACTAGCGAAGGTATTCTGTTGCATTCTGTTAAACAGCGGGTGTTTTCCAGAACAACAGGGTGCGCAAGGAAGTCGGGCTGGATTAAACAATGACAACATTTAACCAACAGTTACAAGATATTCTGGCGAGTTACCCGCAAATTGAACTTGCCATTCTGTTCGGTTCGTTGGCAAATGGCCGGGCAACACCACAAAGCGATCTTGACCTTGCGGTACAGGCCGAGAAGCTGTTGGACGTCGATATGAAAATGGCCTTGATTGGTGATCTGGCGGAAGCCTTCGGGCGGCCTGTTGATCTGGTGGATTTGCGCACCGCAGGTGAGCCGCTGATGGGACAGATTTTCAAGGGGCAGCGTATTCTTGGTAGTACAACCGCTTACGGCAATTTGTTGGCAAAACACCTGCGTGACGTGGCAGATTTTCTGCCGTACCGTGACCGTATCCTGAAACAGAGGAGGGATGCATGGATCAACAAGTGATTGCCCAAAAACTCGAATCCCTGCGCCGTTGCATCCTGCGGGTAGAAAGCAAAATCCCGGCAGATTTACAAACCCTGATCGGCGACCCGGACATTCAGGATGTGATCGTGCTGAACCTGACCCGTGCTGTGCAACTGTGCGTGGACATTGCCAGCCATCTGATTGCCGACACCCCGGAATCAGCACCTGCGACCATGGGCGAATCCTTCGTGGTATTGGCGAAGCTGCATGTCATTGATGAAACCATCGCTGCCAATCTGAAACGTGCGGTTGGTTTCCGTAATGTCGCCGTGCATGACTACGAAGACATTGACTGGGCAATTGTCTACGCCATTTGTACCCGACATTTGCAGGATTTCCGCGTATTTGCCGGTAAAGTACTGGACTATAGCCAGCATCACGCATCCGGCGAAAAACGATAGCCTGCCCCGCGCACGGTCTGGATGTAATGGTCAAACCCGTGCGGAGCCAATGCCTTGCGCAAGCGCAGGATATGCACATCCACCGTGCGCTCTTCCACATACACTGTGCGCCCCCAGGCGTTATCCAGCAACTGTTCACGGCTGTAGACCCGGTTCGGGTGCTGCATGAAGAATTTTAGCAGGCGGAATTCCGTCGGGCCGAATTCCAGTTCCATGTCATTGGCGGTGACGCGGTGGCTGAGCGGGTCGAGCACCAGACCGGCAAAGTCCAGCGAATCTTCCCTGGTGGCAGGTTTGGTTCGGCGTAACACCGCCTGAATCCGCGCAATCAGTTCGGCAGGGGAGAACGGTTTGCTGATGTAATCGTCTATCCCGGCCTTGAAGCCATTGAGCTTGTCGTTTTCTTCCCCGCGTGCGGTCAGCATGATGACCGGAATATCCTGGGTGGAGGCATTGCGTTTCAGGCGTTTGACCAGTTCCAGGCCGCTGCTGCCGGGCAGCATCCAGTCCATGAGGATCAGCTCGGGCGGCTTGCGGTTGATTTCGGCATACGCCTGCTCGGCGTCGGCTGCTTCCTGCAACTCGAAACCGGCGGGTCTCAAGGCATAACCCACCATACTGCGGATGGGCTGTTCATCTTCGACAATCAGGATAGTACTCATGTTAAACCTGGGTGAATTCCATTTTATTCAGGCATTTAACCGGAACAATGTGTCAGTTTCGTGACACTTCACGGTTTATCCACCTCTCAGGCGGGAACAGGTTCAGAGCCTTGATGGATGGTACTACGGGCTGTTGGGTTAAGGGCTTCCGTCCACTGCACCACATGCAGGCTGCCGTCCCACTCTTCCACCAAAGCTGTGCAGCTTTCCACCCAATCACCGTCATTACAGTACAGGATACCGTCGATTTCGCGGATTTCGGCATGGTGGATGTGGCCGCATATTACGCCATCCAGTTTGCGCTTTTTGGCTTCCCTGGCGAGGGTTTCCTCGAAGGCGGAAATGAAATTGACCGCTGATTTGGTCTTGTGTTTTAGGTAGGCCGACAATGACCAGTAGGGGTAGCCAAGCCACTGGCGCAGTTTGTTGTAAAGCGTGTTCAGGCGCAGCAGATGTTCATACGCCCAATCACCCAGTTTCGCCAGCCAGCGGGCAAATTGCATGACCCCATCAAACTGGTCGCCATGCAGGATCAGGAAGCGCCGCCCATCCGCCGTGGTATGCACCACTTCATCTTCAAAATGGATGGCACTGATCTGGTGATGCAGGAACGGGCGCAAAAATTCATCGTGGTTGCCGCTGACGTAAGTGATCTTGGCTCCGCGCTGTACCCGCTCGAACAGCAGGTGCAATATCTGGTCGTGGAATGCATCCCAGTACCAGCGTTTGCGCAATGCCCAGCCGTCGATAATGTCACCGACCAGATACAGGTTTTCCGCCTGATTGTGTTGCAGGAAATCCAGCAGGAATTCGGCCTTGCAGCCGCGTGACCCCAAATGGGTGTCAGAAATCCAGATACTTCGATAGGTGCGGGATGTCTGGTTGATGCTCATCAGGAGTTCCCCTTTTTTGGTAATGCGCCAGCAAGGCGTAGCGCCCCGGTAACTGACGCATACGCAACTGGTCATGGTGGCGGGTTGCCAGTTGTTCCAGAAAGCCAGGTACCGCCGGGTCAGGGTGGACGTGGAACCAGTCCAGCCATGTCAGCAGCAGTTTACGGAACCAGGCGGGCATGGATGCCTGGTCGGAAAAATCCACCACATGCAGGCAGCCGCCCGGTTTGAGGATGTCCAGGGTTTGTTCCAGCGCGGTTTGCCAACCCGGAATCATCGACAGCACGTAAGAAAACACAATGTGGTCAAACGGCTTGTCCAGCCCGAAATCACGGTAGCTGATTTGCCCGGCCAAGCCCTGACGCAAGGTAATCCGGTCGTGGTAGAGGGTGCTTTGCAATTTGTCACGGGCGGTTTCCAGCATCATGCTGGAGGCATCCATGCCGTACAGTTGCGCTGCCGGATGGCGGTAAGCCAGCCACAACAGATTACGTGCAGTACCACAACCGATTTCGAGCACGGTTTCACCCGCCTGTACCGGCATTTCCTGAAGCAGCGCATCACGCCCCAGCAGGTAATATTTACGCGACAGATCATAAACATGCCGCTGGAAGCGGTACTGCTGATCCATGAGTTGCGCTGCATCCATCTCAGGCTTCCTTAAGGTAGAGATGGAAGCCACCGTAGATAGCCGAACGGTCGTGCTGGAAACCTTGCGCGGAACGTTCTGCTTCATAGACAAACCGGGAGCGCAGCCCAACGGGCAGGGCATTTTCCAGCGGTGATTCAGCAACGGCAGTACGGAAGATAATCCGTGTGCCCGGTTTGCCGACCCGTGCAACCTGCGTCCACAGGCGGGTGAGGACTTCATCCGTCATCCAATCCTGCGCGTCGAGGAATACGAAGCGGTCATAACTGTGATCAGGTTGCTGTTCCAGAAAATCAATCATGGAACCGAGGTGGGTGTCGATCTTGCCTAACTGGCTGCGGATGGTTTCGTAGTTGTCTTCCTGCAAATATGCCGGAATGGCCTGACGCTTGGCATGGTCATAGCTATGGCTGAAACCCTGCCAGGCGAAATAATTGTCCTGGATCGGGAACTGGCAGGCAATCCGTTCCACCCGTTCGCGGTATTGGGCAATCAGGTTGCCTTGTTCCTTCATCGCTTTGTATTGCTGTGGTGGAATGCCCAGGCTGAACACGGAAATGGGCAGCTTGCCGAGGAATTTCACCAGCCGGTTATCAAAGAATGGTGCAATGTGCTGGTCGAAAATAGCCTTCTGCTCATACAGGCTGCTGGCACTGAGCAGCTTGTCAGGTTGGTAGTTGGTGCGACGGGCAATCCAGTGCAGGAAACGCATGAACCAGCCGAAGCGGGTATGCCGGTACAAACCGTCGCGGAACATCTCAATGCGTTTTTGTCCGAGAATGCTGCGGCCTTGCCAGAAGCTTTCCGCGCCATCATCCAGATGCGGGAGGATGTAACGTTGGTAGTTTTCCAGGTTCTGCCCACGGTCGGCATAACCGAAAAAGTCATAGAACGCCGCATGGTCAGGCAGATGTTTCATCGCTGCCAGTTTCAAACGGGTCAGCGCCATGTGATAAGGGTTCAGGTCAATGGCAGTGATATGCGCAGGGGATGCCGTCAGGTAATTGAGTACATTGCAGCCACCGGAAGCGATGGTCAGGATACGGCTTTCCGGGGTCAGTTCCAGCGCTTCCAGGTCAACCCGTGGGTCTTCCCAAATCTGGTTGTAAATGAAGCTGTTGAACCAGAAGCTGAATAGCCGTTGCTGCATACCCATCAGGGAAGTGGGGGCGTGCTGGTGTACGGCGTCGCGTAATGCTGCGGAAATACCTGTCATTCACTGTCTCACTTTAAACAATC